>JAVEXG010000057.1:0-19022 GCA_034004115.1 Bacteroidales bacterium | reverse complement strand
TGACCGGCATGAGGGACGGCAAAAGGGATTTCGGAAGACAAATAGAAATAAGGTGCTGGGACAGCATCGACGCCCGGACAGCCACTCCGACAAGGCTCCCGTTCGAGGTTCTCGAACAGCTGGCTTCGGAGATAGTGAGCGAGGTTCCGGGTGTTGTCAGCGTTACTTATAATATAACAACCAAGCCTCCTTCAACAATTGAGGCTGTCTGAAAAGAATATCATGTTTTTGTCATTTGCGGCAGCAGCGGGGTTAGGATCACTGCCGGAATATGACTGGAACCTGAGGATTTTAGGTTAACCTCACTGTATGCTTAAAATCAGTAAAATAACATCCAGAATCATACTGGCTGCCTTCCTGCTTACTTTAGTGGTAGTTGCAGTGGCCTGTGCCGGTATGTCGGACCGTATAAAAAGCAAACACGAACTTCTTAACTTCAAAAATGCCAACGCCTCCGTCGTTATGTCTGAGGACGGACAGCTTCTCGGGAAATATTTCTACGAAAACCGGACAAACATCTCCTTTGATCAGTTACCCGGGCATCTTGTTGATGCTCTGATTGCTACCGAAGACATCAGGTTCTATGATCATCATGGAACCGATCCAAGAAGCTTCCTGAGGGTTCTCTTTAAGTCGATCCTCATGAACGACCGCAGTTCCGGAGGAGGGAGCACGATAACACAGCAACTGGCAAAAAATATGTTTGGCCGCACGACCAGTGGTTTTATGCCAATGGTCTCAAACAAGATCAGCGAGCTGATAATGGCCCGCCGCATCGAAAAGGTATACAGTAAAAATGATATTCTTACACTGTACCTTAATACAGTAGCCTTCGGGGAAAACGTTTTTGGCATCGAAGCAGCCTCGGTCAGGTTCTTTAATAAGTCCACAGCAGACCTCGCCGTTGAAGAATCGGCGGTGCTGGTTGGAATGCTTAAGGCAAACACTTTCTATAATCCCCGCCGTAATCCTGAAAATGCAGAGGCACGACGAAATGTTGTACTGGGTCAGATGAAGAAATACAAATTTCTTGACACGAAGACCGCAGATTCTCTTTCCCTGCTTCCAATGGTCATCGATTACAGCCGGAAAACACAGTCGGAAGGCATCGCTGATTATTTCCTGGTTCAGGTGAGGAAAGAGGCGGAAGAAGTTCTGAGGGGTTACAACTCCTCTGACGGCAGCGAATGGGATCTGGAAAGAGATGGTCTTGTAATAACCACAACACTTAATTTTTCCCTTCAGGATTATGCTGTACGCTCATTCAGAGAGCATCTGCAGATTATGCAAAAAAGACTTGACTCGCAGTACAGGACCTCATCAGGCCGAAGGGCACTGGAACAGATTACCGCCAGTGAACTAAAGAGGCTGGGATTGGAAAACAGGGCCTCTGAGCTGAGGGTTCAGGAAATCTTTAGCTGGGACAGCACCTTTACCGATTCTCTTTCAGTTTCGGACAGTCTTAAGCGATCGCTTACGCTCCTGCATGCCGGACTTATGGCAATGGACCCTGTATCGGGCGAAATTAAAGCATGGGTGGGAGGGCTCGACTTCAAGACCCAGCCCTACGATCAGATTCTTGCAAGGCGTCAGCTGGCATCAGTGTTCAAACCCGTTCTTTATGCTGCAGCCCTGGAAGATGGATTTGAACCATGCCGATACCTCGACAACGATTCGATAACCCTGTCGGGCTTCGATGACTGGAGCCCCGAGAATTTTGACCATTCATACGGTGGAAAATACTCCTTGTCCGGCGCTCTGGCCCATTCGATGAATATTCCCACTTTCAGCCTCTTCCTGGAGATAGGATTTGAAAAGGTCAATGCGATGTGGCGAAAGATGCGCTTTTCATTCGAGCTCGACAACACCCCTTCGCTTGCACTGGGAACTGCTGAGGCAAACATCAGGGAGGTTGCCGTTGCCTATTCATCATTTGTAAACGGAGGATACAGAATCGGACCATGGTGCATCAGCTCTATCTCAACTTCATCGGGGAAACTAATCTATACAAGGGAGACGACCGGAGAAAAAATCAGGATTATGACCGACAGAACCAGCAATCTAATGTCAGCAATGCTGCAGAAGGCTATCAGGGAGGGAACGGGCGTCTCAATGAGTGGCGTTTATGGTGTTGATTTTCCGCTTGCCGGCAAAACCGGTACCTCACAGGATTATTCAGATGCCTGGTTTGCAGCTTTTAATCCCGGACTGGTTATGGTTTCGAGGGCAGGGGCATCATCAAGATCCGTTCACTTCAACAGCGGATCGAATGGATCCGGAAGCGCACTGGCGCTGCCACTCGTGGCTCTCACCCTTAAGAAGATGAAACAGAACCGGTCGCTGAGCCAGAGCCTTATCAAACCTTTTCCCGAGCTTCCCCCTGAACTTGCCGGTGCTCTCGATTGCCCCGATTTCAAGGAAGAAAGTTTTTTTGACATCATAATTGATATCTTTGAAAAGGATGAAAAGGAATACGATACTCCCGAACGCAGGGTTCAGCGACGGGTTAACAGTATCCTGAGGAAAATATTAAAGAAAAGAAGATATGAAAGATAGGTCGCTTCACAAACTGACGGTGGTTCTTATACTCGCCTCTCTTACACTTGGAATTGCATGCTCGCAGAACCTCAGCTGGACACATTTCAGGGGTAACAACCTGAACGGTCTTTCCTCGGCTGTCAATATTCCGCCTGAATGGAATGAAAGCAATACAAAATGGAAAACCGCTGTACATGGAAGCGGCCATTCTTCGCCCGTTATCTATGGAAATCAGGTCTGGGTTACAACTGCCACCTCCGACGGCACAGAACTCTATGCAGTCTGCGTCGATTTCAGGTCAGGAAAAATAATCCACGACGTAAAGGTGTTTGATGTTGATGAACATATAAGCAAGCATGGAATCAATACCTATGCCAGTCCGACGCCATGCATTGAAAACGGCTTCGTATATGTCCATTTCGGAAGCCTTGGCACAGCCTGCCTCAGAACTGGCGACGGTTCGGTCGTATGGAAGCGGACCGACCTGAAATGCAATCACGTGCAGGGACCGGGCTCATCCCCTGTTATCTATAAAAATCTGCTTATCCTTCATTACGAAGGTACGGATGTCAGGTTTATTGTGGCGCTTGACAAGGCCACCGGAAAACAGGTGTGGAGGACCGACAGACCGGAGGAACCTTACAGGGCCCTTGCCAACATCGGGAAAAAGGCTTATGTAACTCCATTGATTATGAACGTAAAGGGAAAGGATCTCCTTATATCCAACGGATCAGCGGTTTGCTGCGCTTATGAGCCGCTTACGGGGAAAGAGGTCTGGAGAGTAGTGGGAGGGGCCGAGTCGACTGTTCCGATGCCTGTGGCATGGAATGGCAAGGTATTCTTCTATACGGGTTCAGTAAACAGTCCTGACGGTGGGACATATACTGAAATGTTTGCTGTAAATCCTGACGGAAAAGGAGATATCACTTCAACCAACATACTCTGGAAGAAGCGGGATGACCAGGCGCATACCCAGATGCTTACCCCGGTTGTAAAGGACGGCCTTATCTATACGGTCAACACGAGGAATTACCTTATGTGTATTGATGCTGAAACAGGAAAGGAGATCTGGTCGGAAAGACTCAGGTCCGATCACAATGCCTCGCCGGTAATTGCTCAGGACATTGTCTGGTTCTTTTCGGTTAAGGGCGAAGTGACCGCCGTTCGGACAGGCCGTAAACCGGATATTGTGTCGCGCTTTCAGATGGATTCGGGAATCTGGGGCACTCCGGCCTTTCTGGGAGAATCAGTTGTCGTGAGGACTGAAAAGTTCCTATACAGGATAGAGAAATAATTTTATAAGATTCTATAATACTTTGTGGTGTGGAATGGTTAAATGAACTGTTGTGGAATGATAATGTGGCACATACGATCATTCTCTACAGTGTTGTTATAGCCGCCGGCGTTTTTCTCGGGAAGCTGAAAATATGGGGCGTCTCCCTGGGCATCACTTTTGTATTGTTTGCAGGGATCCTGATGGGACATCTTGGATTTACTGCCAACCATAAGGTTATTGAGTTTGTAAGGGACTTTGGCCTGATCCTTTTTGTATTCTCCATAGGTCTGCAGGTAGGTCCCGGTTTTTTTGCGTCCTTCCGGAGAGGAGGACTAACACTGAATCTGCTTGCTGGTGCGATTGTAATTCTGGGAGGTCTTACAACCCTGTTCATCCATTTTCTTTCCGGTACACCGCTTCCTGAACTTGTCGGGGTGATGTCGGGAGCAGTTACAAACACACCTGGTCTTGGCGCTGCCCAGAATGCCCTTGCACAGGTGACTTACGGAATCGAAGGAGCAGCGGTCCCGGATATCGGACTCGGATACGCAGTTGCATATCCCTTCGGTGTGCTTGGCATCATAATCACGATGGTTGTCATCAGAAAAATGATGGGGATCGATATGAAACAGGAACTGGATAAACTTCAGAATGAACTTCATCCGGCAGATTCCCTGCCTGAAAAATTGAACATTCTCATCACAAATCCATCGATTTTCAACAAGTCTGTCTCGGAGATCTCAGGGATCCTTGGCGAAGGAGTGGTTATATCGAGAGTGCTTCACAGGGGAAATCTTCTTTCCGCAACATCGGAAACAGTTCTCCATGAGGGTGACATAATACTTGTGGTGACCAGCAAGAGAATGGCAAAGGAAGTGCTGCAGCTTACCGGTTCAATAAGCGACATGGATCTTTCTACCAAATCGGGCGACCTTATATCGCGGAGACTTCTTGTTACAAGCAGGGAAGTTGCAGGCAAAAGCCTGGGTTTACTGAGACTCAGAACACGATTCAATATAAACATAACAAGGATCTACAGATCGGGGATCGAATTTATTCCAAGTCCGGGTATAGAACTGCAGATGGGCGACAGGCTAACTGTGGTTGGGGATGAGAAGTCGTTGGCAAAGGTGACAGCAGAGATTGGCAATTCGATGAAACGGCTTGAGGAGCCAAACATAATCCCGATTTTCGTAGGGATTTTTCTTGGTGTCCTTCTTGGAAGCATTCCGGTTAACTTGCCCGGTATGGCCCATCCCCTGAAGCTTGGTCTGGCCGGAGGTCCGCTGATAGTTGCAATTCTTCTGAGTAAATACGGACACAAATTCTCTCTTGTCTCATACACAACCGCAAGTGCCAACCTAATGCTCCGGGAAATAGGGATAGTACTTTTCCTTGCCAGTGTCGGAATAAAATCGGGTGAGAATTTCATCTCCACACTGGTCTCAGGCGACGGGTTTACATGGATGGGATACGGTGCCCTGATCACCCTCTTTCCGCTTCTTGTTACCGGATTTGTTGCACGGATATCACTAAAAAGGAATTATTTCGAGATTTGCGGTCTTCTCTCGGGAAGCATGACCGATCCCCCCGCCCTTGCCTTCGCAAACGGAATCGCCCGGTCGGAAGCTCCGTCAGTGGCGTATGCCACAGTCTATCCCCTTGTGATGTTCCTGAGAATATTCATGGCACAGCTCCTGATACTGGCCTTTGCCTGATCAGATTGCCAAAGCAATACCGGACCCCCCGGGTTGTCAGATACCGCTTAACTGAACCCCTTCAAAGCGCAAGGAAGGCAGCCTGATTGAATCATTTTCCCTGACATCATTTCCCAATTCCTTAAGATTGAACCAGAATTGGTTCATGTTGCCGGCAATGTTCATTTCGTTCACAGGATGGACGATCTGACCATTTTCAATATAGAATCCCTCTATACCGTATGAGAAATCACCTGTCGAGCCGTTGCAGTTGCCCCCGATAAAGCCTGTTATAAGCACTCCATTTTTCATGAAAGCAATGAGTTCATCGAGATTTCTTGTTCCTGTTTCGAAAACTACATTAGAACTGCTTCCTGAGTTGGGTTTCATCCCCAGTTTCTTTCCGTAGTACGTGTCAATGTAATAATCCCTGAGCACACCTTTTTCTATGATGGGACGCCTGACTGCTTTCAGTCCTTCATCATCGAAAAGCCTCGAACCGGGGGCAGAAGGGATATGCGGGTCATCAATGGCAGTAAGTATTTCAGATGCCACAGGCTTACCCAGTTTACCTATGAGGAACGATTGTTTCTGGTAAAGACTCGATCCCAAAAGTGAATCATACAGGGGAGAGAGCAGGTTGGCCGCAACCCTGTTTTCAATGACTACGTTATACAGGCCTGAGTTGACCTTACGCGGATCTGACTTCTTCAGAGCCCTGTCGAGGGCTTTTGTCCCGATTCCTTCTTTCCTGAGCTTGTCGAAGAACAACTGGCTTTCATACCAGAAGGCATTCGGGCGGCCGGTGTTGCTTTTTACCGATACTTCAGCTGCGAGCTGAACTCCGGTGTTTTCCGAACTGCCTCTGAAACCGTTGCTGGTTACAAGTATGCCGTTAGATATACTGTCATAGTAGTAAGAGCTGACTGAAAGAATACTTTCATTCTTTCCGTATACTTCATTCATTACTTTCTTAGCAAGTTCAATCTTTGTTTTCGCATCTAATGAATCAATTGTCTTGTCAAAGGTGCCAAGAGACGGACCTCCTTCCCTGTAATATAGTTCGGGCTCGGGAAGAGACCTGAATTCGTCAGCCGCAAGAAAGCGGGTCGATGCAATTGCTTCCTCAACAAACCTGAACAGCTCTTCTCT
This sequence comes from Bacteroidales bacterium, assembly GCA_034004115.1. GTDB lineage: Bacteria > Bacteroidota > Bacteroidia > Bacteroidales > VadinHA17 > LD21. The sequence continues at coordinate 12,359 of JAVEXG010000057.1, read as the reverse complement.
GTTCATCCTGTTGGTTGAATGAGATGAGTATTTCTTATCAACATAAATACTTATTGAAAGGTTGGCCCGGTTAGATTCCTTCAGGCTGTCAATAAGCTGGTCCCTGATCTCAATTTCAGTGCTCCGGTTGTCAAAAACCGAAACTGATACCTGTTCAGCCCCGCTTTTCAATGCATGTTCGATGACGATATCGGCCAGAGCATATTTTTCATTTGTATCCATAATGATATTTTTTTTCTGTTAAATGAGAATATTCTAACCCACGGTCAGCTTTTTGATCTTCACCGTAGGTATACCCATGGTCACCGGAACTGACTGACCGTTTTTCCCGCACATCCCGCCTCCGTTATCTATAGCCATATCATCGCCAACCATAACAATGTCAGCCAGTGCCTGGGGACCGTTTCCGATTATGTTGATATCCTTAACCGGCTTTGTCAGTTTCCCGTTCTCGATAAGATAACCGAATTTCACAAAGAAGGTGAAATCACCCTGGCCAATGTTCACTTCGCCATTGCTGAAATAGTCGACATATATTCCTTTTTTCACGCTGGCAATAATTTCTTCCTTCTTATGAGGTCCGTTCTCCATGTAGGTGCTTCGCATTCTTGGCATCGGGATATGCCGGAAACTCTGCCTCCTTCCATTGCCGGTTGAAGGAACTTTATAGAAATCAGAGCTTATCCTGTCGTGAAGGTAGCTTGTCAGCTTACCACTGCTGACCAGGAAAGTCTTCTCAGTGGGATTACCCTCATCATCAAAATTCAGGCTGCCGCGGTTCATCGGAATAGTGCCGTCATCGATTATAGTAACAAAATCTTCTGCAATTTTCTGTCCCATCTTATCACAGAAAATCGAAAGGTTCTTCCTGTTGAAGTCAGCTTCGAAAGCATGTCCCATGGCCTCATGAAGAAGTATGCCAGACTGACCGGCTCCCATCACTACCTCCATTTCGCCTGCCTCCGGCCTGACTGCACTGAAAAGTCTGGATGTTCTGTCGACTACTTCTGCTGAAAGTTCATCAATCAGCTCATTTGTAAGGAAGTCAGGGCCCATCCTTGAAGAACGGGTGACATAGAAATTCTCGGTGCTCCCTTTATCTTCCATTATGCAGACCCCTGCGATCAGGATTATCGGTCTGTAGTCCCATGCCAGAAGTCCGTCCGAATTATAGAACATGATGTAGGAGGTCTGGTCGTTGAGATAGACATTTACCATCGTGACCCTCTTGTCTGCAGCAAAGATGTTGTCATTCATTCTCTGCATGTAGGGGATCTTGTCTTTTATCGAGGTGTCCTCCCATGAACCCTTGATCGCATAATAGCTGGGTTTTGTGTATTCGGTTAAATCAGCGACCGAAAATTTACCCGGACTATCTGCGATGTTTGAAGCGGTTCTGGCAGCCCTCAGCATGGCTTCCACTGTAAGGTCTTCCGAATACGCATATCCGGTCTGATCGCCTTTAAGCACCCTTATCCCGACGCCTGAAGCTATGTTCGAATAGGCGCTGTTTACCTTATTGTCCTCAAGGGCACACGTATTACTGAGTGTATGCTCAAAAAAGAGGTCAGCATAGTCTGCCCCTTTTTCCATGGCCGCGGAAATTACTTTTTGCAAGGTCTCCCTGGTCACCTCAAAATGGCTGAGATAGCTTTCAGCATCTTCCGAGAGCCTTACCGTCTTGCACGACTGTATGAAAGGCGGTATGATAAGAGAACCTGCCGCAGTGATCCCGCTGATCTTAATGAAGTCACGGCGTTTTAATTGCATAATGGATAGTGTTTAATTGTAAGATCAAGTTTATATAAATTCCAAAGAATTTTTTCCTGTAGACCGGACCTGTTTTATCAGGAAAGACGGCAGAATTCTTACGAAGATGCAAAAAGGAAGAATTATTTTTACGGGATTATCCCAAAAAAACAATACATAACAAGCAACTGATAAACCGGTATTGTTTACTTTTGTGGCTTTTCAAAAAGGAAACAGTAAATATCAACAATATTAATGAAAGTCCTAATCACCGGATCATCAGGATCTATCGGAAGTGCAATTGCCTCACACCTGATGGAGAAAAATATTCCGGTTGTAGCTCTCGATCTGAAGAACCTGCCGTGTGCTTCAGGGAACGGGTATTATAAATTCCACAATTGCAGCATAACAGAGAAGGATAAACTTGAGAAAATATTTGAAGAGGAGCGTCCGACTCACGTAATTCATCTGGCAAGCACCTTTCATAAGATCCGCGACAGGCAGCTGGAGTACCAGATTGATGTTGGCGGGTCAGCTTATATCCTGGATATTTGCAACAGGACTTCATCGGTTAAGCAGCTTGTTTTTTCAAGCTCCGCTACTATTTACGGTGCTCACAGGGATAATCCGGAATGGATAAGCGAGACCGATCCTGTCCGGCCGGGGAATTATGTATATGGCCTGAATAAGAAACATGTTGAGGAATTACTATTGAATTCCCCGGTCAGGGACGATCTTCACAGGGTGTTATGCCGGATATGCACGGTTATCGGTCCTACCTACAATAAGCCAGCAACCATAGTTTCAATGCTGCTGAAGGTAGGCTGGCTGCCATCTTTCGCTAAAAACACCAGGGTCCAGTTCATTCATACTGACGACCTTGCCGAACTGATCCACCTGATTCTCAAGGATGATGAAATAACAGGGATATATAATCTGGCGCCTGACAGTTATTCTCAGATCAAAAGCCTTATGCCCGGGAAGAAATTCATATGGATACCCCTGGGATTTGTAAGACTTGTCATCTCAGTACTGTGGCCGCTAAGGCTTCTGAATCTCGAACCGGCCGGAGTGAACGCAAGTATTTATCCTATTGTTCTCGATTCGGAAAAATTAATCTCAAGATTTAATTACAGGTTCAGATATTCTTCCGACCAGGCATTCGGGGATGTAAAAATACGGAACATGATACCGGCAGATGCCAGGTTCTAGTCATCCTTCGTGTAGTTGCATCAGGTTATTTTAGTCCCACTGTAACAGCAGCGCCTTTAAGTCCTTTTGAATCTGCTTTTACGGTAAATGAGCCGGCGGCTCCCTTATCGGCTTTTACTATCACAAGGCACAGCCCGTTGAAGGCTTTCCTCCGGTTGGCCTGGAACGGTTCGTGGCTGGTGGCGTCCCCGTTATCGACCGCAACTATTTTCCCCGGACCCTGGATGCTGAAATTCACAGGGTTGCTGCTGCGCGGCACCATATCGCCATTCTTGTCTTCAATCCTTACTGTAATGAATACAAGGTCTGTTCCGTCGGCAGTGATTGCAGGACGGTCAGCTGAAGCCGAAAGCTTTGATGCTTTTCCTGTTGTTACAACTTTTTCCTCAGCCCACTTTTCACCATTTTTATATGCAATAACTTTGAGTTCTCCTGGCTTGTAGACAACATCATCCCATCTGAGCCTGTACTCAAACTGGCCCTTTTTCTTCTTCCCGAGCGATTTGCCATTAAGGAATAACTCGGCCTCATCGCCTGATGTATATACATGAACCGGGGTTACCTGACCCTTTCTCTCCGGCCAGTTCCAGTGGGGGAGTATGTGAGCCATCGGAAGCTCAGGCCTCCATTTTGACTGGTACAGGTAAAAGCGGTCCTTTTTGAAGCCTGCGATGTCTAATATTCCGAAATAACTGCTGCGCGACGGCACTTCCGTTACATTCTGCATGTCGAGAAGGGCTTTTGCCTGGTCGTATCTCCGTGTTCCCGGCCTCAATCCTGTCAGATCGCCTCCGTAGGGTGTCGGTTCTCCGAGATAGTCAAATCCCGTCCATACAAATTCACCGAAGACTCCGGGGTATTTATCCTGCATCTCCCATTGCTGGTCGGGTGTTGATGCCCAGGCAGGATATGCGAGGTCGTAGGAGGAGACCTGGAAAATGCCTTTGCCTGGCAGGTTATTGTTAAGGTCGCCCTCGACCACAGGGAAGAAATATTCACCCCTGGAGCTTACAGTCGACGCTGATTCGCTCGAGTGGAAGGGAAGGTCATCATTTTCCTTGTGTGCGAAGAAGGCGTCATAACGGTAAAGCCGGTAATTGATCCCGAAGGCATCGACTGTAAGCTGGAAGCCGTTCGTGCCTGATTCGTCCCAGTTGCATCCAACTGTCACTGGCCTGGTGACGTCTTCCGATTTAATAATCCTCCTGAGGCTTTCTGAAAGGGCGGGGTTGTTCTGATCATTGACTTCATTTCCGGTGCTCCACATGAAGACGGACGGATGATTGCGGTCACGGCGGACCATTGCTCTCAGATCCTCTTCGTGCCATGCATAGAAAAGTTTGTTGTAGTCGTTGATCTTCTTGGGTGTCTTCCATGTGTCAAAAGCTTCGTCCTGGACAAGGAATCCCATCCTGTCGCAGAGATCGAGGAGTTCGGGGGCGGGTGGATTGTGGCTTGTTCTGACAGCATTGCATCCCATTTCCCGCAGTATCTCGAGCTGGCGTTCGGCAGCCCTAATGTTGAAAGCGGCGCCGAGAGCCCCGAGGTCGTGGTGGTTGCATACCCCATTCACGGGAACTTTTTTGCCGTTAAGGAAAAACCCGTCGCGTGCAGTGAATTCAAGTGTCCTGAAACCAAAATTGCTTGCACATATGTCAGAGGTCTCATTTCCATTGAGGACAGATACTGCTACCCTGTAAAGCTCAGGATTCTCAAGATCCCACAGCGCAGGCTCCTTCACATTGACGTCAACCCTGAAAGTATGATCTCCGTTGGCGGACAGCTGGGCTGCCGGTGACGTGAATTCTGCGACAGGAGATGATGATGCATTTCCCTGTTTGTCGAGTTTATAAACGGAAGCCCTGATTGCTGCTGAAACGGGTTTGGACATATGGCTTTCCACTTCAGCTTTCACGCTGACAACTCCGTTTTCCTTTTTGATCTCGGGTGTGGTGATATAGAGTCCGTTATACGAAACATGAAGTTGTGAGGTCTTAACAAGCCAGACGTTGCGGTACAGCCCTGCTCCGGGATACCATCTCGAATCCCAGCTTTTTGTGTCGAGCCTGACAGCTATTACGTTTTCCTTTCCGAAGGCCGCATAGGGAGTCAGGTCAAGCCTGAACGAAGAGTATCCGTAGGGCCATCCGCCGACATGCTCCCCGTTGAGCCACACTTCTGCATAAGCCATGGCTCCGTCGAAGTCGATGTAGATCCGGTTGTTCCTGTCAGTTTCATCGAGGGTGAAGTGTTTTCTGTACCATCCGATTCCTTTCCAGGGAAGAAGACCGGTGTTATTCTCAAGTGTATCGCTGAAGGGGCCTTCTATGGCCCAGTCGTGAGGCAGATCAATGGTCCGCCAGGCTTTGTCGTCGGTTGTCGGAAGCTGAAGTACGGCAGGCTCCTTGTCAAAAGTCGCAGTATCAGTTGATGCATTGAAGAACCTGATGAATTTCCAGCCCTGGTTGAACGACTCGCGCGACCTGGGAGAATCCTGTGCATCCGCCGGGTTTATAATGCTGAACAGAAAAACTGCAATGATTATGAAAGAGGGTAGTAAGCGTTTCATGGTCCCTGGTTTAAATTTCCCTAAAAATAGAAAATCCGGGCGAAAATGCTGCCTTGATTTAGGGATAATAAAATTTGTACTCTGAATTAAAAAAAGAATTTCTCGCAGTCCCGAAAGTTCGGGATCGAAGAGAAAATCCCCTTTACGCCTTTACGCCTTTTACGCCTCTACGCCATTACGCCTTCTACTCTTTCACGAATTTACAGCTAACAACCTCGCCTGAGGCAAACCACATCCTGAGTATGTATAATCCCGGATCGAGAAATGAAACATCGACTGTTGCCTGATGCATGCCGCTGTCGGATACTTCTTTGACCCTGGTTCCGGTGATTGAGAAAATCTCCATCCGGCTTAAAATTTTCACCGACTCAATGTTCAACTTACTTCCGGCAGGAACAGGATAGACCTTATAAAACGTGTTTGAACTGTTTCCCTGATTCGGCTTACCCACCATGTTTGAATCGAGCCAGGTGATCCGCCTTGCAATCCATCCCTTGAGTTTTTCTATCTCACCGCTGTATGAATCAGGTTGCTCGCCGTACTCGGGAGTACCGACATTCCGGCCAAGTATATCCCATCGGGTGAAATGTCTTTCCTGTGCCTCGTCAAGAAGAAGTGCGACCGAATCAATTACATGATGGAGGGATTCCTCGCTCAGAATTGTTTTCCTGAGGTTGAACCATCGGTTATAGATCTGGCCCGAGAATGCCTTGTCCTGCATGAGCCTCACCTCCCACGAAGGCGGAACAGGCCATGCTCCGCACTCATTTATCCTGTATGCCCAGCCCGATCCGTCGGTCCGGTTGAAATGGATGCAGTTTTCTGTAATATCCTTCCAGGCCCAGTCGTAATCCCATGGGGGACCAGAATGGATCAGGCCTCCGTCGCTGTCCTTGTCTTTATAGAAAAACCTGCTCTTCTTATAAGCGTCCACATTCCGGGTAAGCTCACTGATAATAAAATAATCAACAAATGAATTTACATCAAGGTACTTATTGTAACCGCTCCGCTTATCCGCGAAATCCCTGCTGTAGAGCACACTCTCGAATAAATTGACATGATTCCTGAGATATGTCTTTTGCACAGCCGTAAGTTCATCCGGTTTCGGATCGCAATAAACAAAATGAACCCTGGCCCCGGGCTTGTTGACCGGTGAATGATCGCTCAGCCAGCTGTCCTCATCTGTGTAATAATCAGTCGAGAATATATATCCTCCTGTAAGGTCGTCGCCTGAGTTTTCATCCGGATTGAGTTTCGCAATATCAACCCGGTTCTTGTCCTGCTTAATTTTCTCACAGAGAAGGTAAATCCCGTCATAGCTTCCATTCAGGATCACCTCGCAGTACCTTGTCCCCGGGGCATAATGTCCCATCTTCCTGAATAGCTCAAAAGCCAGCTCGTTCCTTAGAAAGGTCTTATCGTTGTAATTGGCTGTCAGTATCCAGTCATTCTCTTCAGGCATTCCGAGAAGGGGGACATTGAGATTTTCTCCGTACTCGTCGCGGGTTTCAAAGCCGTAAGGCTTCTGCGGAAGTGTTGCAGAATGCCTTCCTCTTATCTCTATTCCAACTATACCGTCGTAGATATTGCCCGGATCGTCCGGTGTGTTTCTTTGCTCGCCGCCATTATGGATGATTTTCATTTCAGCCGTGATTTTAGGCTCATTGACAATGCTCTGGCCTCCTGGGGTTGTAATGATTACCAGTGGCAGGTTGGTAGAGGTCAGGTCGACCTGTGCCACCAGTAACCGGCCTGAAAATGCCAGTAAGGCGAGATATAGCAAAGCTTTTTTCATCAGACTGATAAAATTACCCAAATTTTCCGTCTAAAAAACTTTTCATGGGCCCGATTAATGTTTGCCGGCTGCTGTGGAACCGCACCTATAGCATATTAGCAATATCTTTTTACTTTTGTCAGTTTAACCTTACCCGGAAATGAGATACATTCGATACCTTATCCTCTCAGCAGCGCTTTTTTCTGCTGCTGTTAATGTTGATTCCCAATATCTTGCCCCGTCACAGGGGGGGTATACCAGGCAGGACACACTTCGCGGATCCATAACTCCCGAAAGAGCCTGGTGGGATCTGACATATTATCATCTCGATATTGCAGTAAATCCCGCCGACAGTACAATCTATGGTTCAAATACCGTGACTTACCGGGTAAAAACTGAATCGGATATGATGCAGATCGACCTTCAGCTGCCGCTCGTGCTGACAAAAGCCGAACAAAACGGGAAATCGCTGATTTTCAAAAGGGAAGGGAATGTGTACTGGATACAGATGGCTGAACGGCAGGAGCCCGGGAAAGTGTATTCGCTTATTCTGGACTATGGCGGCCGTCCGAAGGTTTCCCACAGGCCACCGTGGGAAGGAGGGATAACATGGCAGCGCGACAGCCGCAACCAGCCTTTCGTGGCTTCTTCATGCCAGGGAGATGGTGCCAGCCTTTGGTGGCCCTGCAAGGACCATATGTATGATGAGCCCGACAGCATGCTTATAAGCGTCAACGTACCATCGAATCTCATGGATGTCTCAAACGGCCGTCTCAGGAAAGTGGAAAAACTCAGGAACAATACAACAACATGGCACTGGTTTGTGTCAAATCCAATCAATAATTACGGTGTCAATATAAATATTGGCGATTATGCCCATTTCTCTGAGGTTTTCAATGGTGAGAAAGGGAAGCTCGACTGCGATTATTATGTTCTGAAGGATGACCTTGAGAAGGCAAAGGTTCAGTTCCGGCAAGCTCCCATGATGCTCGCTGCCTTTGAATACTGGATGGGGCCCTATCCGTTCTATGAGGATGGATACAAGCTGGTTCAGGTTCCTTACCTCGGAATGGAGCACCAGAGTTCGGTTACCTACGGAAACGGATTCAGGAACGGATACAACGGAAGGGACCTTAGCGTATCGGGCTGGGGAATGAAATTCGATTTTATAATTATCCACGAATCGGGACATGAATGGTTCGCAAACAGCATAACCTATGAAGATGCGGCAGACATGTGGGTGCATGAAAGTTTTATAAACTATTCCGAGAACCTGTACGTTGAATACTATTACGGGAAGGATGCCGGAAGGGATTATGTTCTGGGAAGCAGGGGAAACATAAGGAACGATCAGCCGGTTACCGGGGTTTACAATGTAAATGTAAGCGGTTCGGGCGACATGTATTACAAGGGCGGCAACATGCTCCATACACTGCGAAATATAATTGACGACGACGAGCTTTGGAGGGGGATACTCAGGGGACTGAGCCGGGATTTTTACCACCAGGTTGTAAAGGGATCGCAGATTGAGGCCTACCTGTCGGAAAAAACGAACCTCGATCTGAAAAGCTTCTTCGACCAGTATCTCAGGGATGTAAGAATACCGGTGTTCGAGTATTACGTACAGGGCAACAAGCTTACTTACAGATGGAATAATTGCGTCGATAGATTCAATATGCCTTTAAGGATGTATGTTTCGGGTGTAAGAAAGGATATAGTTCCGACAACCCGTTTTACCACAATCGAACTCGATACTGAGAATCCCGAAATTACAATCGACGCCAACTATTATGCAGGAAGCCTGAACATGACGGGGAAATAGGAACCTTTCCTTGTTCCTCTGAATTTTCAGCCCTGCGAAATCGTTCTATCTGCTTATAAGTTCAGGTGTTCCGAAACCTATTTTATCAAGCGGTTTCAGCTGCGTAGCAGCGTCTCCTACAACAAGATAGTACATCCTGCCGGGGATAATGTATTTCTGAACAATAGCACGGTGTTTATCTGTAGTCATGTTCCGGATGATTTCCTGTTCTTTCCTTACATAATCATCGCTAAGCCCGTATTTGCTCAATGTAGCCAGCATGTTAACCAGCGCTGAGTTGGTCTCGAAGCGCAGGGCATTTGACCTGATCATGGAATTCTTGATAAACAGAAGATCATCTTCCGATACACCGTTGCGGTATTTTTCCATTTCATCCTTAAATATCTCAACCGACTCTAATGTTGCATCTGAACGCACGCTAGCTGTTGCTGCAAAAGGTGCCACTGATTTCATTTCCTGGAAAGAGCTTCTTGCACCATAGGTGAAACCTTTCTCTTCGCGGAGTATCTGCATCAGAATGCTTGTGAAAGCCCCGCCAAGCCTGTAATTTATGAATTCTGTCCTGATGAAGTCGGGATTATCTCTTGAAATTGCCGGATATCCAATGTAGATAACTGACTGTCGTGATCCCGGTATATCGATGAAATAAATTTTAGATTTTTCAGGCACAACAGGAGAAGGAAGCGAACTCAGCTTCACATCAACATACTTCCATTCTTTCTCAAGCGGCTTCAAAGCCTCGAGAGCCTGCTCCCGGGTTATATTCCCTGCAATATGGATCCTCGTATTTGAAGGTGAAACGTTCGATGCGTACCATGACCTTAGATCGCTGATTGATATTTTATCAATAGATTCCCTGGTTCCGTCGCTGCTGTAACCAAAAATATGGTCTTTACCGTAAAGCAGCCTGTAGAAGGCAAGATTCGCCACCACCGACGGCTGGGCTTCCGATTGGATTATCCTGTTTCGTGTACGGGTAAGGGCGAGCTCAAATTCGGTTGAATCCCATCGGGGATGCAGGAGTATCTCCTTGACCAGCGACATTGTCTTTCCGAAGTTCCTTGAAAGGGCGCTCATGTTGATCATCATTTCTTCCCTTCCTGAACGAACTCTTATATCCGAACCCAACAACTCAGTTTCTTCCTCTAATTCTTCCGGAGTCAGATTAGCAGTGCCCTGCGGCAGAAGCGCGGCAACCAGGCCTGCTACTCCGGGAAGATCTGTCCTGTCCTGCATCATGCCCCCGTCAATAGTCAGGCTTACGTTCACCAGGGGGAGTTCCGGATTGTAAATTCCGTAAATCTTTATTCCATTTGATAGTTTTTCTTTCCATATATCAGGGACTGCCACTTCTGGTTCCTTTCCTGAGGGAGGTTCAGCAGTACGGTCAATCGCTGACCCGGTTCTGACAATTTCCTCCCCTGCAAAATCAGCGATCTCTACCTGGCTTGCCTCGTTTATATTCTCTTCCTCAATTCCTGCCCTGACCGAATTTTCTGCAATCATTTCAGGGTTGCCTTTTGGAACAAAGCTTGTCACTACATGAGGACGTCCTTTTATATAGGTTTCATAAACCCGTTTCACATCATCTGCAGTAACTGACCTGATGTTCTCAATATCTTTTTGTGCAAAACCCGGATCGTTGAGCATAGTATTGTAGGCAGCAAGTTGAATTGATTTGTTTAGCACACTGTTCAAACCTTCATAAAACCTTTTTTCCGAAAGGGCTCGTATTCTTTCTATGTCCTTGCCGGATATGCCATCAGTCTCAAACCTTTTAAAAGCTTCGGCAACTGCATCTTCAATCTCCATAAGATTCTTTCCTTCATTAGCCCTTATCGTTATTGTGAATTCACTTGCAAGTTCTCCCGTACTATTGTAGGCTGTCGTTTCCGACGTGAGCTGTTTCTCCTTCACAAGAACTTTGTATAACGGAGCCTTCTTTCCATCGGCAAGTATACTGGCCAGAAAATCAAGCGCGTAGGCATCCTTGTGATAAGCCTGAGGAACCGGCCAGACCATATTGATCTCGGGAACATTGGCAAAATTATCTTCATGGTAAAGTTTGACAGTTGCGGCGGGTAAAGGAATCATCGGTTCCCTGCCTTCTACATTCCCGTGTGCCTTGATTTCTCCGAAATACTTTTCAATAAGGATTTTCGCTGAATCGGGATTGAAATCTCCGGAAAGGATCAGGGTTGCATTGTTCGGTCCGTAAAAACTCTCATAGAAGTTTTTCGCGTCATCAAGGGTCGCGTTCCTGAGATCCTCCATCTCGCCGATAACGTCCCAGTTGTAGGGATGGTGTTCAGGATACAGATTCTTGTTAATCACATAGCTCGTGAATCCGTACGGCTGGTTGTCAACACCCTGTCTCTTTTCGTTCTGCACCACATTCTGCTGGATCGCAAATGACCTCTGCGTTATGGAATTGACGAAAAATCCCATGCGGTCCGATTCAAGCCAGAGCACTTTCTCGAGGGCGTTTTTTGGAAACTCTTCGAAGTATGTTGTTATGTCCCTGGATGTGAATCCGTTGTTCGATCCCCCGGAAGCTTCCAGGATCATGTCAAATTCTCCGGGCTTCACATTCTCAGAACCTGTGAACAGAAGATGTTCAAACAGATGGGCAAACCCGGTCCTTCCGGGAACTTCGCGGCTCGAACCGACATGGTACATTATTACATACGCGATCATGGGATCGGAATGGTCAGTGTGAAGTATGACCTGCAAACCATTGGGCATCACGTATTTTTCATATTCAATGTTGAGGCTGTCTGCAGGCTCCCTGCGGCAGGCGGTCATTGAGAATAGCAGAAGGAATGCTGAAATGATCAGGTGGTTGATGCGGAACTTTTTCATTTCTGATTTTTTTTGTTGTTAAATGGCCCGGATCAACGAAATTAGCCTTTTCCCGCATATATCCAAAGTATTTCCTTGGTTGGTTTTCAGAATCGCTGTTATGATGTTGCAGTGTTTCACTACATATTGCACCGACCTGTTAAATGCTCATTTTTTTGTATATTTCCCTGACATTAGCAAGCCTTATCATGAAAAAAGTGATTTTTCTCGTTGTTGCATTAAGCCTGACAATTATTCAAGGTTTTAGCCAGGAGAAACCATTCCTGTCTGACATCTGGTCATATCTGGAGAACCCTGCAGTATTTGAGCTTAACCAGGTTGAGGGGCATGTTCCCCTGGTTCCGTACATGAACATCGACCAATCCCTTTCA
>JAVEXG010000219.1:0-3971 GCA_034004115.1 Bacteroidales bacterium | reverse complement strand
AGAACAAGCAATTTATTGCATCTCCTTCCAACGAATAACCTAAATCCCTTTTGTTCCCAGTTTGCTACAGGCTAATGATAAAAAATGTGTATAAAGATGAGCCTTGCGAAGGAGGGGAAAGTTATGGTATTAAATATCTGCACATTAGACACCATATTGAGATTAAAATGATTTAAAACATGATGAAATGTTTATGAATCGGCGATATTGGCTTACAGGAATACAATCAGTTCCGCCATTCCTGCCGTGATCACTGACTCCATCAGGTTGGTATAAAATGAGCCTGGATAAATACCTGACGCACTAATTGTCACAAGTCAAGACAATACGAAATCGTCCGGGGTTTCAAAAGAAATTGGAGAGTATGTTGATTACGAGGAGGTTGATTGAACCTTTATTTTGACGATTTTCTCAGCTGTTTTGCCAGCGCGTTTGCAAACACAAAATCATTCAGGGTGTTGCATTCGGAGTCGAGTATCTCCTTGTTGCTTCCTTCCCAGCATTTGATACCGTCGCTCAGGAATATTATCTTCTCACCTATCTGCATCACCGAATTCATATCGTGAGTATTTACGATTGTAGTCATGGAGTACTCATCAGTGATCTCCTTGATAAGTTCATCAATAAGGATTGCAGTAAGGGGGTCGAGGCCTGAATTCGGTTCGTCGCAGAACAGGTATTTGGGATTAAGGGCTATTGCCCTTGCAATTGCCACTCTCTTTTTCATTCCTCCCGAAATCTCGGAGGGGAACAGGTTGTTTGCATTCTTAATATTCACTCTGTCGAGGCAGAAATTCACTCTTTCGGTCTTTTCCTCAAGAGTCTGGTCGGTGAACATGTCGAGAGGAAACCTCACGTTTTCCTCCACTGTCCGGGAATCAAACAGTGCGCTTCCCTGGAAAAGCATGCCTATCTGCTTCCGGATCTCTTTTTTCTCCTGGAACCCAAGCTTGCTGAACAGCTTTTCATCGTACCATATTTCGCCGCTGTCGATTTCATGAAGACCGACGATTGACTTGAGCAGTACGGTCTTGCCTGATCCGCTCCTTCCTATAATGAGGTTGGTCTTGCCTGCCTCGAAGGTGACTGAAATATCCTCGAGGACCGGCTTGCCGTTGAATGCCTTGTTCAGCTTTTCCACCCTTATCATGACAGAAGGAGTTGGGTTAGTATAACATTGAAGAGCAGGATCAGGATACTGCTGTGGACCACTGCCTTTGTGCTTGCCTGGCCTACTTCGAGCGACCCGCCTTCGATCCGGTATCCGTGAAAGGCCGATACCGTGGCGATTATAAATGCAAAAAAGAGAGTCTTTATTATAGCGTAGGTGACATAGTAAGGGATAAAGGCATACTGGATGCCGTAAATATAATCCTGCGAGGTAATAACTCCTGCCGAGGTGCCTGCAATCCATCCGCCTACGATACCGACTGAAATACTGATAAGTGTGAGGACGGGGTTGAACAGAAGCGTGGCGATTATCTTGGGAAGGATCAGGTAGGATGCCGAATTGACGCCCATAGTCTCAAGTGCGTCGATCTGCTCGGTTACCCTCATGGTCCCGATCTCTGAAGCAATGCTCGATCCGACCTTTCCGGCAAGGATCAGCCCGGCTATGGTCGAAGAGAATTCGAGAAGAATGGAATCGCGGCAGCCAAGCCCGATCAGGTAAGTGGGATATATTGGATTCTCGGTGTTGTAAGCGGTTTGAAGAGTAATAACCGCACCCATGAAAAATGATATAATCGATATGATTCCTACCGAATTGAGCCCGAGGAAAACCATCTCATGCATCGTCTGCTTGTAATAGACATATGGTTTTTCGGGACGGGAAAATACTTTTTTGAGAAGAATGAAATAACCTCCAACCTGCTCCAGGAACCTGATGACCATGATCTCGTTTTAATGACCGATAAATTTACAAATATTTATGTGATTAAGTCTAATCTGATTCCAAAAGGGAATAGACAATAATATAGTATATTTGTGTAGTTTTATCCCAAAAGCAATATTTCTGATGGACAACAGGTATGTAATCATCATGGCGGGTGGTGTGGGAAGCCGTTTCTGGCCACTCAGCCGCCAGGAACGACCCAAGCAGTTTCTTGATATTCTCGGTACGGGCGAGACCTTATTGCAGCAGACTTTCAGAAGGTTCCTCAACGTATGCAGAAAAGAGAACATTTACATAGTTACAAGTGCTGAACATAAGGATCTTGTAGCTGAACAGCTCGACATTGACAGGTCGAACATTCTGGCCGAGCCCTTCAGGCGCAACACTGCCCCCTGCCTGGCCTACGGAACCTTTCGTATCCTTAAGGAGAATCCCGACGCGGTGATAACTGTTACCCCTGCGGATCATCTCATAATAAAGGAGGACAGGTTCACTGAGGTAATAAAGCAAAGCTTTGATTTTGCTGCCAGAAACGATGCCCTGCTGACGCTTGGGATCAAGCCTGACCGTCCGGAAACGGGATACGGATACATTCAGGCCGACAGGAAGAAAGCCTCAACAGGCATCACTAACCTGCATAAAGTCAAGACATTCACCGAGAAACCAAATCTGGAACTGGCCAGGGTCTTCCTGGAGAGCGGCGATTTCTACTGGAACTCGGGCATTTTCATCTGGAACATCAAATCGATTATGAATGCCTTTGAAAAGTACCTTCCGGATATGTATTCCGCTTTCGAGGAGGGGAAGGATCTTCTGGGTACCGAAAAGGAAGTGAAATTCATAAGCAAGACCTATACTGTCTGCCGTAATATCTCGATTGACTACGGAATAATGGAAAAGGCCGAAAACGTATATGTGATGTGCACAGATATCGGCTGGTCGGATCTCGGAACATGGAGTTCGCTTTATGAGCATTCCGCCAGGGACAGGCAGGGTAACGCGAAGGTCAACGGTGAAGTCTTTTCAAACGACAGCGAGGGAAATATTTTCAGTATAGCTCCCGGAAGGATAGCTGTAGTCCAGGGTCTGAAGGATTACATAGTTGTGGATGCCGATGATGTTCTTCTGATAGTCAGAAAAGATGAAGAACAGAACATCAAGCATTATCTTGAGGATGTAAAGAAAGCCACGGGTGACAGGTATCAGTAACCCGTGACACATATTGAACATAAAAAAAAGGGCTGCCGCGGCAGCCCTTTTTTTTATGTTTATGGATTAAAATTCCCACAGGTCGTGTTCAAAATTGAACAAGTCACTCTTGATCCTTTCAGCTTCATAAAGCGTTGCCTTTCCCACTGTATATTCATTGATCTGCCTGTCGTCGAATACGTTCGATTCGCCGAAGATCACGCTTCCGAATCTTCTCTGCATAAAGAGGTCGTCGAAAGAGATCCTCTGTGCATCGTTGTTTGCAAGGAATACCTCATTTTTAGCGAGGGCATCCCTGACATCATCGTACCTGATCCAGAACAGGGGTTTTCTGAGGGCGCGGCCGGCATCATTGTCGTAGCCCATCCAGTAGGGCATGATTCCTATGATCCTGACATCGAGCTTCGATAATTTCTTGTCGAAATACCATTCCTCATATACAAGCAACTGCTTGACTTCCTCAGGCTTTGACTGTTCGGTGATAGTGGTGTCCCGGGTCTGGCCTTCGGCATTTATCTGGATTGACTGGGTTTTGGTTGTGGCACCCATGTTGATTTCAATATCGTCGTAGGTTGTCGGAAGGTTTGAATCCATTGCTGAGAAAGCATCAATGCGTCCTGCACGAATCTCTTCGAGGATGATGTTTATAAGGCTTTTCCTGCCGTCCTGAGTTGTTTTTACCGGATAGTAAAGCGGCTGGTTTATCTTCTCTCTGAGGTCGATGAGACGCCATACCTTCTTTGACCATATCACATCAGCTTCCCTGAGGAAGGGATAGTTGATCTTCTTGTTATCAGTTATGGATTTCTGGTAAATATCGCCAAATGACTGTGCGCTGGCCATTGTGCCGATCGCCAGTGCGATAATT
>JAVEXG010000218.1:0-3975 GCA_034004115.1 Bacteroidales bacterium | reverse complement strand
ACTAAAGATGAAGAAGATTTTATTACTGACGGCAGCTGTTCTGCTGCTGTTCCCGATTAGGAATTCATATTCGCAGGAACTGAAGAGACTGACACTTGATGATGTCATGACACTGGCAGAGGAACAGTCGCCGAATGCCCTGATGGCCAAGAACAGGTTCCGCGCAAGCTACTGGCAGTACCGTACTTTCAAGGCAGAATACCGGCCGTCGCTGACTTTCACGGGAACAACACCATATTACAGCACGGCCTTTGAAAGGGTGTGGAACTCAGTTACTGAAAGCTGGGATTACAAGTCTACAAATGTATTGCGCAATCTCGGATCACTTGCCCTCTCTCAGAATATTGGATTAACCGGGGGTACCATATCCCTTCAGTCGGACCTTACACTTGAAAATGACTTTGAAAGGGATTCCCGGAATTATATCACGGTACCGGTTAGCATAGGACTTACACAGCCTCTTTTCAGGTATAACTCGCTGAAATGGCAGAAAAAAACAGAGCCCCTGAGGTACTCAGCGGCAAAGCAGAATTTTCTGGCAAATATTGAAGGGGTTCATTCCCAGGCTGTAATGTATTTCTTTTCCCTGGCTCTTGCCCAGAGTAACAAGCAGATAGCAGAGATGAACTTTGCCAATGCCGACACTCTTTACAAGATTGCCCAGGGAAGGTTTGATCTGGGAACCATTGCTGAGAACGAGCTCCTTGAACTTCAGCTTACCTGGCTTAATACGGAAACACAAAGAAGGGAAGCCGAAATGAACCTCCGCGACAGGGAGATCAGGCTTAAGTCATTTCTTGGTTTTAATGAGAATGTCAAACTGGAACTCATTATTCCGACAGAGATACCCGAACTCCAGGTGAGTCCCGAAGAGGTGCTTGAACTTGCCAGGGCAAATAACCCCGAAATACTGGAGCAGCAATTGACTGTAATGACAGCTCAGAGCAGTGTTGCACAGGCTAAAGCGGAAAAGGGATTGAATGCGAATCTGATAGCCTCCTTCGGAACAAGGGATCAGGATTCTGATTTCAACCTGGCTTATGCCCAGTCAAACCAGCAGCAGAACGTCAGACTGGGAGTAACGTTGCCAATCCTCGACTGGGGACTTGGACGGGGAAGATACAAAATGGCTGTTTCAAACCTTGAACTTGCGCAGGTTACATCCGACCAGGCGCTGGTCGATTTCGAGCAGAACCTCATCCTCGATGTCGAGCAGTTCAACCTGCAGAGGGCACAGGTAGCGGTTGCGGCAAAATCGGATACAGTTGCAATGAGGATGTACGAGGTGACAAAGCAGAGATTCCTTATCGGGAAGATCGCTATCCTCGAACTGAACAACGCCGACACCAAGAAGGACCAGAACAGGAGACAGTACATTCAGGCGCTTCAGAACTACTGGAGCTACTACTACAATATCCGTTCACTTGCATTATACGATTTTGTTAACAGGAAGCCTCTTGAGACCGAATTTGAAAAACTGCTCGAGTAAAGGTTGATATCATCTGGTTTATTAACAGGGACACTGCAATGCAATGTCCCTGTTTATTTTTAATGTTTTTGCAAAAATTTAATATCTTTGCGCCTCAATAAAGAATATTCGGAAAAATACCTCAAAAATCCAAATTAGAGAGAAATGCAAAACAAAGCAGCTATTATCGTTCTGGCAATTGCACTGGCTCTGGTATCGATATACCAGCTTTCTTTTACCGGTGCGACCTGGAAAGTCAGGAAGGATGCCCGGGAATATGCAGAAGGCGACATGGTGAAACAAAGGAAGTACCTCGATTCATTATCGGCCCTGCCCAAAGAAGAATGGAGTTACCTGGGATACACCTTCAAGGAAGTTCAGAAAAAAGAAATGAATCTCGGTCTTGACCTTAAGGGCGGGATGAACGTAATTCTTGAGGTATCGGTTGAGGACATCCTGAAGGCTCTCTCTAACTATAACCCCGACAAGACATTCAATGAAGCGATTGTCCGTGCGAAGTCGCAATACCAGACACAGGCAGGAGCCGATTTTCTTAACCTTTTCGGCAGGGCTTTCGGGGAGATCGATCCAAATGCAAGGCTTGCCGCAATCTTCGGCACAGTGGAGCTCCGCGACAGGATTAACTTCAACTCCTCAAATGCTGATGTTCTCAAGGTTCTTGATACAGAAGTCGAGAGCGCCATATCAAATTCATTCAACATTCTCCGCACCAGGATCGACCGTTTCGGAGTGGTTCAGCCTAATATTACCCGCCTTTCCACAAGAGGTAATATACTTATTGAATTGCCTGGTCAGGATGACCCGCAGAGGGTCAGGGAACTGCTTCAGGGAACTGCAAACCTCGAATTCTGGGAGACTTATGAGAATGCTGAGATAATCAATTATCTCATTCAGGCAAATAGTCTTCTCAGGGAAATGGAAGCCAACACGCTCCCTACAGACACTTCCATCACAGTATCTGAATCATTGGCACTGCCTGCTGACACAGCAGCGGGAAGTCAGTCGCTCGAGGACCTGATTAGTCAGGATACCGGTTTGGCCGTAGCTGATACCCGTGAGGAGTTCAATGTCCAGAATCCGCTTTTCGGAGTACTTAGTCCGAGGGTCACTGAACAGGGAGAACCACTGCCCTCGAGCATGGTCGGACTTGCCGCCGGCATCGACACCGCCCAGGTTAACCGTTATCTGTCAATGAACCAGGTGAAGGCGCTTTTCCCGCGCGACCTTTTCTTCCGCTGGAGCCAGAATCCTTACAAATGGGATCCGAGCGGAACACTCTATGAACTTCACGCTGTAAAGATAACTACACGCGACGGAAGGGCACCCCTTACAGGCGACGTGATCACCGGCGCCAGACCAACAACCGGAGTAACCGGTTCGGAAGTGAAGGTTGATTTTACAATGAATGCCGAAGGTGCAAAGACGTGGGCCAGGATGACACGCGACAATGTCGACCGCTGCATTGTAGTTCTGCTTGACGATTACGTCAGGTCTTACCCAAGGGTGGTAAACGAGATTACCGGAGGCAACACGGAGATAACCGGTGATTTCACAATTGACGAGGCAAACGACCTTGCCAATATTCTGAAGTCGGGAAAAATGCCCGCCCCTGCAAGGATTGTATCCGATACCGTCGTGGGACCGACTCTTGGAAAGGAAGCCATCAATGCCGGTATGGTGTCATTCATCATATCATTCATAATTGTGCTGGCTTACATGATCTTCTACTACAGCCGCAGCGCAGGTACAATTGCCGATATAGCGCTTGTTGCCAACATTTTCCTTATAATGGGAATTCTTGCTTCCCTGGGATCAATCCTCACCCTCCCGGGTATCGCAGGTATTGTCCTCACAATGGGTATGTCGGTTGACGCAAACGTTCTTATATTCGAAAGGATCAGGGAGGAACTCCGGGCCGGCAAGGGTATGAAGCTTGCCATAGCCGACGGTTATAAAGGAGCACTTTCGGCCATCCTCGACTCGAACCTTACAACCCTCCTTACAGGTGTTATACTGTACGTGTTCGGAACAGGTCCGATCAAGGGATTCGCAACCACTCTCGTAATAGGGATCTTTACATCACTGTTCTGCGCGATCTATATCACCCGCCTGATCTATGAATGGCAGCTTAAGAGGAATACCAAGCTTACATTCTCGATAAAGATGACTGCCAATATCCTGAAAAATACCAAGATCGATTTCATCGGGAAAAGGAAGATCTTCTACGGCATTTCAATAGCCATAATAGTTATTGGGCTGGTTTCGCTGGTTGTTAGGGGATTGAACCCGGGTATCGATTTCTCGGGAGGACGTACCTACGTCATCAGGTTTGACGAAAGCGTGAATACGGCCGACGTCGCCTCACGCCTCTCAGATGCCTTCGGTGAAGCGCCTCAGGTTGTTACTTTCGGTTCCGACGACCAGGTAAGGATAACCACCAAATACAAAATAAACGAGACCGGAGTGGATGATGAGGTTGAAACGCT
>JAVEXG010000217.1:0-3977 GCA_034004115.1 Bacteroidales bacterium | reverse complement strand
CCAGGTTTTGCCAGATTTTAACTATTTGATCGTGGACGAAGCCCATCACCTCGAAGCTGCTACCACTGACGCGATGAGTTTCAGTTTGCGGGCAGTGGATGTAAACCGCACCGTACGAGAATTGGGCTCGAGCGAACAAGGCATTTTAGGCAGACTGGTCAGTATCGCAATCCCAGCACTTATGCCTGCTGACACGGCTATCTTGTTGCAGTCTGTTAACGCTGCCGCAGAACGTGCCTTTCGTTTTGATACAGGCATGACAGCATATTTCAAAGCACTCGATTACCTGATGGAAGAAGTGCGTGAAGGCAAACCCTTGGGCACCTACCCACAAAAAACCCGCATTTTGCCGTCTACGCGCATGATTCCTGCATGGCTTGATGTAGAAATTGCCTGGGAGCAGGCGAAATCGGACCTGGAAGAATTGATGAACCTGCTGAGAAGTATTCGAACTTCGCTGCAGGGAGTGGATGGCATCTCTCAGGAAGATGCAGAAGATGTTTTCGGGGCATTGGCTCGTTCGACTCAAACCCTGAATGAGATCGATCTCAGGCTCGAGAATCTAACAATGGACCCCGCTGATGACCAGATCTATTGGGTCGAAATCGATCCTCTCCAATTGCGGATGACACTTCAGATCGCTCCCTTACACATCGGCAATTTGATGGAAAAATATCTCTGGCATGAAAAAGCCAGTGTGATCCTCACCTCGGCTACCCTGACGACGCACGGAGAATTTGATTACCTGAAACTCAGATTAAACGGAGCGGACGCCCACGAACTAATGGTTGGTTCCCCATTTGATTACGAAACTTCCGCGATGGTCTACATTCCACAGGATATCCCGGAACCAACCGATAACTACGGGCATCAAAAGACCCTGGAAGATGCAATTATCCGCCTGGCTCGTGTCACAGGTGGCAGGATGTTGGTGTTGTTCACATCCTATGCCCAACTACAGCGTACCTCGCAAAACATCCAGAGTGCCATGCAGAAGGAAGATATCCAGGTGTTTGAGCAAGGGGAAGGTGCCTCGGCTACAGCGCTCCTTGACACCTTCAAAGAGACTCCAAGGGCAGTTCTTTTGGGGACACGCTCTTTTTGGGAAGGCGTGGATGTACCAGGAGAGGCATTGCAGGTCCTGCTGATTGCCAAATTGCCCTTTGACGTGCCCAGTGACCCGATCGTTGCTGCTCGCTCCGAAAGTTTTGATGACCCCTTCAACCAATACATGCTTCCGGAAGCGATCTTGCGCTTCAGGCAGGGCTTTGGACGTCTGATCCGCACTCAGACTGATCGGGGCGTAGTCGCGATTCTGGATAAGCGCATTCTAAGCAAACAATATGGCAGGTTGTTCATCGAATCGCTCCCCCGCTGTAACACCATTCAGGGAAGCATTTTGAATCTGCCAGAAAAAGCTGGAAAATGGCTTGATCTTTAGATTTTCTCTTTTGAAAGTCTTTCTACAGAGTAATTGACAATCTCCTCGTTAGTGTGTACACTCTCTTACGTAAAGCTTTTAAGAAAAAGTTACTAAACGAAGGAGAAATAAAATGGCTTATAGCTTCAAAAACTCAAAAGGTAAAGAATACTTTCTTCATGTAAAGAAAGTTAAGCGCGCTTCTGGTAAGGAAACCGAGCTTTATTATTTTGCAACCGATATCCGCAAAGGTCAGGAAGTTGAATCTGTACCCGCTGGAAAAGAAGTTGTCGAATTAGCATCCGGTTTACCTGTTCTCAAGAAGAAGTAATCCTGTTTGACACAAAAAACGCCCCGCGCATGCGGGGTGTTTTTGTTTGTTGAGGAAAGTTTCTGCATTTCTCATGTATATCAAAAATAGCAAATTCATTGACAAAAGAGGGTGTTTTCAGGATACTAAAATGAGAAACTTGGGGTCGAGCAATGCTCAATTAACTGGCGGAAATATAGAGCACTCATGTGAAATTAATAACTATATACAAGTAAATTAGTTGTAATATCTTTGAAGAAATTAGAACTCCATATTTCTAGTACTCGGGTATCTTTGATGAAAGGGATTACATCTTGTTTAGCATTTTCGTAATCAAGTTGGTCGAAATGTTCGATCAGTCTTTCTCTTAGGTCCTCTATATTAAATGTATCACTAGTTTTTAAGTGACCTGTTTGAATTAATCTTGCTTTTAGATGCCTCAGATTAACTGGAGTATTATGTTGCAAGTAAAAAACAAAATCATATAAGTCCCGACCCTTAACTCGACTCTTCCATGATCTTGCAAGCACTGCATGAATTTTCCCTGCTAATAGTGAAGGTCTGTCATAAAGCTGTACTTCATAAGGGTAAGGCAGCAAACGATAACGATGTTCAAATCCTGCAAAATCAGGAGGGTTTGTGTCAACTTCAAACCTGATTCGGATTTTCTCATCAGGGTGAATAGAAGATGAATTTTGATCTTCGAAAAAGAAACTTAATTGCTGTTTGGTATTAGCCTTTACAAATGCACTCTGAATATCTGATGCCGTTGATTTTTGTTTTTCACTTACCTCAATGACTAATCCAAATGAGTGCATTTCGTTTTCTAAAATTGGTAAGTATTCACTCAGATCAAAACGATTGTCAGTGTGTAATAGCGAAAAATCGAGATCCTCTGAAAATCGATCTAGTCCGTGAAAAATACGTAAAGCAGTACCACCATAAAAGGCAACGTCAGAAAAAAATCCTGCTCTTGATAGGCCACACAGAACAATTTCCTGTATAACCTCTTTTAATGCATTCTTTCTATTTGTCATCGTAGTCGTATCGTAATTCTTTAGCATCTCATCAAACAGATCTGACATATTTTCTCCGTAACAGCTTAATCAAGAGTTTGTGGTTTGTGGTTTGATATAACTTCGCATACTGAATCATTTTCTCGTGATCCAGTATATCAAACTCGGCTTCATCGATCCTCAAATTTTCGAAGAGTAGTTCAACAATACTTTTCTGAGAAGATACAGGTGAGAGGGTATAGATTTTGTCGCATAGCGCTTTTTCTGCTGTGGCGATTAAGAACGAGTAACTGCCTTCATGTACCAGGCTAATACCAATTGGGTAGGCCTTTTTGGGAATATCACGAAAAAGGTAGGTGCCAAAATGATTTGTATACATCTTTTTTTTCTTCTTGTCATAAGTGGCAGATGTGTAATTGTACACAGCTTCGGGTATGAGATTGTGATAGGAAAGTGCGTAGTCAAAAGATAAATACGAAGGAGCATATATGCTTGCAGCTAAGAGATGACCGGCTGTATCTGGATCAGTTTCATACAGACCACGGACAATAGGAACGATTTCCTTGTTCTCTACCATACGCGCGATCTTGTTCGCGGGAGCTTTATATTCCTTCAAATTATCCATTAACATCGCTGTAGTAACTATCATATTTTCACCTTTTAATTGAATTATACTCAATTTTCTGGAGTAAATCTATTGATTCTTGATAAGAATATAATCACGCCCCCAAAATGTGGTGCATTTTGTATACATAAGAAAATTACCTCAGGATATACTATGCAAGAGTGGCAATAAACAAATGAATGGTTCACTGTAGTTAAATAAAGGGGAAAGATTTTTCTCATGGCTCAAGATTGCACTATTGCAATTTATCCAGGAGAAGGTAATAGAACGCCTCTCCTGGCATTGGAATTGCAACTAATAGTTCGAGAAGTTTTTGTTTTGCTAGGAGACTATTATGAAGAAATCTACAATTTTCTTGTTTGTCCTGATCCTACTGGCGCTGTCAGTCGCTGGCTGCCAACGTTCAGCATCGAAAGCGCCAGAGGTGACACCTGAGTTTATGGAACAAGTGGGAACACTTTTGCCTGTAGACCAACAAATTTTCAACGCTACCATGACCGCGCAGGCGATCATTGAAGAATTCAACATGCCTACCCAAATCATGCAGAATGCACAGGGCACCCCGGTTGTCATCACCCAAATGCCTCCTACTGCGATCCCTACTCC
>JAVEXG010000056.1:17859-19387 GCA_034004115.1 Bacteroidales bacterium | reverse complement strand
GGTTGCTTTGGTTTTCAGCTTTGCCGTCGGCTTCAGCGGGAAAGTTGGCCTCAGAATTGGCTTTGTTTTCAGCCTTGCCGTCGGCTTCAGCCGACGGAAGGAGGCTCTTTTTTGCAGTGGGGCTTTAGCCCCTTTTGCTTAGTACCGGGACTAAAGTCCCTGAAAAAAGGAGGGGGGGGTTGCTCAAGCCGTCAGCTGAAGCTGACGGTAACCGAAGAACGTATTCCACAGAAATTCAAGCAAATATGCCCGAGACACTACCAGGTATCTGTAAAATACTTATGTTTCCTTGTTTTTCAGCTTTGCCGTCGGCTTCAGCCGACGGAAGGAGGCTCTTTTTTGCAGTGGGGCTTTAGCCCCTTTTTCTTTGTTGCGGGACTAAAGTCCCTAAAAAAAAGGGGGGAGGGGTGCCTAAACCGTCAGCTGAAGCTGACGGTAAACGAAGAACGTATTCCACAGAAATTCAGGTTAATGGGCAAGCAGTGCTAATGGGGTAGCTCCATTGTGGTTGCCATCGGCTTCAGGGGTAGAATTTGCTTTAGGGGTTCCTTGTTTTTCAGCCTTACCGTCGGCTTCAGGGGGAGAATTTGCTTCAGGGTTGGCTTTGTTTTCAGCCTTGCCGTCGGCTTCAGCCGACGGTTGGATGCTTTGTTTTTTATGTGGGGCTTTAGCCCCGGTAGAGCAATCAAGTGAAGAACATTTGGATATTTATAACCATTACTCTAATTTTACTATTGTCAAACGCTGTAATTTCCTTAAATATGTCTTATGTTAGAATCATGGTGCACTGCGTGTGGACCACAAAGGGAAGGATCCCTTTTCTCAGGGATCAGATCAGAGACAGGGTAATTTCTCATGTCGCTGTAAATGCAAACTCAAAAAGGTTTGTTATTGATTGTATGAATGGATTCCATGATCATTTGCATGCACTTATTTTGCTTCGGGGTGATCAATGCATATCCGGAATAATGCATGATTTAAAGGGAGAAAGTTCATTCTGGATCAATAAGAACCGGCTGACAAAATTGCGATTTGCATGGCAGGATGACTTCTATGCTGTGTCAATTGGAATGGATCGCCTCGAAAACCTGCGGGGATATATTAAAAATCAGGAAGAACACCACAGGAAAGTGCTTCTGCAGGATGAACTGGATCTTATGATAAAGGAATACCAATTGGAAAGATTTAGGGACTAAAGTCCCAAAAAAGGGGGGGGCGCCCAAACCGTCAGCTGAAGCTGACGGAAACGGAAGAACGTATTCCACAGAAATTAAAGCCAATAGGTAAGAGGTACTAAAGGTTAATTCTATTGCAGTTGCCATAAGCTTCATTCTTGCAGGAGGCTTCAACCTGGCCGTCGGCATCAGCGGGAAAGTCGGCTTCAGGGTTGTATTTGCTTTCAGCATTACTGTCGGCTTCATCGGGAAAGTTTGCTTCCGGGTTGCTTTGGTTTTCAGCTTTGCCGTCGGCTTCATCGGGAAAGTTGGCTCCCGGGTTGCTTTGGTTTTCAGCTTTGCCGTCGGCTTCA
>JAVEXG010000056.1:0-17759 GCA_034004115.1 Bacteroidales bacterium | reverse complement strand
GTCGGCTTCATCGGGAAAGTTTGCTTCCGGGTTGCTTTGGTTTTCAGCTTTGCCGTCGGCTTCATCGGGAAAGTTGGCTCCCGGGTTGCTTTGGTTTTCAGCTTTGCCGTCGGCTTCAGCGGGACTTTACTTCAGGGTTGCTTTTGTTTTCAGCCTTGCCGTCGGCTTCAGCCGACGGTAGAAGGTTCTTTTTGTTTTGGGGCTTTAGCCCCTTTTGCTTAGTACCGGGACTAAAGTCCCAAAAAAGGGGGGGGGGTTGCCAAGCCGTCAGCTGAAGCTGACGGTAACCGAAGAACGTATTCCACAGAAATTCAGGATAATAGGTAGAATGTATTAAAGGAGTAGCTCCATTGTGGTTGCCATCGACTTCAACATTGCCAGTGTTTAAGCATTTCCGACACTTCAGGTATGCCTTAGGCCTAAGCTTTACTTTCGGCTTCAGCCGATGATAGATGGTTGTAAACAAGTATTTAAATATTTATCTTTGATATGAACTTAATCTTCCTAAGCCATGATCAAATACATTAATGTGGTACTTTTCGCCGGTATGCTTGTAATGAACTACCTGGCAAATGCCCTTCCGCTTAATAACAAAACAACCGGGGAACTGTCCGACTCCTTTCCCAACCTCTTTGTTCCTGCCGGACTGACTTTTTCAATCTGGGGGGTGATTTACATCCTCCTTCTCCTTTATGTCATTTTTCAGTTCAAGGATTCAAATGCGCTCACTGTATCGAAGATCAGCCTGGCGTTCGGTATTTCATGTGTACTCAACGCTCTCTGGATTGTTTTCTGGCATTACGGGAAGCTGCCCCTTTCCCTTCTTGTGATGGCCGGATTGCTTGCTTCACTTATTTATATAAATATTGCAATCCGCGATTTGCCTTTCGGAATTATCAAGGCTTCCTTCGGGATTTACCTCGGATGGATCTGTATCGCCACCATCGCCAACGTAACGGCGGTGCTGGTGACCTCCGGATGGAACGGATTCAATATTTCACACGAAGAGTGGACAATTATCATGATAGCTGTCGGCACCCTTCTTGTTGCCCTTACAATCTACAGGCTAAACAATCCCTTCCTTGGGCTTGCGGTAGTCTGGGCTTTTCTGGGAATTGCCATAAAGCGCCAGGATGACTACAGGACAATTCTGATCACCGCTATAATTGCAATGGTAATAATAAGCGGAGTAACCATCTGGGGGTTTTTGAGGAAAAACATTGTTTAGCAGGGTATTGCTGCCTGCTAAATCCGGAATCTGCTGCTTTCAGGGAAGGGCCCTGATCATTTTATAAGTCTGGAAAAATCCTTTTCCGAAACAACAGGATGGATACCCTCTGTCTTTTTGTTCTGAATATAATCTGCCAGCGAGCCTGCAAAAAAGATACTGCCTGACGGGAATATTCTTTTCAAACCGGTGACAAATTCTTTATAATCACCCACAGAAAGTCCCGACTGGGCTCCGGTAATAATGAAATCAGGATTCCACGATTTTACAGCCGTGTCCACTGCAGTCAGCGGAGTTGATTGCCCAAGGTAAAGAACATCATGTCCGCGGGAACGAACTACATATGCATAAAATAGTAAACTCAGGTCATGATATTCATTTTCAGGCAGGAACATAAGAATTTTTTTCCCGGACGAGGATTTTGCAATTGAAATATTGTCATATGCGGCCATCAGCTTCCTTCTGATGATCCCGGAAATGAAATGTTCGGATGAGACATCTGCCGAACCGGTATGCCACATTACCCCGACCTGGCGAAGAAAGGGAAAGATAACGGATGACATCGTCCTTGAAAAACCTTGGCTTATAACAGATTTCAAAAGGATCTCATTAGCTGCGGATTCATTGAACTCCGACATTGCCAGTACAAGGGCATTGATGTATATCTCATTGTCGGCTATGTTTCCGGCAATCCCGGCTGCTGTTTCCTCAATATGCCGGGCCGGCATTGAGGCAATCGTCGAAATTTTCATCCCATGCCTGTTAAGCGTTGCAACATTGATGAGCTTTTTAAGGTCTTCAACTGTATACCATCTTCTGTTTGTAAAAGTACGGTTAGCCTTGAGCAAACCGTATCTTTTCTCCCAGACCCTGATTGTATCGGCCCTGATTCCTGTAAGTCTTTCGAGATCGGTCAGAGTATAAGTTGCCATACCCGGGATGTTTAGTGAGTATAAAATTAAAAAAAATCCCGCATGGGCGGGATTCCTGTAAAGAGTTCATTTATTTTATTCTTGCGGGATCAGGACTTCATCAATCACATGTATAACTCCGTTTGCAGCCTGAACATCGGTGGCAATGATGTCGGCAGTGCCGTTGATTTTAGGAGAGGGAGTGAGTGTTACATCGATATCGCCATTGAGTGTCCCGAGTGCTCCTGCTGTGAGCTGGTTAGACCTTACATTGCCGCTTACAACGTGATAAAGAAGTATTGGTGTGAGCTGCTGAACGGTAAGATCACTTACACCTGTTACTCCCAGCGCGGTAAAAAGAGCCTCAAATGCTGCGTTTGTGGGAGCAAATACAGTAAACGGACCAGCGCCGTTGAGTGTTTCAACAAGACCGGCTTTCACAACTGCCTGAACAAGAATGCTGAATGAATCATTGTTAAGGGCGTGATCAACTACTGTCGGAGGGAGCAGAACCTTGTCGATGGCGTGTATAACACCGTTTTTAACATCAACATCGGCAGCAACAACCGAAGCATCCTTGTTTATCTTTACTCCGCCCGTCAAACCTACCTTTAAGGCAGAATAATTGCCCTGGGCAGGACTGATAGTATTGTAATATCCTTCAGTCAGCATGGTCGCTTTTTTCTCCTCTCCAAGTACATGATATAAGAGTATGGGAGTTAGAGTAGCAGCGCTCAGATCGGCGATTCCGCTTACTCCAAGCTGGGTAAACAGCTCATTGAATGCAGCATTTGTCGGTGCAAACACCGTAAAGTTGCCTTCGCCATTAAGTGCGCTGACAAGATTGGCTTTTGAAAGTGCCTCAACAAGAATCGAAAAATCATCTTCAGTGGAAGCATATTGTGCAATTGTCATGTCACTTATACGGATAGGTTCTTCTTCCTTTTCGCATGAACTCAGGGCAAATAGACCCATCATCACTGCCAGGCCTGTTATTAAGGTTGTCTTTTTCATTTTCTTAAATTTTAGATTGATAATCTTTTTGACAAGAAACATTGACAACCCGATTATTGTTCGGAAAAAAGATAAAAAATACGGACAAAATTACAGACAGGGGCATCTAAACAAAAGAAATATGATAATTAATATACTGTAATGCAGCACATTAATCAACAGTGTTAAAGAAAGTTAAATATTTTCAGATATGGCTGGCTGCAAAGATAAAAACACTGGCATGAGGGCTGTCAGCAGAGTTCCTGGAAGGCTTTCCTGAATTCAAGGGGTTTGGCGATGTTATGGAATATCTCCCTTGTTCCCCCCGTTCCGATGATTGTAATAATTCCGTAATTCAGGATCCTGCCCATAACCGACTGGTCGACGTTTACAGTTTCTATTTTGGAAAGATTCATTTCGAATGTTCTTCTGGCGACGAAACCGGTTTTTATAATTATCCTCCGGTTTGTAATTACAAATTCCGACATCGCCCTTTGAATCAACGGGGCAATTGTTAGTGTGAAGAGCGATTTCAGGGTAAGGAAGATTACCCAGTGGAATCGTGTTTCGAATATCACCGATTCATCCCTGATCAGGTGGTTGTCAACGTATCTTCCCATGATTTAATAGATTTTGAAGTATTCTTCTGCTTCATTTTTGTCGTGATGGTCCAAATTTAGCTTTAAAACGGCAAACAACCGTTCCCAGGAGCTCAAAAAAAAAAATTAGTAAATGGTGATTAATCTGACGGCCGTCAGAGGTGTTGCTTTTACAGCAATACCGGTTAAGCTGCTTATCAGGCCGGCCTGATGTTACTCAATACTGAAATTCATAATTGTTTCGAACACTCTTTCCCTGGTCTCAGCGGGTGAAGGATTCAATTCAGCTGAAGTGAAACTGCCGTTCTCCGGATCTATCCTTTCGAACACCATCAGATAAAGGCTGAAAATTATTTCGAGACTAAGCCTGTAGGATGGCTCCATCAGCGGACCAATTCTCTTCATTATCTCAAGAGTCTCCCTCCTGTATTTGTCGGCAATCGCGCGGTATTCCCTGATAAGGTTTCTGAATCCGGCTGTAACCTGACTTCCATGTGCTAAATCATTCAGATCCTGTCTTGAGAGGCTGTTTTTCGCGACGAGGTCATCAGCGAAGTAATTCAGGTTATTAAGCTGGTCTTTCTGAAAATCCCTTATGATATGTACCAGATAACTGAATATTGCGCAGGGCGTTGCCGCTTCCCTAACATCGAATTCAGGTTCCCTGTATCCGTCGCCGTCCTGTTTCAGTCCGCTCAGGTGAACGAAAATTGAAGCCGGTGCAACTGAGGCTCCCTGTGAATATTCGATGAAATCCTCAAGCGTTCTGAAACCGTCGTTGTTTATGTCGTAGATCATCGATCTGGCAAACGATTCGAGTGTCCACAGGGGTATCATGAAACGCTCAACGGTTTTTATCAGAGCCTCTTTGTCGGGATTACAGTCATCTGAAATAACAACCATCTGAAGCCACTGGCCAACATCGGTAAGGAATGCCTTTCTTTCCTCAGGAGCAATTCTTTTATTGGCAGCCTTGTGGTTATCGATCAGGTCATCAATTTTTCGCATGAATCTGTAGCAGGTCTTTGCGGCGCAATACCTGTCGTTATCCCAGAAGCTGGCAGCAATGAGGATATTAGGGTGATCAATGATGCTGTCGAAATCGATGGAGTCGAAAATTTGCAGAAACTGCTTTCTGTAGGTGTTAGTCTTCACTTATGCCGGGTTTTCTTTTAATATTCGTTCAGTAACAAGTTTAGCAGAGAGAAGCACATTGGGTATTCCGTTGCCCGGGTGAGTACTGCCTCCCGTGAAATAAAGGTTATGGTATTTATCGTGACGGTTATGAGGCCTGAAATAACCCATCTGGAAAATGTTGTGGCCCAGGCTCCCGAATACCGAACCTTTGGATATATTGCATCCGGTCTCCCAGCTTTCGGGGGTATGGCAGATTTCAAACTTTATATGATCTTCAAGGTCTTCAAGTCCCTGTTTCCTGAGCCGGTCAAGAACTGCCTTCCTGGTCCTGTCCCTGATTTCAACCCAGTCCTGATGGCGCAGGTTGTCGATATGTCCGGTGCCCACTTCCACTGAGATTGTCTCCTGTCCAGGAGGTGCAGAAGAGGGGTCGTATCTTGCCGGGGCGTGTACATAGAAGCATGGCTTGTTTCCCACCGATTTTTCGCGGAATATTTTGTCAAGGCCTTCCCTGAAATTATCCGAGAGAAATACATTGTGCTGGTCGAGCTGGGGGTACTTCTTGTCAACCCCCCAGTGAAAGGTGATGGCAGAGCATGAAAATTTCATCCTGTCAATCCGGGCGGCTTTTCTTTTATCGGGAAGAAGCTGGCGATAGGCGTAAGGAAGGTCGGCGTTTGAGATCACAATATCTGCTTCGGCCGTTGTGCAGTCGGGAAATACAATTCCTTTTACCCTCCTGCCTTCAACTGCAATCCGACCGACCGGCTTGTTGAAGAATACTTTGACTCCCCGCTTCCCTGCTTCGGCAAGAAGCCGTTCCACTATCCAGAACATGCCGCCGGATGCAGGGAAGAAAGATCCTTCAGTCAGTTCGGCGGCAGGGATCATCGAGAACAGGGCAGGGGATCTGAAAGGGTTCTGCCCCACATAGATATTCTGGAAGGTATATGCCATCTTCAGATGTTCGTTCCTGAAAAAGCGTCCTGCATAACTGTAATGGGGTGTGAAAGCCTTCAGTTGAAACAACAGGGGTATATTCTTCAGATTTATCATCTGGAACAGGTTGTAGAAGTTGCGTGCCACAAGCCTGCTCATGCCAAGATTATAGATCCGGTAGCCGCTTTCAACGTAGTCTCTTTCCCTGACGAAGCTTCCCGGTTCAATTTTCTCGAGCTGCTGCCTCATCTTTTCACTGTCGGTGCTGAATGCGAGACTGCTGCAGTCGTCGAAGAAGATTGTATACAGGTTTTCAAGGGGCAGGATGTCTATTCCTTCCCTGAGTTCAATGCCAAGCAGGTCAAAAACTTCATGGTAAACACCCGGCATCATAAGCATTGTGGCGCCCAGGTCAAACCTGTGGCCGTCGCGTATGAGCTGACCGCAGCGGCCTCCGGGAGCAGAATTCTTCTCAAAGATACTGACATTGTAACCCTTTTTGGCCAGAAATATGGATGTAGCCAACCCCCCTATCCCGGCTCCTATAATAATAGCATTTCTATCATTCCCCATTGTTCTGCGTCAGATTCAGTATTGAAAATCCCCTTAAAGACGGAAGAAAGTTCCAAATGTTCCAATTTACCCGTGATAAAATTAGGTTTTCTTTTAATCTGATGAAAATCCTTTTAGTTTATTTCAGATCCCTTCTCTTATTATTGACCCTGAAGGGAGGTATATTCCCTGATAAATTGAAACATAATTTTAAGCAATCTTGAAAGATGCAATTTCCTAATTTGTATCTTTAACCGACAGGCGGATTCAAAATTGCAGTCAACCAGCCTTCAAAAAATCATTGCGATCATGAAAATACTAAAATCCATTCTCAAGGTTCTGCTTGCTCTTCTTGCATTTTTCATAGTATTGGTTCTGATACCACGGACATGGTCGGCCCTTAATCCCGCGAAGCCGCCCATGGGTTATAATTTCATGACTCCTGTCAGGATCGCTTTGCTGACCGGCCTTGAGAAGCTTGTGAATACCTCTCCGGAAGTCCCGGATAACATTGAGGCGATCACTGATATAGAATACAGTAATGCAGGCGGTAAATCGCTGATGCTTGATATTTACAGGCCAAAGGATTCTCCGGAGGCCCTTCCTCTGCTTGTTTTCATACATGGAGGAGGCTGGGAGGGCGGTAAGAGATCCGATTACCTGATGTATCTTATCCATTTTGCTCAAAACGGGTATGTCACAACCACCATCTCCTACCGCTTGATTGCCGATGCCCCATATCCTGCCTGTGCTGAAGATGTAAGGGATGCCGTAAGGTGGTTAAGCGTCAATGGAGACAAATACGGGTATGATCCTCAGCGGATTGCGCTTATCGGCGGCTCGGCAGGAGGTCATCTGGCATTGCTTGGAGCTTATGGCTGGGACAATGCTAACCCCGGAAAGGGTCCGCTTCCAGATTCAGGCCGGGTAAACAGTATAAAAGCAGTGGTTGATTTGTACGGCCCGGCCGATCTGACAACCGAATATGCAAGAAATCATCCCCTTGTCACCGCTTTTATCGCAAGCTCCTGGGAAGATTCCCCGGAGCTTTACCGTGAAGCCTCTCCTGTTTACCATCTCGGCAAAGATGATCCGCCTACGTTGATATTTCACGGCACCTCCGACAGGCTAGTGCCGGTAAGCCAGTCGGATAATCTTAAAGCATCGCTTGATTCACTGGGCGTCCCGTGTGTTTATTACAAGCTCCCCTTATGGCCGCATACAATGGATATTGTTAAGAGAGTTAATGATTTCTGTAAGCTGAAGATGGAGGAATTCTTCAGGGAATACCTGAAATAGCGTTATAACATTGTTATAACATTCATTTCAGCCAGATACTGGCAGAGTCAGCCACAAACATACGGGTGCTGTGGGTATATTAGGATCCGGAACCGACCGGTATTTCGTGTGTAAAAGATATGATTGTCGCCGGGGAAGAAATTATTACCAGCGCTGCAAAGAATAATTTTTTCATCTCTAAAGATTATGATGATTATTTCTATAAACTTAATTCAATTTTGATGAACATGAAAGTGAACATAAAAATATCATCAATCCTTTACGTTCTGATATTATTATCCGGATGTAAGCCTGCAGGAAATCCTCAGGAAATCAGGATTTATTCAGATAAGCCTTTTGTTCAGGATTACTCTGTAAAATACACGGTTCCGGATGAAAATGTGAAGCTTTTCAGGATTGAATCTGACAGGAACGGTTATATTCAGATACTTTCATCCGAAGGTTTATTGAGGCCCGCCGACGGGCAGTTTTTATGCCCCGGCCGGCTTGTAACCGATATTCATTACCGGCCGACCTCCGACAAGGAAATATCAGGTATTGGGAAATACCGCGACCAGCTTGTCTATCTTGATGATAAAGCGGTATTCAGCAATGCCTGGGCAGGGAAGCTTTATTCGAACCACAAGCTTCCCGGAGCAAGGATCTTTACCGGAGGGGAGGAATTTGCCTTTCTTGTCTCTGACGGGGAAAAGCTGGTTCTTATTAAAGATTCTGAGATAGTATGGCAGGGAGAATATCAGGATGAGATCATGGATATTAATTATAATGAAGCCGGGAACGAATTCTGGATACTTGGGAAAGGAACTGTCAGCGTATTCAGTCAGGCAAGGAAGGAAATTAAAACGATCCTGGAGGGTGATAATTTTACATGTATCGGGATTGCATCCGGTAAGCTGCTTGCAGGCACAACCAACGGATTTTTAAAAACCGACCTGGCAACCCATAAACCAGAGGCAGATTTTAACAGAAAACTGCCCTGGCCGGAATTAACCGTAATAAAGGAAATTAATAAGGAATTATGGTTCGGATCAACCCGCGGTGCATTCAGACTACGGTACAATGGCAAGTATGACTATTATGCATCTGAAAGATGGCTGCCGTCGGATGATGTCATTGATATAGCAGCCGGACCTGACGGCTCGGTGCTGATCCTTACAGGGAAGGGACTTGCAAAAATATGTTTCATCAATATGACATTGCATGATAAAGCAATGATGTTTGAAAAGCAGGTTCGGGAACGCCATATCCGGCATGGTTTCAATTCAACACTTGGAAACATTGAAGGCGGTGAAATCGCTTCCGGCAGCCTTGAGGATTCCGACAATGATGGTCTGTGGACATCAATGTATCTTGCCGGTCAGGCTTTCAGACATGCAGTCGGCAGGGAGGAGGAGGCCCTTGAAAATATAAGGGAATCGCTTGATGCTATGGAAAGGCTTTTTAATATTAATCCTGTCGCTGGCTTCCCTTCACGGTCGTTCGAGAGGAGGGGATACAAATATGACGACAAGGCATGGCAAAGGGCAGAGCACCCGGAATGGGACTGGAAGTCGACCACCAGCAGTGATGAGGCGATAGGGCATATCTTTGCATACGGGATAGTTGCGGAATTGATAAATGTGCCGGACATCCGGGGTAAGGCAGTGATGCTGATTGACACCCTTATGTCGCATATACTTGAAAATGACTATTACCTGGTTGACTGGAACGGAGAACCAACAACATGGGGCCGGTGGAATCCTGCTTATGTAAACTCCCTTCCTGAAATGGTAGGTGACCGTAAGCTCAATTCATCGAATATTATCGGGATGCTTCAGACAGCGTTTCATTTCACAGGAAAAGTAAAATACAGGGATGCAGCGTTCAGACTGATGACAGAGCATGGTTACCTTGAAAACCTTGTGCGCCCCATGAATTTTATAGGCCCCGCGCCTGCTGATGCCGGTAAATGGAGCAGAATGCTGTCTGAAGAATGGAACCACTCCGACGATGAAATGTATTTCTGCGGATATTGGGGATTATTCAGGTATGCACTGAATGACACCCTGAAAGCTCGCTTCAGGGATGTAATTTTGGATCACTGGAAGATCGAAAAGCCTGAAAAGGAGGGATTGTGGAATATTATGATTGCAATGGTCGAGCCTTTGGAACCGGCAATAAACGATGCTGTGTGGTTTCTGAAAGAGTATCCTCTTGATCTTACTGACTGGAGCATAATAAACAGCAACAGAAAGGATATTGAATTCATTGACTCCAATTTCAGGAACCAGACCATCAGGGAGTTACTCCCTCCGGATGAGCTTCCCGTTTCCCGGCACAACGCAAATCGATTCAGGCTTGACGGAACCGGTGGTGGAAGATCTGAATACAGCTCAGGGGATATCTGGCTTTTACCTTACTGGATGGGGAGATATCTCAATGTAATTTCCGGGCCGGGAAGTTAAACTCCCTTATGCCTGATCATCACCTCTCTCCAGTTGGTTATTATGATTCCGTTGTCCTCAAAAAACTTTTTAACCACCGGGTCTGAGAAGAGTTGTGATTCCCAAATCCTTTGCTGCCACGATCCTGTGATGGTTTTGAGGTTGTTGGTCTCCACCGAAGGATGGAATATTATTTCTGTAAGTCCCGGATTAAGTGAACTGACGAGCTGGAAGAAGTTATCCCTCTTGTTTTCGTAACTGTCTCCGTCAGGTACGCTTGAAAAGAAGTCGAGTTTGGGAAGGGAATAGCCGGCAAGCATGTCAACAACCTCCGGTGTGAGGGGGTATCCTGCTTTCCTGAAGAACTCTGCAACTTTTACATCTGACAGGTCAATGGCATTTGCAGGAATCCCGTATTCCTCCGCAATTTTCAGGAATACCTTTACATATCCGGGTGATCCGTACATTGTGCCCATGTGGGTATCAATATGGGATGGCCTGAATCCTGCTGCGATTACCTTGTCTATCTGCGCACGGACTTCGGTCTCTATTTCTTCTGCGGTGGCATGGGTAACCACTTCGGGTACACTGTGCCACATCATGCCGTCGGGATCGATCAGACCGGGTACCTTTGCCGGATCGGCAACGGTGCCCCAGCGCCAGGTCTTCCATTCGCTTGTGTGTGTAAGGTGAACGCCTATATCGGGAGAATCCTGTGTCTTTGCCCATTCTATCATATCCATTGCATAAGCACATGGCACCATAACAGCCGCCGACCTGATATCACCTGTTTCGAAATAATGTTTCACAGCAATGTTAGCCTCCTCGCACATTCCTGCATCATCGCAGTGAAGGATAATCACCTTGCTGCCTTCAGGGAATCCGAGTTTTTCTGCGTTTGTAATCTTATTTTCAGTTAAATCCGCTTTCTTTTGAGAACTTCCTCCAGACCTGGTGCATGCCGGTAAAAAGATTAACAAAGCGGTAACAATACAAATTGCTGATTTTCTTCCCGAATGACTGTCAATTGTGTTTCTCATAAAATTGTTGTGTTAAATCATACTGCCTGAACGCCTTTACGCCTTTCTGCCTTAACGCCGTTGCGCCGTTACGCCTTTACGCCTTACTCTCTTTTCTCATCGATCGCCTCAGTGAGTTTCTTCACCACCCTGAACTGGTTGAAAAACTCCTTTGCAATAACCCTGAGCAATGTGTAGACTGGAACAGCGAAAAGCATTCCCAAAAATCCTGCAATTCCCCCTCCTATGATGATGACCAGGAAAATCTCAAGGGGGTGCGATTTAACGCTCCTTGAGTAAATCACCGGGATAAGTATGTTGTTATCTATAAAGTTTACCCCTGCAAAGGTTCCGAGCAGTTTAAGTGAAGCCGGCAGCAGCTCATCATAGGCTCCGGCGGCCAATATGGATACCGTTCCCAGTATTAGTCCGATTACGCCGCCTATAATCGGCCCGATATAAGGAATGATATTCATTAGTCCTACAAAGAATCCTATCAGGAGGGCATTCTGGAAACCGAAAATCCTCAGCATAACTGCAACAAGCGTCATTACCCCGATCACTTCAAGGAGGACTCCGAGGTAATAGCGGATCAGCAGGTTTTTCGAATCTTCAACCACTTTTCTGGTTGCATTGTGATGTTTCTCGGGAATGAAAAGAAGAAGTCCGTCCTCGAACAGATTTTCGTCTTTCAGGAAGAAGAAGGAGATGAAGAGTATAGAGAAGATTCCGACGAAAATATTTCCTGCAATATTGAGGAATTTGCCAAGTGCAGTGCCTATGCTTCCGAGATTAATAAGTTCCCTGAGCCGTGCAACTGCGAACTGATCAATGGTTTCACCGGCTGGGATGGCTCCGAGTTCATGGAGCCTGTCGTCGAGCCAGTCAAGCGGACGTTGAAGATTATCCACCAGGGCATTCACGTCGATTGATGATACCGTTTCAGCCTGTTGGATGATCAGCGGGACAATGACAGCCACGAATCCGACACCGATCAGTACCAGTACCAGCAGTGCCAGCAAAGCGCTGGCAAGGCGAGGCATCTTCAGTTTACGGATGTGTATTTTGTCGAACAGAGTCACAAGGGGTTGGCCGATAAATGAAACCATAGCGGCAATCAGTACCCATACTATGATGTAGGAGAATCGCCAGATAAAATATCCGATTATAAAAAGTAAAAGGATGTAGCCGGTATACTTCAGGACCTGTTTCATTCGGGCCGGGATTTAATAGGCTATAAATTTACGAAAAACATGTTAACGGGATTTTTTATACCTGATTAAAAACACCAGCATAAGAATGGCTGAGATTAATGCGGTTACTGCCCCGAAATAAAACGGGACCGATGAGTTGACCTT
Organism: Bacteroidales bacterium; assembly: GCA_034004115.1. Lineage (GTDB taxonomy): Bacteria > Bacteroidota > Bacteroidia > Bacteroidales > VadinHA17 > LD21. The sequence goes on along the minus strand of JAVEXG010000056.1, from coordinate 5,301 downwards.
GTCGTACAGAACTCCTGCTATCAGACTTGCTGGCAGCAGTGTTATCCCCAGAAGTCCGTTGTAGATACCCAGGCCGGTTCCCTTTTTATTACTGTCGATGCTATCGGATATGAAGGCCTTCTGAATCCCGTCGGTTGCGGCTGAGTAGAGACCATAAAGGGCAAAGAGCGCTACCAGGGCGCCTTTTCCTTCGGAAAATCCGAAACCGAAGTAAACCACGGCATAGATCAGAAAACCGGTTATCAGTATCTTTTCCTTTCCGATTCTGTCGGCCAGTGAACCCACCGGGATGGATGCAGCCACGGAAACAGCATTTGTAAGAAGGAAGACCAGCGGTATGAAGGCTACCTTCAGGCCCGCCTCATTTGCCTTGACAAGAAGCAGGGCATCTGTTGAATTTCCAAGCGTGAAAACAAAGACAATGGCCAGGAAGAACCAGTACTTTGCAGGAAAATCCCTGAAATGGAAACGTTTGAACAGTTCATGTTTTTGCTTTCCGGCTTCTTTTATTCCGAAAGCTATTACTGCTATTGCCAGCAATGCGGGAATTCCTGCCACGAGGAAAATGAGCCTGTAGTTGCCAGGAAGGGCGGAAAGCATTACGAAAGCGATCAGCGGGCCGGCAATTGCCCCGCTGTTGTCCATTGCCTTTTGCAGTCCGAAGCTTCTGCCGCTGTCGCCCTTTACAATCGATCCTGCTATGAGGCTGTCGCGTGGGGCGGTGCGGATCCCCTTTCCGAACCTTTCGATAAACCTCAGCAAGAGGACCTGAATAGGAGAGACCACGAGTGTATAGAGCGGGATTATCAGGGCTGAAAGGCCGTATCCGACGAGCATGAATGGTTTGTTCCTGCCTATCCTGTCGCTCCAGAAACCCGAAATAGCCTTAACCAGTGATGCAGTACTCTCGGCGATCCCTTCTATCAGGGCAAGACTTGTTTTTGATGCACCGATCGACAGAAGGAACATTGGCATTACTGAATAGACCATTTTGACCGAGGTATCGGTCAGAAAGCTGGTTAGGCCTGTATAGAAGATGTTCCTTGAGAATCCGAACAGACTCTTTCCCTTATCGCTGTCAGTCGATTTTTTCATCCCTGGTGGTGTTGATCCTTAACAGTTTAAAGATATCTACGACCAGAATGGGGAGAAGTGACATCAGACCAACTATCAGCCAGTGTTTGCGGTCGAGTTCGACAAGGCTGAAAGCATCCCTGACGGGAGGGATAAGCAGAACAACCAGTGCAAGACCTGCCGAAACCAGAATAGCGCCTACAAGGGGCAGGTTCTTGAACGGGCTTATTGCCAGGGAAGATCTTGTGTTTGAATGCAGATTCCTTACATGCACAAGCTGTGCGAACATAAGGGTGGCAAATGCCATTGTCTGACCGAGGGCCACTCCCTGTTCGCGGAGGCCGGCAATAAAGGCAACAAGCGGTATTGCACCAATCATAAGTCCCATGTAGACAACCCGCCATATCATTCCGTTTGTCATAAATCCTTTTTTTGAATTGCGGGGCTTGCGGTTCATTATGTCCGGTTCGGCCGGATCGATGCTCAGCGCAAGGGCCGGGAGACTGTCGGTCACAAGGTTAACCCAGAGGATATGAATCGGAAGCAGGGGTATGCCCAGGTTGAAAACCGAGGTGACAAGAAGCAGGAATATTTCCCCGATATTCGTTGAAAGAAGGAAAGTGATTGCCTTGAGTATGTTGTCGTATATCCTTCTTCCTTCCTCTACTGCCGACACGATAGTTGCAAAATTGTCATCGGTGAGTACCATGTCGGCAGCTCCCTTTGCGACATCGGTTCCGACTATCCCCATTGCAGCTCCGATATCGGCCTGTTTGAGTGCAGGGGCATCATTTACCCCGTCGCCCGTCATGGCCACCACCTCACTATGGCTCTGCCATGCCTTTACTATACGAACCTTGTGCTCAGGTGCAACCCTGGCATAAACTGAATATCTGGCCACATTCTCCCTGAACTCCTCTTCGCTGATCTTTTCAAGCTCGGCCCCGGTTATGGCTGTATCTCCTTCCCTGAAGATGCCTATCTCGCGGGCGATGGCCATGGCAGTTCCCTTGTGATCGCCGGTTATCATAACAGGTCTTATGCCTGCGGTCCGGCATCTTGCTACGGCATCAATAACCTCAGGACGGGCCGGATCGATCATCCCCAGCATCCCGATAAATATCAGACCCTTCTCGAGATCTCCTATTGACACGTTGCCGGGAGCCGAGGGACAATCCTTATATGCCATTGCAAGCACCCTGAGCGCTGAATTTGTCATCTGGTCGTTTGCACTCCTTATCTTCTCAAGGTCATCACCAGTGATCGCCCTTACGTTTCCTTCGATTATTATCTTGTCGCAGACACCCAGAACTTCTTCCAGGCCTCCCTTTACGTTGACCCTGGTGCTGTTTTCCGACATTCTGTTCACGGTGGTCATTCTCTTCCTTTCGGAATCAAATGGTATTTCAGCCACACGCGGGAATTCTTTCTCCACGGTATCCTTGTGCATGTTGTAGAGAATACCGAAGTCAAGCAATGCAGTTTCGGTGGGATCGCCTGTATATTCAAACTTACCGTCCTCGTTGGTTCTTACACGGGCATCGGCGCAAAGCACCGAAATCAGCAGGAGCCTGTTTTCCTCATCATTCAGGACAGTTGCAGGGGAGGCTCTGTTTATAACATCGTGTTTATGATTGACATAAGCTTCAACAATCGTCATCTTGTTCTGGGTCAGGGTGCCGGTCTTGTCGGAACAGATGACTGTTGCGCTTCCCAGGGTTTCGACTGATGGAAGTGTACGGATGATTGCGTTCCTTTTCACCATTCTCTGTACCCCTATTGCAAGTACAACAGTTGAAACTGCAGGCAGGCCTTCGGGTATGGCTGCAACAGCAAGGCTCACCGCCGTCATGAACATGCTTATAATGGAGTTGCCGTAAAGGATGCCAACAATAAAAATTACGCCGCATATTATCAGGGCTGCGATACCGAGGATCTTTCCAAGCTGTTCCAGCCTGCGGCTCATGGGAGTCTCGGTATCGTCAGTCTGCTGGAGCATGCTGGCTATTTTCCCCACTTCGGTAAGCATTCCTGTAGAAACCACAACACCGCGTCCCCTGCCGTATGTGACCATTCCGCTCGAGAAAGCCATATTAATCCGATCGCCGAGAGCGGGATCCGTTACAGTCAGAGGATCGGTAATCTTATCCACCGGCACCGATTCGCCGGTTAGAGCTGATTCCTGTATTTTCAGGTTGACTGCTTCAGTTAGCCGGATATCGGCAGGGATCACGGCACCGGTTTCAAGTATAACTACATCGCCCGGAACGATATCCTTTGTCGGAACCTCCATTATTACACCATCGCGCAGTACTTTTGTGAGAGGAGCCGCCAGGCTTTTAAGAGCTTCAAGTGAGGTTTCAGCCTTTCTTTCCTGGAATGCCCCTACAAAGGCATTGAGTATCAGAATGCCCATAATCACAAAGGTGTCAAGAAGGCCCTCGCCTTCCATTACCCCCACCACTCCCGATATGGCGGCAGCGATCAGCAGTATGATTATCATAAAACTTTTGAACTGCCCGAAGAACATGGCGGCGAAGCTTTTCCTCCGTTTCGACAGCAGCTGATTATAGCCGTGTTTTTCAAGTCTTCTTTTGACCTCATCAGTCTGTAAACCGCTTGTTGCGTCAGTATTCAGGTCTTTTACAGTTTCACTGATGCCGAGATTGAAATATTTAGTCATCAAAGCTTTGTTTTAGATACAGTAACCGTTCGGGAACCAAAGGTACAAAAGCAGCGCAAATGTAATGAGATTTTCTTTGTCTTAAAACTGCCGGAAATGATTCATCCTGACCTGAGATGGGAGTAAAGATGGATTGGGCTGCGCTCTTCCCGGATTAATATGTAAATATCTGATTTTAAGCCAAAATATTTTGGAGCATTTTATTTTTTTTAATAAGTTTAGAAGAATTTAAAAAACCTGAAGCATGTCAAGGAAATTACTCTATCTTCTGGGTATTTTGCTGACAATACTGATCGGGACGATACTACACTGGCTTTTAAACTGTAATTGTGGTCAGAAGTCAGGGGCAGCTTTGTCTGAATCCTCCGAACATGCGATTGTCGCAATACCTGGTGCCAATGCCGGGCAAGTGCCCGCCGTAGTGCCTGACACTTCCGGGCAATATGCCCTTGTGAAGTTCAGGGAAAGATATAATGCCAATCCTCTGGTATTATATTTTGCAACCGGTAAGGCTGAAACCAGGCTTACCGCTGAAGAACAGCAGCTTATTGCTGAGATCGCCGGGTATATGAAGAAGGTTCCCGGGGCGGTTGTTACAATTACAGGCCATGCCGACAATACGGGCGATAAGCAGGCCAATGTCCTTCTGGCCATGGAGAGAGCCAGGTTTGCGGGAGGACGACTTGTTGAAAGCGGGCTACCCGAAAGCAGGACAGAGCTCGCATCCCGGGGACCTGATGAACCCGCAGCTGATAACGGCACTCCCGAAGGGAGGGCATTGAACAGAAGAACAGTAATCCTCATCAAATAATCTTAAAACTACAGAATATGTGTTTACTATGCATCCTGTTACCCGTACTGGCAGGCCTGATTTGCGCCATACTCGGCTATTTGCTGGGCCGCCTCTCCTCAAAGAACACCGAAGAACTGGTCAGACTCCGCAGCGATCTCGAAGCGTGCGGCAAGGAAAAGGAAAGACTACTTTCACTTAACACCACCTTTAGAAACGACATTGACGACTGGAAGCTGAAATTTAATTCCCTTCAGTCCGATTTCAACGGAATAAAAACTGAGAACGACGACTGGAAAAGCAAATATGGCAGTCTTAAAACAGAATTTGACGATTTCAGGCTTAATCTTGCAGCAACTCCTGCGACTTCAACCTTTGATGCTGCCCTGGCAGCTATGGCCTTTGGGAAAAGGATCCGCCCGGATGACCTTAAAATTGTTGAGGGGATAGGGCCCAAGATTGAAAAGCTGTTCCATAAAGCCGGTATCACAACCTGGAAAGCACTTAGCGAGACTCCGGTTGAAAGCTGCCAGAGGATTCTGGATGAGGCTGGCCCGAATTACAGGGTGCATAAGCCCGAAACCTGGCCGGAGCAGTGCAGGCTGGCCTTCCTCAATCAGTGGAGCGAGCTGAAGGAATGGCAGAGTACGCTCAGGGGAGGAAGAAAGGAATAATACAGGATCGTTCATCGATCATGCACCAGTTCCAGTTTTTCATTGAACCGGTAAGATTTCCCCTTTTCTGTTGCATCGAG
>JAVEXG010000216.1:0-4051 GCA_034004115.1 Bacteroidales bacterium | reverse complement strand
GATGAATTCAGGATGATGCCAACACTCAAGCCGGTAAGCCTTAATTCGGAATTCTATATCAAGGGGATGAATGATCTTCTGGGACAGGCTGCCGCTACACAGATAAGACAGGAAACCGGCCTGTTCGGAGCATCTGGAAGCATGCCGAAAGAGTTCACCTATGAGCTTCTTCTGAACGATCTGACACTTTACTGGAACGAGGCTTCCTCCTCTTTCCGCTCAAAGGGCAAAATAGGAATCGGATATATAGGCGGCCAGCCCGTAAACGTGTATGTTGACGGATTCGTGGATATCCAAAGAAGAAGGACCGGCGATATGATCGACATCTATCTGAAAGCGGATGGTTCAACATGGTATTATTTCTCTTATTTCAGAGGAGTGATGATGGCCCAGGCCGGAAACATTGAGTTCAACAGGCTGATAAGCTCCGTAAAGCTCAGGGAAAGGAAACATCCTGAAGATACTGAAAGAAAGCCTTATACCTACATGATAGCCGTGGAAGACAGGCTTGACAGGTTCCTCAGGAGAATGGCAGGAACAGAAGAAGAGGAAATGGGACAAACGGATGGTCTTTTCAGATAAACAATCAGGAAACCCCCCGGAGTAATGCAGATATTCTATGTTCCCGGTATCAGCGGCAGTTCATGCGTGATGGATGAAAATGAATCGCGGCATTGCGTTCGGGTATTAAGGATGTCGAAAGGCGACAAGGTTACAATTGTGGATGGAAAGGGAGGCTTCTTCGAAGGAATAATTACCGATCCCGATCCGTCAGCCTGCAGGATCAGAATCACGGAAAGCACTACCGGATTTGAAAAAAGGGGATACAGACTGCACATGGCCGTATCGCCAGTCAAAAATCAGGAAAGGTTTGAGTGGTTCATTGAAAAAAGCGTGGAATTCGGGATTGACGAGATTACACCGCTCATTTGCAGATTCACAGAAAAGCAAAATGTAAAGACTGATCGCATAAATAACATCATAATTTCGGCGATGAAGCAATCGCTTAAGGCATTCAGACCTTTGCTGAATGAACCTGCCCGTTTCAGTGAATTCATTGCAGGTGAGCATCCCGGAATAAAGATGATAGCCCATTGTAACCCGGGGTACGCCCTGAAAAACATAAGCCAGGTTTATGAAAAGGGAAAGGATGCCTTGATTCTGATTGGTCCGGAGGGAGATTTCAGCAGGGAGGAGATTGACATGGTTCTAACCCGCGGTTTCACAGGCATCAGTCTGGGTAACAGCAGGCTGAGAACAGAAACGGCAGGCATTGCTGCCTGCCATTCCGTGTATTTCATCAATCTTTAGGCTCACCCCCATCGTGTTCCTCCACATCATCGCGCTTTCCCTTGTACCTTCCCGCCTTGCGGAGAGCCTGCTCAAGAAGGTATTCTATCTGGCCGTTGGTGCTGCGGAACTCATCAGCGGCCCACTTCTCCAGAGCTTTGACAGTACGGGGATCGATCCTGAGCAATATAGACTTTTTCTGACTCATATCAGGCATGTAAAGTTCCGGCATTTACAACAGGAGTGGCGTCCTTGTCGCTGCAAAGCACAACCATCAGATTGCTTACCATGGAGGCCTTCTTTTCCTCATCAAGGTCAACTATGTTCTTGTCCGACAGCTGTTCAAGGGCCATCTGAACCATTGAGACCGCACCTTCAACAATCTTGAAGCGGGCTGCAACAACTGCAGTAGCCTGCTGCCTTCTCAGCATGGCATTGGCAATCTCCTCGGCATAGGCAATGTAATTTATCCTGGCTTCAATTACATGAATGCCGGCGATTGCCAGACGTTCCCTTATCTCCCTTTCAAGTTCATCATTGACTTCCTCTCCCCCGCTTCTGAGAGTCATAACAGCATCATGGTCCTCCAGATTGTCGTATGGATAAAGCCCTGCCAGTTTCCTGAGTGCTGCATCGCTCTGAACGAGTACGAAATGCTGGTAATCATCGACCTCAAAGACAGCCTTATAGGTTTCGGAAACCTTCCACACAAGAACAAAACCAATCTTGATGGGATTCCCGATCTTATCGTTAACCTTTATAGGTTCACTGTCGAAGTTGCGTGCTCTGAGAGAAACTTTTCTCGTGGTGTAAAAAGGATTTACCCAGAAAAAGCCATTCTCCCTGATTGTTCCCTTATAGGCGCCAAAGAGAACAAGAACACAGGAGTTATTTGGGTCCACTATCGTAAGACCCTTTACTGTAAGGAAGAACAACAAAGCCGATACAATTCCCAACCAGACTATTTCAAAATAAAATCCGGCAAAGGTTCCGGCAAGAAATATCAGAGCCGCAAGCAATGCTAGGTAACCGGAGACAGGTTTTACGGTAAATTCTTCTTTCATGTCAATATTTTATTGGTTAGATAATGCAAATATATGAAGAATATTTCAAAACAATATAATTTTGATATATTTTTATATTTATTTGATATCATTTTGATATATGCAGGGATATAAAAAAAAGCACAGGATTTGTCTCCTGTGCTTGCTGATTTTCAGTTCATCTGCCTGACCCGCTCAATAAGTCGTTTAGTCAGTCTTTTCTTTGGAACAGGTCTTAACTGGTCCAGAAGGTTAAACACATCACCGAATTCCTGGTAGAGGCCCCATGCATCCTCATAGATATCAATATCATCAACCTGAATTTCGTGATATGAAAGAAAAGGAGTAGATTTTTTTGCCATAGGCTTGTTAGTTTTTATCTTTTAAATAAAAACGGCCTATGGCAAAAAATATTGCTATGAGATCAACTAAATGTGAGGGTGATTTTATTCTCCTCCATCATTTTCCTCATGTTAATGAGGGCATATCTCATTCTGCCAAGGGCCGTATTGATGCTAACTTCAGTTATATCAGCTATTTCTTTAAAACTCAGTCCGGAATAGTGACGTAATATCACAACCTCTCTCTGATCTTCGGGAAGCTGGCTGATCAGTTTCCTGATATCTTTCTGAATCTGCCTCTTGATCATATTATCTTCGACATTTGCTTCAGCAAGCTTCTTGGAATTAAAAAGGTCAGATTCATAGTCGTCATTCGAAACAGTGTTAAGCTGTTTAACCCTGCGGAAATGATCTATAATCAGGTTATGGGCTATACGCATCACCCAGGAAATGAATTTACCGTTATCATAGTATTTTCCTGACTTGACTGACTGGATAACTTTCAGGAAAGTATCCTGAAACAGATCTTCGGCCAATGCCTGATCGCGGATATAAAGACTTATATACGCGAAAACTTTACTCTTATGACGGCGGATTAATTCTTCGAAGCAGGAATGCTCACCCTTTACAAACTCTTCAATAAGTTCGTAATCGGACATCGATTTTCTCATAGCTCTCTCTTTGTTTAATAAAATGTAAAAGAGTAGAGTTGTTAAATAGGCAGTCCTCCGGGTTTAATTGGTTAATTGAACTGCAAAGAAACCTATTTTTTTTTAATTGCAAAGGAAAATGTTAATTTTTTTTAAAATATTTCGTCAAAAATATTCCCCCATTCATCAATAACATGATACCCTCTGCCAAAATAATAACGTTTCGGGGGGCTTAAGCCCCCCGAAGAGGTGAAGGCGTCTCTTGCCGTTGGCTGAAGCCAACGGTAACAAAAGAACGTATTCCACATAATTTCAGATTGATCTGCAAGAGGTACTACAGGGTATTTCAATTGTAACCGCCATCGGCTTCATCATTGAAGTGGGCTTCAGACTGGCCATTGATTTCAAGGTTGCTTTGGTTAATTCATTGGAGTCGGCTTCAGCATTGCCGTCGGCTTCGGTGTTGCCTTCGGTTTCAGTGTTGCCTTCGGTTTCAGCATTGCCGTCGGCTTCGGTGTTGCCTTCGGTTTCAGTGTTGCCTTCGGTTTCAGCATTGCCGTCGGCTTCGGTGTTGCCTTCGGTTTCAGCATTGCCGTCGGCTTCAGTGTTGCCTTCGGTTTCAGCATTGCCGTCCGATTCAGTGTTCCCGTCGGTTTCAGCATTGCCGTCCGCGTCTGGGTTGCCTTCGGTTTCAGCGTTGCCGTCCGCTTCAGGGTTGCCTGCGGTT
>JAVEXG010000215.1:0-4058 GCA_034004115.1 Bacteroidales bacterium | reverse complement strand
AATCGTCCTCCAGAAGTATAACTTCATTCTCTTTCATTGCCACTTCAAGGTTCTGCTCATCCTTCGCAAGCCCCATAATCCATGTCTCTGTTCCTTTGATTGTCTTCTTCGAAATTGCATTCGCGTGGATGGAAATGAACAGATCAGCCTTGTTCTTGTTGGCAAATTCGGCCCTTTCATACAATGCCGGGAATACATCAGTCTTCCTGGTGTAAAGCACTTCAACGTTCCCGAGGTTTTGTTCGATATAGTTTCCCGCCTTAAGGGCAATTGCCAGATTGATGTTCTTTTCCTTGCTCATGGCTCCCAGGGCTCCCGGATCCTTTCCGCCGTGTCCGGCATCTATCACCACAACCCACTTCCTTTCCGATGCGCGGACCGGTGAAAGCAAAAACGGCAGCATGACAACCAGCAGAATCATTGAAATCAATCGTGCAGCCTTTATATAATTGGTACGTTCTTTGACGTTTTTAAAATCTGAACCCATATTCAGTTCATGTTTTTTTAATTAGTTTTGCGCCTGACATCGAGGTCATCACAAAAACTGTACAAAAATAGTATTAAAGTTGTATTTTTTTAAACAAAAACGGCTGCTTGTAGTGTTCCTTGTGATGGTCTGTTCCGTTTCATTGTTCTCGCAGGAAGACATTCCCCGGCGTGATTCACTCGCTGCTCGCCCCGATACAATAGTATTCGACACATTAACCCGGAACATCAAAACAATTTCTCCTGAGGCAATCGATAAAAAAGTTACCTATAAATCGGTAGGAACAAAAAGAAATGATCTTAAGAATAAACGGGTTTTCATGTCCGATCAGGCGGAGGTCAATTACGGCGATATTAAGATTACTGCCGATTCGATTGTTTTTGACATGATTGCCAACACGGTCTTCGCAACAGGGAGACTCGATTCAGTGGGCAAACTGACCGGCAAGCCTGTCTTTACCCAGGGTTCACAGGAAATCGAATCCGATTCATTGTTCTATAACTTCATATCCCGTAAAGCAATTGCCTATAAAATTGTTACGAAACAGGAAGATGGTCTCCTCAGAAGCCAGGTTACGAAAATGCTCGACGACGGTACTTCGAATATTGCACAAAGCACCTATTCAACATGCGACGCTGAACATCCCCATTTCTACATTCGCCTTCCCAAGGCAAAGATTTACCCCGGTGAAAAAATTATTTCGGGCCCCGGTTTCCTTGTCCTTGAAGGAATACCCCTCCCTGTGGCGCTCCCATTCGGTTTTTTCCCCATACAGACAAAGAAGGCAGCCTCAGGTATCTTAATCCCCAGGATAGGACAGGAGCAGGAGAGGGGATATAATTTAACTGACGGCGGTTATTACTTTGCCATCAGTGATTACTTTGACCTGGCGCTTCGGGGAAGTATTTATACCAACGGCACATGGATGCTTACCACCCAGTCGAATTATTCCAGGAAGTACAAGTTCAACGGACAGTTCAGCTTCAGCTATGCAAACAATATCAGCGGACATAAGGGTCTGGATGATTACCGCAAGACAACTAACTACAAAATCGGATGGACATACAGCCAGGACGCCAAGGCAAAACCCGGATCAAGGTTTTCTGCCAACGTAAGCATGAGCTCAAGCGGTTTCGACAAAAGCAACAGCTACGACGTGATGGAACACGTCACAACGCAACGGCAGTCGAGCGTCAGTTATTCAAAAACCTGGACAGGCACCCCGTTTAACCTTTCGGCCAGCATGAACCATAGTCAGAACGTCAGGAACAAAACTGTCTCCGTGAACCTGCCTAAAATCAATTTCAACATGGCACGAATCTACCCGCTGAAGCGGAAAAGTGCGGCAGGATCGTCGAAATGGTACCAGGAACTTCAGTTTCAATATTCTGCTTCGCTTGATAATCAGATTAATACATACGACAGCCTTCTTTTTTCAAACAAGGTCTGGAACAATATGAGAAATGGGTTCAAGCATGAGGCCCCTGTCAGCATTCAGTTCCGCCCTTTCAGGAACTTCTCAATTTCACCGCAGCTAACCTACAGTGGTGTTCTCTATACTCAGAAGTTTGAGAAAAGATGGGACCCGGATTATTTCAATCCTTCAAGAAATGAGATAGTTGCGCAAGTGGTCACCGATACGATACGGGGCACTTTCTATGGTCATTCGATGAATCCCTCGATAAGTGCAGGGTTCAATCCCCAGATTTTCGGAACTTTTAACTTCAAACCTGAATCCAGGGTGCAGGCAATACGGCATGTTATAAAACCTTCAGTCGGCTTCAGCTATATCCCTTCCTTCAAGGGACTGAGCAGCGATCTTTACCGGAGTGTGCAGTCCGACACCCTGGGAAATTTTACCGAATATTCGATATTTGAGAGGAGTATTTATGGAACGCCTTCCTTGTCGAGGCGAAGCAGCAATATTAGCTTCAATATAACCAATATCCTGGAAGCTAAGGTTTTCGAAAAAAATGACACTTCCGGTAAACCCAAAAAGGTTAAGCTGATCGATAATCTGGGGATATCCACCTCCTATAATGTTTTTGCCGATTCGATGAGATGGGCGCCGGTTTCGATGGGCATGAGAACAACCCTTATGAATAATATAGGAGTGTCGGCAGCCAGTAGTTTCTCGCTTTACGGCCTGAGCCAGAGGGGGACTCCGATAAATACTTTTGCATTTGAACAGAACAGGAAACTGATGAGGCTGACGAATTTTTCAATGAGCCTCGACTTCGACCTGGGCCGCCTTATCATGGGAGATAAGGACAGATCATCACAGCAATCTTCCCAAAGGACGCCAACCGGTCCGGCGAACCAGGGCATGATGACTGAGGATGCCACCCGCAATCTGAACAATCCGGGCGATCCGTCCTCCATGTTGTTCGACGAATACGGATACTATATTTTCGATGTTCCATGGTCGATGAGGATGAGCTACACTTTCCACTACTCAAAGCCCGGACTCAAGTCCAACCTGACTCAGACCTTATCGGCAAGCGGCAACGTGAACCTGACCGGTAAAACTGCATTGACATATACCACCGGGTATGATTTTTCACATAAGGAAATCACGATGACACAAATAGGAATAACACGCGACCTTCATTGCTGGGTTATGAGCTTTAACTGGGTACCCAACGGATCGATGAAAATGTGGAACTTCACAATCCGGGTTAAGTCCTCGGTTCTGGCCGACCTGAAATATGAACGCCGCAAGGATTATCACGACAACTTCTGAATGGGGGGCTCTGATGACAGGCACGAAAAAAAGGACATGTAAAACATGTCCTTTTGTATAATATCCTGCTGAATTGTTATTCGGCAATAATCTCAAAGTCTACATCAACCCTTACTTCCCTGTGAAGCCTGACAACAGCCTTATACTTACCGACTTCCTTAATCTGGTCTTCCGGCAGGGTGATGGTCTTGCGGTCAACTTCAAATCCCTTCTCTTTGAGCGCTTCTGCAATCTGAATAGTGTTCACGGAACCGAAAATCTTACCCGATGTACTGGTCTTGGCTCCAACAACAAGCGAAATTCCGGCCATTTTGGCGGCAATCTCCTGTGCGTTGGCTTTGATTTTCTCCTCCTTGTGTGCCCTCTGTTTCAGATTCTCTGCGTGCATCTTCTTGGCCGATTGTGTGGCTGCAATCGCATATCCTTTGGGTATCAGATAATTGTTCGCGTATCCGTTTTTGACAACGACGATATCGTCTTTCTGTCCAAGCTTGCTGGTATCCTGCAATAAAATTACTTCCATAGCTATCCCTCCTTATTTTAAAAGGTCTGTTACATAAGGAAGAAGAGCGATATGACGAGCCCTTTTTACGGCTTTTGCCACCTTCCTCTGATATTTCAATGATGTTCCGGTAAGCCGGCGGGGTAAAATCTTACCCTGGTCGTTCAGGAATTTCTTAAGGAACTCGGGGTCCTTGTAGTCGATATACTTTATCCGGTTCTTCTTGAAACGGCAGTATTTCTTTTTCTTTACCTCCACTGTAGGAGGAGTCAGATATCTGATTTCTGATTCGTTCTGTGCCATAGCTTATTCCTCCTTGGTTTTTC
>JAVEXG010000055.1:0-19775 GCA_034004115.1 Bacteroidales bacterium | reverse complement strand
CATGGGACTGATTAAGATAGAAAACATGGAGTTCTACGCCTTCCACGGACACTACAGGGAGGAGCAGATAGTCGGCAACAGGTTCATTGTCGACCTCACAATCGAAACCGATATGTCGGTCCCGTCACAAAGCGATAATCTCAAGGATGCGGTTAACTACCAGAAGGCGTACCTGATTATAAAGGCGGAGATGGAGAAGAAATCATACCTTCTCGAAAATATCGCCGGTCGTATTCTCGACGCACTCTATGCCGAAATGAGCGGCATAAAAAAAGCCACTATCAGGGTGTCAAAGATGAATCCCCCCATGGGAGGAAAGATAGGATCGGTCAGTGTAATAATGGATCGGTGAAAAATAACCGTTAAAAGCATTGCATGTCAGATAAAAGATTATTTTTGCCTGATAATTGAATACTTGTTCACATATTCAATGGAAAAAAGAAAATCAGTTACAGCACCCGTCTCCTATATAGAAAGAGCAAAGGTCGAAGGAGTGATGGGAAAGATGAAAACCGAAAGGTTTTTTCACGACCTGGCCGAGACCTTCAGGGCAATGAGCGATCCCACAAGGACGAAGATCATTTATGCCCTGTGTCTCGAAAATGAGTTGTGCGTCCACGATATTGCGGCGATAATCGAAACCTCGAATTCTGCAATTTCACATCAGTTGAGGATTTTGAGGAATATGAAGCTGGTAAAATACAACAAGGTTGGGAGAGTGGCTTATTATTCTCTTGATGATATCCATATCAACAATCTTTTTGCAGAGGGATTGAGGCATGTGGAGGAGAAATGAAATTTGATCAAATAACTGTTAATATGTTAAAGCAGATGCATCATGGACATGGAGCCGGTGAAAGGGCCAGCGGTGTAAGTCTTTCGGGCCTTGAGGATGGCCAGACAGGTGTCATTGTTTCTGTAATGGGAGGGAAGATGCTTACAAAGAGGCTGGCTGACCTGGGGATAACCACAGGGAAAGAGGTTAAGGTGATAAGGAAGACTCTTTTCTCAGGACCGGTTCAGGTGGAGGTGGCCGGCTCAAAACTGGTTATCGGCTGGGGACTGGCATCGAAAATCATGGTTGAGATCAGATGAATGGTGATAAGAAAATCAATATAGTCCTTGCAGGACAGGGCAATTCGGGAAAATCAACTGTATTTAACTTTCTTACAGGGCTCCATCAGCATATAGGAAACTGGGCCGGCAAGACAATTGAAAAGTGCGAAGGGACACTTTTCTACAGGGATCATATAGTGGATGTTCTCGATTTGCCGGGTATCTATTCCCTGACCACTGTCTCGGACGAGGAACTGATTTCCAGGGAATACATAATCAAACAAAATCCCGACTGGGTTATAAACGTTGTCGATTCCACAAATCTCGAAAGAAGCCTGATATTCACCCTTCAGCTTCTTGAACTGGAATGCCCTGTGATCATTGCACTTAACATGACCGATCTTGCAAAGAGAAAAGGTATAACGGTTGATGCAAAGAAACTTCAGAACCTCCTTAATGTTCCGGTTATTCCTACCGTTGCTTCACGGGGATCGGGCCTGACAAAGATAATTGACCGGGCAATTGACCTGAAACCATGCAAATCGGTCCGGAAATTCCACAAATACGGCAAGGAGATAGAAAACGGAATCGACAGGCTGTCGGGGCTTCTTAATGGTGTTGATCTTCCCTATCCGCTCCGGTGGGTTGCCATAAAGCTTCTCGAGAAGGATGGCGATATAACAGCTATGGTATCTGAAAAAAAGCCGGAGGCGGTTGAAGTCGCTGCAAGGATAACAGAAGAGCTCGAAGAAATTCACGGGCACGATTCCCCTCTGGTTATTGCCGATGAGAGAAGCCTTCTCGCTTCCCGCATTACACGCGATGCCGTGAAGATAGCCAGGAACAGGAAGCTGTCTCTCAATGAACGGCTTGATGCCCTGACAACACATAAGGTAACGGGTTACCTGTTGATGGTGCTGATCCTTGGAGGTATGTTCCTGACAGTTTTCAGCTTTGGCAACTGGTTCTCGGACCGGCTCGAAACTGTCTTTACAGGATGGCGCGACTGGTGGAGCGCTGCTGTTGGCACTTCCTTCTGGCCCGCGCTGGGCTGGTCGGCTGTCGAAAGCGTTCTGGCACTTGTCCAGATAGCGTTCCCTTACATTCTTCCTTTTTATGTCCTTTTATATCTTCTCGAAGACTGGGGTTATATTGCAAGGATCTCATTCCTGATGGATAAATTCATGCATAAGATGGGTATTCACGGGAAAGCCTGCATGTCATTCATCATCGGGCTCGGCTGCAATGTGCCCGGATGCCTGTCGTGCAGGATAATGGAATCGAAACGCGAAAGATTTATCACAGCAGTGCTTGTCACCCTTGTCCCCTGCTCGGCAGTATCGGTTATAGTGTTCGGACTTGTAGGGAAATATGTCGGATTATTGTGGGCCCTGGGGTTGTATGTTTTTGCAACTATACTCATTTTTATTGTCGGAAAGATCTCCTCAAAGCTTATGATAGGAGAACCGGTTGAGCTGATAATGCCCATGCCCGATTACAAGACTCCTCAGGTTAAAACAATTCTTTTGCAGACATGGGAGGCACTGAAGGAGTTCATTTATATTGCCGCACCTATTGTTATTATCTCGGGAATTCTGATCCAGGCTATAAACCTGGCGGGATGGATGCCGGCAATCGCATCAGTGATGAGTCCTGTCACCGTCAGCTGGCTCGGACTTCCTGCAGTTACTGGCATTCTGCTGATATTTGGCATCCTCCGAAAGGAGCTTATCCTGGTTATGCTTGCAGCTTACCTCGGAACCACTAACTTTTCTGATGTCCTGACCTCCACCCAGATGATCACCCTTGCAGTGGTAAGCATGTTTTATGTGCCCTGCGTGGCTACCATCTCCGTGCTGTGGAAGGAATACGGCTGGAAAAAAGCCCTTATGATTGCTATGACAGAGACTCTTTTTGCCATTGTGCTGGCGGGGCTGGTGAAGCGGGGACTGGATATTTTCATGGTATAGAGGCGGTAAAGACTCCCCCCTTCGCTATTGCTTCGGTGGGCAAAGCAGGGCAGAGGGCACAGGGCTCAGGGCGCAGGGCTCAGGGCGCAGGGCACAGGGCTCAGTCACTCAAGTTCGTTTATCGTTTATCGTTTGTCTTGTGTCGTGCGTCTTCTTCCTTATAAAAGAAAAATCATCAATTATGCTTGTTATGATCAATAGTTCATTATCTTTGTAGTGAACTATAGCTCATAACTTATGTCACCAAGGCCAATCAGACTTCGGAAAATAAGCAACCCTCCCATTATATCGGGATTCAGGCCATATGGAGATAAACTGAAACCCGGTAATGGTCCGGGTGTTTTTCTGTATCTTGAAGAATATGAGGCGATCCGGCTGTGTGACTATGAGATGCTGAATCATCAGCAGGCTGCCGAAATGATGGCAGTGTCGAGACCGACGCTTACCAGGATTCACAGTTCAGCCAGGAAAAAAATAGCTGATGCCATGGTAAACGGCCGGCAGCTGATAATTGAAGGAGGCAAGATTTTCTACGACAGCGAATGGTACTTATGCAGCCGATGCGGTTGTTATTTCAATAATCCCGAAAAGCTTACCGCAGTAACGGAATGTCCTTTGTGCCATAGTACTGAATTTTCAAATGTGGCGGATTTTGATAAGTCAAATGATTAATAAAAACAGATAATTATGAAAGTTGCAATAACAAGCACAGGAAACACTCTCGACAGTACGCTGGACCAGCGCTTCGGACGCTGTACCTGTTTTGTGATATACAATACTGAAACAAAGGGTATTGAATTTATCCCCAACCCGAACAGGGATGCTCAGGAAGGAGCAGGCCCGGCTTCTGTACAGATTGTTGCATCAAAAGGCGTGGAGAAAGTTATATCTGGAGAATTCGGGTTCAAGATAAAATCTCTTTTCGACAGCCTTAAGATACAGATGATAGTTCTGAAGGAACCGGAGAAGAAGATCAGTGAAATAATTGATATGTTGAATAACTAAAGAGTTTAAAAATAGAAGCATGAAGAAGAAAATAGCCATCCCGTTGGAAGACGGAATATTATGTTCACATTTTGGCCATTGCCAGCAATTTGCAATTATTGATGCCGAAACCAAAACCATTACCGGCGAAACCCTTATAACACCGCCGCCACATGAACCCGGACTGCTTCCGGGCTGGCTTGCTGAAAAGGGTGTTACGGATGTCATTGCCGGAGGTATGGGACAGAGAGCCATTGATTTGTTCAATCAGCAAAACATAAATGTATTTGTAGGGGCTCCGATCAAACCTCCAAAGGATCTCGCAAATGATCTGCTGAACAATACTCTGTCGGCCGGAGCAAACTACTGCGATCACTAGACACGAAGGGCTAAAATGATCTCTGATTACCGCTGCTTTTATTGCTATACAAGGGCTTTTGAGCGATTGATTTCACGCGATGGCATTTCTGCTGAGGCAAAAGACAGTTTCACCAGGGACATGGTAAAACTGTATGCTGAAAACTGGGGAAATCACAATTTTCCCCTGTTTGCCAGGGAACTGCACAGCATTCTGAGGAATTACACCGGGAACAGTGACCCCTACAGGCAGGAGAAGAAGCTTTACAATGATCTTGCCCTTGGCTTGCTGCCCGATATGAAAAGAATTCTGAGGCGAAGCCGTGATCCTTTCAATACCGCCCTTAGACTGTCAATAGCCGGGAATATAATCGATTTTGCAGTAAACGACACTTTCAACCTGCATGCAACTCTCGACCGGGTTCTTAAGTCGCCGTTTGCAATCGATCATTCGGAATTGTTGAAACAGGCTCTGGGCAGCGCCCGGTCGGTTCTTTACCTCGGGGATAATGCCGGGGAGATAGTATTTGACAAGCTTTTCATAGAGACTATCGGTCATCCTGATCTTGTTTATGCGGTAAGAGGGGCTCCCGTTATCAATGATGCAACCCTCGAAGATGCGGAGTATGTAGGAATGAGTGAGGTGGCCAGGGTTGTATCAAACGGCTTTGATGCTCCTTCGACAGTTGTCAGCGAATCGAGCGATGAGTTCAGGAAACTTTTCAGGGAAGCTGATCTTATAATTTCAAAGGGTCAGGGCAACCTGGAAGGACTGATCCAACTTAAGGATAAAAGAATGTTTTTCCTGCTGATGGTTAAATGCAATGTTATGGCTGAATTCCTTAGAGTTGAAAAGGACAGCTTTGTTGCGTTCAATTCCACTTATGTTTAAGATTGCAATAGCCAGCGGAAAAGGAGGAACAGGAAAGACCTTTGTCGCCACAAATATTTTTCAATCGCTGATGAAAAACGGGCATGATGCCGTTCTGGTTGACTGTGATGCGGAAGCTCCCAATGCCGCTGCCTTTTTCGACAATAAACTGACCGATACCATTGATGTTACCCAGCTGGTACCTGTTATTGATAAGTCAAAATGCGTCTTTTGCGGCTCATGCCATGAGTATTGCAATTACAATGCAATCTTCATCCTTCCTCCGGTAAAGATCATTAATGTTATAGAAGATCTTTGCCACGGCTGCGGAGCCTGCAGTGTGGCATGCACCTATGGAGCCATAACTGAAAAACAGGCTCCCCTGGGCAGGGTAAATGTATTTTCCGGTAACAGCCAGCCTTCACTTATCGAGGCCCGTATGGATATTGGTGTTATGTCGGCGGTTCCGGTTATAAAGGCCGCGCTGAAAAAAATCGACCCGGCAAAAGAAATTGCCATCCTCGATTCTCCTCCCGGAACATCATGCCCATTTATCCAGACAGTTGTTTCAGCCGATTATGTAATTCTTGTTACCGAACCAACTCCTTTCGGGTTAAGCGACCTGCGGCAGAGCGTTGAGACACTCAGGGAAATGAACAAGCCCTGCGGTGTGATAATCAACAGGGCGGGAATGGGTAATAACAAGGTGCAGGAATATATTAATGAAGAAGGGATCCCCCTTTTGCTTGAAATACCTTTCAGCAGGAAAATAGCCGGGATTTACTCGGAGGGGAAGCTGGTGTCGGACACAGATCCCGTATTTGCCCAGCAGCTGGTTTCAATGATTCAAAACATCATTTTTAATTATGGAAATAGCAATAATAAGCGGTAAGGGAGGAACTGGAAAATCGAGCATCAGCGCTGCATTTGCCACCATAGGTGATGAAGTCGTGCTCGTTGATTGTGATGTTGACGCCGCTAACCTGTACCTGCTCTTCAACCCTGTGAATGAAGAAGAATCAGCGTTTGTCTCGGGCCATAAGGCTGTTATTGACTATGACCTCTGCACTTCCTGCGGTTTGTGCATGAACCACTGCAGGTTTGATGCCATATCTGAGGAAGAAGGCAGAATAATCATTTCAGAAATTTCATGCGATGGTTGTTTCCTATGTTCACGCATCTGTCCCGAAAAGGCAATCACAATGGTCGCCAACGACAAAAGCATGTTGTATGCAGGATCGTTCCGTAACGGCAGAATGGTATACGGACGGCTGGCTCCGGGTGAGGAGAATTCAGGAAAACTGGTAAACGTGGTCAGGGAAAAAGCAAAGCAGACAGCAGGGAAATACGTACTTGATACAATTATCCTCGACGGTCCTCCGGGAATAGGGTGCCCGGTTATATCGACGATCACGGGCGTAGATAAAGTGGTAGTCGTGACCGAACCGACAATTTCGGGGTTAAGTGATATGAAAAGAGCAATTGAGGTGGTTCATAAATTCAATATCCCTTCATTTGTGATAATAAATAAATACGACCTCAATCAGGCAATAAGCAAGCAGACCGAAGACTGGTGCATCCATAACAATGTAATTGTTGCAGGGATGTTGCCTTTTGACAAGCAGATCACCGAGGCTATGATAGAGGCTAAAAGCATAATCGAATTCAATCCGGAATCGGAAATAAGCAAGAAAATAATAACTATATGGAACAGAATCGTAAATCAGTAGAAAAGAATGATTTGTTTGAAAAAATCCCGATGAAAGGGGTCAAACACATTATCGTTGTTGCATCAGGAAAGGGAGGTGTCGGTAAATCGACAGTTGCAGCCAATCTTGCCGTTGCTCTCGCCCGTGAAGGACTGAGCACTGCACTGGTGGATGCGGATATTTTCGGGCCATCTATTCCGAAAATGTTCGGAATAGAGGATGCGAAACCGCAGATTGCAGCATTCGGTGATAAGGAGGTACTCTTCCCAATTGTGAAGTACGGGGTGAAAATTATGTCAATCGGCTTCTTTATCGACCGAAGCCAGTCATTGATCTGGAGAGGACCGATGGCAGGAAAAGCAGTTACTCAGTTATTTGAGGACACTGACTGGGGAGAGATTGATTACATGATCGTTGACTTCCCCCCCGGCACCAGCGATATTCAGCTTACAACGGTGCAGAAACTGAATCTCAGCGGAGCCGTGATAGTAACCACACCACAGGAGATATCACTTAATGATGCAAGAAAGGCTGCCTCAATGTTCACAAATCCCGACCTGAAAGTCCCGATACTCGGTGTGATTGAGAACATGTCATGGTTCACCCCCGGTAAACATCCTGATGAAGTTTATTATATCTTTGGCAAGGGAGGCGGACTTCAGCTTGCAAAGGAATTTGATACTGTTCTGCTGGGGCAGATACCTCTCGTTCTTGAAGTGGGTGAAGCTGCTGAAAAGGGACTGAGCGTCTTCAGCCAGAATAACAAACCGGTGGTGAAATCATTTGAGGAGATCGCCGGTCTCATATTAGCTAAAACCGAGTCGGCGTAACGCCATTCACGGTTTAGAAGAGATGCATTAAAGAAATGGCCTGGCGCACAGGATATACTCTTCTGGTCGTTGTTGCAATGACCATAGGCTCTGTTTCGTGCCGTAATCAGCATGAGAACGGACCGAAAACCCATGTGGTAACCGACGCTTACGGAAGAAGAATTGTTGTGCCTGATTCCATCCGCTCGGTGATCGGATTGGGTTCCGGGGCACTCAGACTGATTTGTTATATGGATCTGGCCGATAAAACGGGATATATTGAGGGGAATGAGAAAAGGAGAGAGACTCCTTATATCATGGCAAATCCGGATCTTCGCAACCTTGAAGTGATCGGCGCAGGTAATAACTATGACACAGAGCTTCTTGCTGCCAGCAATGCCGACCTTCTGGTAACTACCTTTAAAACAGCCAGTGAAGCTGATCGGTTGCAAAAACTTACACAAAAACCGGTGTTCGCACTGAAATATGGTAACCTGAGCGACGGGATCAGCGACTTTTTCAATTCATTGTCGCTTCTGGGAAAGGCATTCGGCAGGGAGGGACGGTCCGATTCATTGATCAGTTACATAAGTGAAACAATTTCGGAATGTGAATCAAGGGTGGCTGCCGTTTACGATCCCGGTATATCCGCCTATATCGGAGGAGTGGCCTTCAGCGGATCGCACGGGATCACATCAACACTTAACGACTATCCTCCCTTCAGGATCAATTCGGTTGGCAATGCAGCAGCGGAAGTGCTGAATGAAGCAGGTATGTCAGGGATCAGGAACAACAATACCATGGTCGGGGCAGAACAGCTTATTGAATGGAATCCGGATTTCATTTTTCTCGATGTGGCGGGAACGGCCATCTGGGAAAACGATATAAGTAAACCTGTTTTCAGAAGAACTATGAAGGCATTCGAAGAGGGGCGGATATTCACTGTTCTGCCATACAACTGGTACTCCATTAACTATGAGAATGTGCTCTGCAACACCTGGTTTGCCGGCAAGGTAATTTATCCCCGGGCTTTTGAGGATGTTAATATTGAAGCAAAATGCAGGGAGATATATAAATTCTTCCTCGGGAATGATATTTTTGATGAGATGAATGAACTTTACAGTCCTTTCAGGGAGGCATTATAACTAAACCAATCCATGAAGGAATCCGCCCTACTGAACAGCTACAACAGCTATATCCGGAAGAAGTCGGTCTATATATGGATCATGTTGATGTCGATTGTGGTCCTTTCGTTTGCAGGGATCCTTATCGGGCCAAGTGAAATCAGGCTTTCTGAACTTGCGGATCTTGTATCCGGAAGGGGTGAAGAATCGCATAGGCATATATTACTTAACCTTCGTTTCCCAAGGATAATTGCCGCTATTGTCGGCGGCATTGCACTTTCTGTTTCGGGTGCGGTAATGCAGACCATCCTCAGGAACCCGCTGGCATCTCCCTTTACCCTGGGGATTTCGAACGCAGCTGCTTTCGGAGCCGCATTTGCAGTTATTGTTTTCGGGGCGGGCAATACTTACAGCAGCGTGGCCGATTCGGTTGTGGTCAATAATCCATACCTGGTAACGGCCTCAGCTTTTGTATGGTCGCTGGCTGCAAGCTTTCTTATACTTCTTGTAGCAAGGAAAAGAGGTGCAACTCCCGAGAATATGGTTCTGACCGGAATTATAGCAAGTTCACTTTTCACGGCACTCACCACCGGCCTTCAATTCATCGCGGATGATGTCCAGCTTGCAGCAATAGTGTTCTGGACCTTTGGCGACCTTTCGAAGGGAGGCTGGGATATCCTGCTGATTCAGGCTGTGATTATAATTCCCTCGGTGATATACTTTATGTTCCACAGGTGGAATTACAATGCACTCGATTCAGGCGACGAAGCGGCAATAAGCCTTGGAGCAAATATCAAAAAACTGAGGATAAACGGAATGATAATCGCTTCGGCGGCAACGGCGGTTGTTGTGTCCTTTTACGGAATCATTGCCTTCGTTGGGCTGGTGGTGCCGCATATTGTGAGGAGGTTAATCGGAAGCAATGAACGCTTCCTCCTCCCGGCTTCGGCCCTAACGGGAGCAGCTTTCCTTCTGGGATGCGATATAGTTGCCCGGACAATCATAAGTCCGGTTGTATTGCCGGTCGGGATACTTACTTCCATAATAGGAGCACCCTTATTCATTATCCTCCTGCTCGGTGGTGTAGGCATATCACAGTGGAAATGATAGAGTTAAGCGACATAAGGTTTTCATACAACAGCTCTGCAGTTATAAAGGGCATCTCACACCATTTTGAAAAGGGATCGTTCACGGCCATTCTTGGTCCGAATGGCTCCGGTAAGACCACACTCCTGAAGCTGCTTAACAATATACTTAAACCCCAGAACGGCAAAATCATGCTTTCGGGGAAGGATATCAGGAACCTAAGCCCGCGCCAGCTGGCAAAGCATGTCGGGTATGTTCCCCAGTTTCAGAGCAATATGTTCCCGGCAACAGTGTTCGACACAGTGCTGCTTGGCAGGAATCCTTATATCAGATGGAGCCCCGGGGAGGATGATAAAAGGATCGCTTCGGAAATACTTGTCCGGCTGCATCTTGATGATATCGCCCTAAAAGATGTCAATCACCTGAGCGGCGGACAGCGGCAAAGGGTGTTCATTGCCCGGGCGCTGGCACAACAGCCTGAAGTCATCCTGCTTGACGAACCAACTGCGAACCTCGATATCAGATACCAGCACGAGGTCTTCGAACTGCTCGGAAAGCTCAGCAGATCGGGGATTACGATCATAATGGCAATTCACGACCTCAATCAGGCCCTTAACCATTGCGGTGATTTTGTACTGATGGACGACGGAGTGATTGCTGCCAGGGGAGACAAAAAAATATTCAGCGAAGAACAGCTTGAGAAAATTTATAAAGTCAGAATAAAGATATTCAGGGAAGAGGATCATACCTATATACTCCCGTTTTAAACCTAATAATTATGCAGATACAGATAATTGGACACGTGCGAAACAACCGGGAATCTGCTTCTCCCTCGGAAGCAGATCAGATGAAGCAGGAGGTATCATATATTGATATAGACGGAGAGTTTGGCGAAGGACTTTTCAGGATCGAAAAGTTCAGTCATCTGAATGTGCTTTTTTATTTCCATAAGTCTTCCGGTTATGAATTACAGCTGACCACACGTTCAGGCGAATTCAGGGGTGTCTTTGCCTCATGTGCCCCGATCCGCCCCAGCCTGATAGGCCTGACGACGGTCAAATTGTTGGAACGTGACGGCAATACACTTAAAGTCACCGGACTTGATGCACTGAACGGCACACCGGTGCTCGACATAAAACCGGTTATAAACCAGCCTTGAACCGCTTGTAAGTAAATTCTCTTATCCTTCCTTCTCCAGATCTTTCAGCCGTTTCTCTATGTCTCTCTGACTGCGGCCAAGTTCTTCAGCCTGGGATTTCAGAAGCCTGATCTCATCTTCCTTGTTCAGGGAAGGGACCTCAGGATAATCCCTGATGCCTCCGGCATTATAGCCAATTCCTCCGAAGCGGCCAAAGCTGCGGCCTCCCCGGCCCCTGCCATAATGCATCCCCCTGCCCATGCCGAATCGTCTTCCTGATCCATAACCGGCTCCTTTTGTGAAACCTGCAGATTCATATCCCTTGCAAAATCCTAAGCCTCTACCGGTAACGGGACCCTGTCCCAGTGGTCCGGATTTGTCTCCTACTGGCATTTTAAAAATGTTTTAAGTGCAATAATTTATTTGTTGTCTGCACAAATATAATAAATAAAATGAACATATGTTCACTTCAATAGGATCTTTCTTCAAACTTTTGTTGAATGACTACCGGAAGTGCCTTGTCGTATGTCAGAAATTCATGACATCGCCGGTCCTGACCTGTTTTATCCTGAAGGCTTCATGGAAGGCTGACAATGCAGGTAGTTCAGTGCAATGGGAGGGGATAATATGCTTTACCCTGTTTTTCCTGAGATAGTTTATGGTTTCTGTTGTCTGGGTGTCAAGCTCCTTCAGATGGAAGCCACCCATTATTCCGAAGATCCGTTCCTGTCCGCTTACTTTTTTAGCATGCTCAAGGGTATTGACAATACCTGAATGACCGCATCCTGTTATCACGAACAGACCCTCCTTCATCAACAGTGCAATGGCGCTGTCGTCTGCAACATAGTCAGGGGTTCCGTTATCCAGTGCAAACGGGGTGCTTATCGATTCAAAATCAGTGAGTCGTGGTATTCCGCCCAGAAAAATGATGTTTTCTGCTATGGTGAAAGGACCATCGGAAGTCTGAAGGCTGAACCTCGAGGATAATTCATCTGAGGTATACTTCAGGCCTATGTATGTATGATCGTGCTTCCTGAATCTTGCGGAGAAGCATCCGGGATGGCATATCAGCCTTCCGCCGCCAAGATGGCCCAATCCGTTCCCATGGTCAAAATGACCATGGCTCAGGATTATCATATCCGCATCCTCAGGGCTTACTCCCATGATTCCTGCGTTCCTCAGGAACAGGTCGCTCTGCCCGGTATCAAATAACAGCTTTTTGCCATCAAACTCAATAAAATATGACAGTCCGTGTTCTGCCTGGCAAAATGATCCTGCATGATTGTCGGTGAGGACTGAAATTTTCACGGGATTTTCTTTTTTTGAGTTCCGGAGTCAGGTTTAGCGGCTATCTGGGCAATATTGCCGGAATCACAATTGGTGCAGTTTTTTACGGGTTTCTCTGTCACCATTGTTTCGTGGCATTCCTCACATCTGTACCAGTAGTCATCGGTTACGAATGTGCCGCCCCGGATGATGATCGCTTTTCCTTCAACAAAAGCTTTGGCTATGCTTTTACGGGCTTTGTCGTAAAGCCTGGTGAAAGTAGGCCTTGAAATATTCATTTTCTGTGCGGCTTCTTCCTGGGTGAGATCCTCGTAGTCAGCCAGCCGCAAGGCCTCAAACTCCTCATAGAGCAGGTCGACAGACTGAAGTTCACGCATAGGTATTCCGAAAGGCTTGAATCCTTCCATCGAAGGAGGCATCTTGATCCTCCTGTTTCTTCTTCTGTTGGGCATCTGTGACTTAATTTTGCCGTGTAAAGCAATATTCTTTCCCTGAGGAACAAATTTAATCACTTTATCGGTGTTTCGTTTATTTTGTTTCGGTTAAATGAACTCTTGTTCACTACCTTTATTCCAGGCAGTTTTGCCATACGGTAAGAATGATAAGAACAGGTACTGTTCAATCTGCAGGAAATTGGTTTACTTTGCCCGGCTTAATGAAGAAAAAAGTGACATGAATGAATTTGACATAAAAGCTGCGGCCTGGGATAATAATCCCATGCACCTGGAACGGGCTCAGTCTGTTTCAGCAGCGATAAGGAAGCTGATTCCGCTTACCAGGCAGATGAAAGCCCTGGAGTTTGGTTCAGGAACGGGGATAACCAGCTTCTTTCTGAAGGACGATCTTGGAGAAATCACCCTGATGGACAGCAGCAGTGAAATGCTGAGGGTGGCTGATGAAAAGATAAGGTCATCCGGTTCGGGTAATCTTAAAACACTTTTTCACGACCTGGCGGGAACGCCTTATACTGAAAGAAATTTCGATTTGATATTCAGCCAGATGGTGCTGCACCATATATCTGATGTTGAGGATATTATTTCAAAATTCCATTCGCTGCTTAATCCGGGCGGTTATCTGGCAATAGCTGACCTTTATCCGGAAGACGGCTCTTTCCACGGTGAGGGATTTACCGGACACAAGGGATTCGAACCGGAGGAATTATCGGTAAGGCTTAAGAGGGCAGGATTTGAAAATACAAATTACAGGAAATGCTATACAATCAGCAAGCAAACAAGCGAACTGGTTGTTAAGCCCTTCGACCTGTTCCTGCTGGTTGCAGGGCGGAAAAACGATCAGCCTTACTGAACTACTGAAAAATTGACCCTTACTGCGACTTCTTACTGATTGTATTGATGCCAAAAGGGATGTAAAACGGGCAGACTCCGATAAGGCTTGTTAACGTCAGGATCATGGCCACAAAAATAAGCACAAGCGCCAGTGTCCCTGAAATCACATTGGTGAAATAGAGCAGGAGGATGATGGCTGCAAGCACCAGCCTGACTGCCTTGTCGATTGTTCCGATGTTCTTCTTCATGATAAAAAACTATTTCGTGATCTTCAAAACTTCGGTAATTGCCTGAACCAGGCTTTCTTTAGGCAGCGCGCCCATCGTAACCTGAGGGGAACCTTCAACAGGTATGAACAGAAGAGTTGGCAGTCCGGTAATCCCAAGATTCCGGGCCAGGTCCTTCTCCTTTTCCGTATCAACCTTGTAAACATCTATCTTGCCTGAATACTCTTTGGCTATTTCCTCAACCAATGGAGATAACTGGCGGCAGGGGGCACACCAGTCGGCATAGAAATCTATTATAACAGGCTTCTTGCCTGAAAACTTCCAGTCTTTTTCAGTTTCATAATTGAAAATAACTTTTTTGAATTCGTCATTGGTGAGCTGTGCCACACCTTTCCCAGGTTCTGAAACAACGGCTGCTCCTGCAGGCTGATCAGCCCTGCATTCACTGAAGATAAAGGGAATCATTATAAGTATGGAGAAAATTATTCTTTTCATTGTTATCCTGTTTTTATTGTTTGTGTTATTCTCTTTAATGTATCGTCTTGTTCAAAGATTATTCCGTTTTTTCCTTATCGCTTTTTCCCCACGGGGAACCAAACAGGAGGTAACCCAGAAGAGCCCCCATGATAATGCTTCCGTAAGGTGAGCTTGTAATCGGGCAGGTTCCTGAATTACAACCGATGAAATAGTAGTAAAGATATCCGCCGATACCTCCTGCAGCAATTCCAAGAAAAGGCCTCCAGAATTTCCATGATCTGAAAAAATCCCTGGCTGATTTCGGGACCGGTGCGGTAGTGGTTTCTGTAGTCATATTTTTTACTTTTTTCTGTCGGCAAATATAAAAAGAAATTTTTAATAAATCGCTATAGTATCACCTAAATCTTTTTGATATCACTTCGTTTTTGTATCTTTGCAGGCAGAAAGCTTTGCTTATGAGTGCAATATTCAAAAAGGAACTGTCGGAGGAGCAGTTATCGAAACTTTTCGCAAATGATGACTTATGCCTTGAGTTTCTTGCTTCGGTGAAATGGGAAGACGGATTTGTCTGCCGGAAATGCGGCAATACCAACTATTGTCATGGCAAGACTCCATACGCACGTCGTTGCACCAGATGCAAAACAGAAGAGTCGGCAGCTGCGGGAACTATATTCCACAACTGCAAATTCCCCCTGCATAAAGCTTTTTACATTGCTTATAATGTCTGCAGGGGAAAGGAGGAGCTCTCAACTTATGAGTTTGCCAGGCGGCTGTCGCTCAGGCAGATGACATGCTGGAACTTCAGGAAGAAGATAACAGAGGCAATCAGTGACATGGATAATCTTACGGGAACTGAACGGGAGTCGCTGAACAAAATGCTGGAATAAATGGAAAAATTAAACTATACATTCGTTCACTTTTTAAAAAATATGAATCTGGTTTTTGCAGGCCGGACGATTCGAATCCGGCCATCTGACTTAAATTCATTTTTTCATCAAAGCTTCATAATTAACCGGTATTTTTGTTCCTGAATATTAATGATAACTGGTTTATATAGGAGATTTTAAACAGAATGAGATGAAAAGTGCGATAAAAATAATATTGATTTTCGTGTTTCTGCTGTTTGCAGGGAAAGGATTTTCCCAGACTGCAGTCCAGAGCGGCGATACTCTGAGGATAAGGCAGCAGCAAATGGAACAACAGAAGGAGCAGCAGAAGGAGCAGGAGAGACTACATCAGGGCGAGCAGCAGGGTCAGTCTCAGGCTGCCAGGGCAAATGCCCCCGGCCAGGCTAATGGCAACAAGCAGAATAAGGCTGTCAAGCAGGTCAGGGGAAGCCGTCCCGACATGAGCAAGGCAAAGGGAGCAAGACCTCCGATGATAGTCAGACCATCCGGATCGGGTGTGCCCAAGGGTGTTGGTAAACCCGGAGGGGCCGGACGGAAGGGCGGAAGGTAATCCACCCATAATCACCGGATGAGAAAATCAGCTTTCATATTGATCGTTGCATTGCCGGTACTGATGTTGACCGGACCGGACCTTTCTGCTCAGACGGCTGACAGGCCCCAGGCATCAGACAGTTCAAAGACCGATGCCGGGAAGACTGGTTCCTTTTATGCCGGGGGCGGCTACGGAAGCAACATGATTTACCTGGGATCGACAATGTCGCAGGACAACCCCTACGGCTATGCTTCTCTTTCATACGGTTTTCGCAATAAGCTTTTTGCCACTGTTTCTGCAGTGCATTTGTCAGCAGCAGACCCGCTGGCGGCATTTTATATCGGCTCACTGAGTTACAGCCATCCTTTTAACGACTGGTTCGACATTTCAGCTGGTTTATACCGTTACCAGGTTGACCCGTCGCTCACTGACACCCTCTTCGGAAGCTTTAATTACGGCGACCTTACCCTGGGCTTCGACTGGAACATACTATATACAAAAATCTCGGCCGGAGCCCTCTTTTCAGAGGAGAGCCAGGGCTTCTACCAGGTCAGGAACTCAAGGTATTTCCAGACTCCTGAGTTCTTCGGGGGGAAAGCCAGTATTTCATTCGATCCTTATGTAAACCTTATGTTCGGAACCCTCACTGAAGTTACCTCAACAGACGATACGGTATTCTATTACTCAGTTTCATCGCCATACAGGCAATGGAGGAACAAGGGTGGCAGCAATAATCCGGGAGGAAGCACTACTCCGGGGAGCACTGTAAACACCACGTATGCCTATAAAAACAGCTTCGGTCTGCTGGAGATCGATTTCGGACTGCCAATTGAATTTAACACAGATTTCATGACCATCGGGGTAGAGCCTTCTTATATCATCCCCCTGTATGATGATTCAAATTATCCCGGCGCTAAAGGTTTTGTTCTGTCGGTAAGCGCTATATTCAGAATTTTCTAAATTTACACTGATGAACGTACTGATTGTTGAGGATGAGAAAAGCCTTGCAACGGAGATTGCTTCATTCCTGAAGTCAGAGAATTTCCTTTGTGATATGGCTTTTACAGGCAATGAAGCCTCGGAAAAGATTGCCGTGAACCTTTATGATTTCATCCTTCTCGACCTCGGGCTTCCTGATTATAACGGTCTCGATCTTATCAGGGAGGCTCGTAAAGCCGGCAGCGAAGCCTCGTTCATAATAATAACAGCCAGAGGAGCCGTCGAAGACAAGGTGAAAGGTCTCGATCTGGGAGCCGATGATTACCTTGCCAAGCCCTTTGCCCTGGTCGAACTCCTTTCGAGAATTAACGCTGTTGCACGAAGGAAATTCAGCATAGTCAGCCAGGACATCATTCTGGGGGAGTTCACAATGCAGGTGCAGGCCCGGAAGCTAATCTGCAACGGAAAGGAGGTCGATCTGACAAAGAAGGAATATGACCTGCTTCAGTATCTTGTTCTGAACCGCGACAAGGTCCTTACCAGGCAGCAGCTTTACGAACATATCTGGGGAAATATTCTTGACGATCAGTACGACAGCAATTTTATCGACGTTCATATTAAGAACCTGAGGAGGAAACTGAATATCCATTCGCCTTCTCCCTGGCTTGAAACTGTACGGGGAGTAGGGTACAGGGTGAGCACTGAATAAATGATGTCATTTTAATTTTTATGATCCGGCTAAAGACAAAGCTTGCACTCTTCAACCTTCTTTCAAAGCTGGTCTTTACAGCCCTGTTCCTTATCTTTCTTCCTCTGATAATAGAAAGGATCAATCTGCGGCAGGTCGACAAGGACCTGATCCAGAAAAGGGAAAAAACAATTGAACTCATTTCCGGGATAGGCATAGAGCCGTTCATAAACTCCGACACAACAGGCGCTTTCGGAAGCTTCAACATTCTGAAGGAGGAATATATAAGTCTCGAGAAGACCGACGGCAGCGAGGAATTCAACGAGATTCTGGTGAGCGACAGAATCATCGAGGACGAGGTGATCACCTACAGGGTGCTCAATTACACTTTTCAGGCTGATGGAGAGACCTATCTTCTTGAGATCGGCAAAAGCCTCGAAACCATTACTCAGGGAAGAAAAAGCATTTACAGGATCATCCTTGGCTTCCTGGTATTCATAATACTGATTACACTCGCGACCGACCTGCAGTATACCAGGTTGATTCTGAAGCCGCTTGAGAAAATTACAAACAAACTCAGAAAGCTTTCAAGTCCTTCAAAGTTCGATATGACCCCTGTGAAGACGAATACATCCGACTTCGCAGCTCTCGACAAGGCGCTGATCGACCTGATGGTTAAGATCGAGGATTCTTTCAGCAAGGAAAAGGAGATAACGGTAAATATTTCGCATGAGCTTATGACACCCATTTCGATCATGAGAAGCAAACTTGAGAATGTTCTTATTCAGAAAGAGACCGGAGAGGAAACAGCGGTCAGGATAGAAGAGTCGCTCCTTACCCTTCAGAGGCTTCAGCGGCTGGTCAATTCCCTGCTCATGATAGCCCGGATAGAGAGCCGCCAGTACCTTCTTGAAGAAACCGTTGAAGTGGCTGACCTGCTCGCTGAAATAACGGATGAGCTGAGACCGGTTGCTGAGGATAAGAAGGTGGAATTGAAGGAAGAGCTTAATTATAAGGGTAATCTCGCAAAGGCAAACAGGTCGCTTTTGTTTTCCATGTTCTATAATGTAATAAACAATGCCGTTAAGAATACAGGTCAGGGCGGCAGGATAACCGTCGGTGCAGCTCCGGATTCCGGTGTTTTAAGGGTGAAGATATCCGATACCGGCAGGGGGATGACCAGGGAACAGCTCGACAAGCTCTTTTCGCGGTTCAGCTCAAGAAGGGACAATGATGAAGACGGCACGGGAATAGGACTGGCAATTGCAAAATCAATAGCTGACCTCCACGGAATTGACATTTCAGTTTCCTCCACACCGGAAAAAGGAACTGATTTTTCTTTCATATTTCCTGAAAATTCATGAAATGTTCATCTTGGCGGGATATTTTTGTCAGGTCAAACAATTAATCTAAAGCAGGAAATTATGAAGAAAATATTCTTAACATTTTTAACGGCAGCTTTCATGCTGGTCTTTGCAGGATGCGACAAGACAAATGATGGGAACGGACGTCTGGTTATAAACATTACCGATGCTCCTTTTCCAGTCGATATGGTGGAATCGGCTGAGGTGACAATCACAAAGGTTGAGATCAGGAAAGCCGGCGACGGAATCTGCGATGAATGTCCCTTTGAGGTGATCTGGGAAGGATCGGAAATCTTCAATCTTCTCGACCTCAGGAACGGAGTGGTTGCTGAATTGCTCGATTACGAGATCGCATCAGGCGAATATGACCTTCTGAGGCTTTACGTGGATGAAGCCAGCCTTAAGGTTAAGGATGGAGAGACCTACACGGTTAAGGTGCCGAGCGGCAGTCAGACCGGAATAAAGATCTTTATAAATCCCGGACTGGTTGTTGAGGGAGGACTCACCACTGAGATGATCCTTGATTTTGATCTTTCCAATTCTTTCGTGATCCAGGGCAATATGAACAGCCCCGCCGGCATCAAGGGCTTCCATTTCAAGCCTGTGATCAGGGCAGTCAATAACTCATCTGCCGGAAGGCTTGAGGGCCATGTTACCGACAAGAACGGAGCAAAGATCATGGAAGCTTCGATAGTTGTTAAACAGGATACCGTTGTGGCCACCGCAGTAGCCGACACCATGGGTTACTATGCTGTAGTTGGCCTGCCATCGGGCGTTTATTCGGTGATAGCAGCAAAGGAAAACTACGACACCCTTAAGATTGAGGATGTTATTATAACAAGTGGAAACAGAAAAGTGCTGGATCTGGAATTGGAGGCTAAGGAATAGGTTGAGTTTTAGAATTTCCGAGGCTGGAGCAGAAACCTGTTTTAACCCCATGAAAAGAGCCCCCTTCCCTACGAA
>JAVEXG010000214.1:0-4126 GCA_034004115.1 Bacteroidales bacterium | reverse complement strand
GATAGTGGGCAAACAGAACATGACGATGACTTTGAAACATATATCACACACTTTCGCGGATTTCTTGATGAAGAGGAAATTTCGCTCATCATTTATAAACTCCTTTATGAATATTCATTTAAAGAAGTCGCCCTTATTAAAAAGACAACGATAAATAGCATCTCAAGCAAATACAAACGTACCCTTGATAAAATTCGTAAACACTATAGGAGGTAGCAAAATGTCAAAATTAAAACAAAAAGTTCAACAAGACTTCATTGAGAAGACCGGCGTCACATTTTCCTTTGATACTACTAAACTTGAAAGTAATCCGCTTCCCGCCAAAAAACCTTTTAACCGTAAACGACTCCTGCTAATTGTTCCAAGCGCCATTGTCGTTTCGCTTGTCTTAGTGGTAGGGGCAGTTACCCTTAGTGCACTCCTGACGACTAATGAGTCGGTACGCCTGACCCGCAAAAAATATAGCGCAGAAGAAATTGTGGTGATTGAATCAAATACCTTTAAACGGCTTAACACCATTAACTACCCGCTATTAACGGGTAGCCGCTATGTGGCCATGAATGAAAATGAAATAACACACTATAATGAATTTGCAAATAAAATCTATCAAGCCCTAGACTTTAAA
This sequence comes from Bacteroidales bacterium, assembly GCA_034004115.1. Lineage (GTDB taxonomy): Bacteria > Bacteroidota > Bacteroidia > Bacteroidales > VadinHA17 > LD21. The sequence goes on along the minus strand of JAVEXG010000214.1, from coordinate 3,501 downwards.
GAAAACACGACCTTCGCCCCTGTTAATTTATATCCGCTTCTTTCCGCGCTTGCCATGGGAACGTCTTCTGCGGAACTTGAAACTAGTTTTGCCGCCCTTTTTGGGAATTTGAATGAAAGTAATCGCACTACACTTTATCAGAAAATATTTAAAAACAATTATTATCATAATGAATTAGGTTCAAGTTTTTTGCATAACGGCGCTTTCGTTAATCACGAAGTAGGATTTAAGGAAGATTATCTTAACAAACTAACCGCCCACATGTTTGAAGCTTTTTCCCTTGATTATACAAGCGAGCAAGATATTCGAAAAATGATGACGTGGATCAATGATGCGATGCAAGAAGAAGATTTTCTTAAACGTGGGGATCTTGACATCACCCCGAATACCCTCTTATATTTATTTTCAACTTTTCTTTTTTCCAATCAATGGACGAATAAATATTATGAAAACGCTAATACAAATGCACCTTTCCTTTTAAAGGATGGTAATAAAACTAACACGAAGTTTATGACTCATACCTATTTTGGCACCTACTTTGATTATCCTAACTATGTCAGTGTTTATGATTATTACACTAATGAAAACTACGTTCAATATCTCGTGCCAAAAACCCATAACGACAACATCTATGATTTACTCGGTAATACAAACTTTTTATTTGAAACTGGTGAAGAACATAACTTACAAACAATCGAATTAACGGCGCCTATTTTTACTACAAAATCAATCATCGACTTTGAAAACCCCTTAACAAAACTCGGCTTAGGGGACATGTTCGACGCTGAACAAGATAGTTTCAGAGACATGTTTTTAAACGAACCATTAACTACATATGTCGATAGTGTTATCCAAAAAAACGAAATATCATTTAATGTTGACGGCACGACAATTAAGTCTCTTGCCTTTGCAGGTGCAAAATCTGCCGCCCCATTTGGAGATACCCTTGAGGTTCATCTTGATCAACCGTTTATCTATGTTATCCGCGATATTAACAACATTCCTTTATTCATTGGACAATATGATAACCCTAATAAGTAAAACACTACTTTAGGTTTATTAAACTCAATACCTTTTATTTTGAGGATGATGTTTTGCTTTATTTATTCTTAAGTATGTCGTAGATTCTGCGTGGTATCACGAATTTCTCATTACACGAGTCACAACACCGTTCGCCACTAAAGGGGGACGGATTATGGCCAAAACCTTTAAACCTTTTATGGCAAAGTGCACATCTTTTTATGGTATTCATCTTTATCCTTTTAGTGAATAATACTTGGTCGGAAAGTAGTTATCACGGATTTCGTATTTGCTGACTTCTTTGATCCCGAACTCTTTGAGTTGCTCTTTGGTTGATTCGGAACCAATTTCTTTACGGACGAGTTTGATGTCTTCGGCGAACCCTAAGTCATAGATTCGTCCGTCTTCTGCGTGTGCGACTAGTACATAGATTTTTGTCGGTTTCATTTGTCCTTTTCCTTTCTTTACTTACACTTTCTTTCTCTAAACAAAGAGTACCGCCTTAAAGAAATAAATCTACCAATTAGCGAAACAAAATGACTTCTCCTGTAGTCTTCTTACCAAACAACATTTTCGAGTGTGAAAAAGCACTAAATCGATCGCTAGTAATTGATGAATTATGAGTTTCCACTATTAGAAAAAGAACAAATTTATAGTTGCGGTATAGGGGGTGCAACTAAACCACTTCTAAATACTTAAATTCTTAATAAAAATTAAAGATAGTTAACTAGTAATAACTAACATATAATCATACTTATTCTTAAAAACAATATACGCAATATTTAGCGCTTTCACGCCATTTTATAGTTGCGGTATAGGGGGTGCAACTATAACGCCAAAAAGCACGTCAAAATCGCCTTCTTTTGGGAAGTATTTCCTGGAAAAGTTTTGAGCCATTTTGGAAACCGGGATTTTGAAAAAACCACCCCACGTATTTTAGATGTGGGGGGTTCGGTGGTGGGATTGTTTGGCCCTTTTTCGAGGTGGGGGGTGTCTATAAATAAAAAAAGACCCTTGAACTAGTCAACAAAAAGTAGACACAATTTGTCAAAATCAAGGACACAATTTCTTAATAAGTAGACACCATCATTCAATAAATTAGACACAAGCACACTTTGAAAAGTAGACATCTTTAACTTGTTTAGGAGTCAAGTAGTTCAAAGCATAAGCTGGTCTTTTTTCATTAAAGAAAATAATATAATCTTCAACAGTTTGTCTTACATCATCTGATTCTTTTATTCTAAAGTCATTAAACAACTCTTCTTTAACCCAACCATTGATCGCTTCCATTGCTGCATTATCTGTAGGAGTTCCTGCACGAGACATTGAACGTATGATATTATAAGAAGGTAAAAGTTTATTAAAGCTTTTCGAAGAGTACACTGCACCTTGGTCGCTATGCAAAATCAACTTTAGGTCTTTGTATTCTTTTTTCTTTTCAAGTAACTCTGTTAATCCCTCATGATATGTGGATGGATCACCTCTCACATCAGATAAACCATAGGCAACGATCTCGTTATTCCATAGGTCCATAAATAACGTTAATTCCCAATATGTTTCATTACACCAAAACGCTGTCATATCAGTAACAACGCATTCAAATGGGCCATTAACTTCAAAATCCGCCATTAGAAGATTTGGATATATTTTGAATGGATTACCAGGCTTCTTGTAATGATAATGCTTTGAAACGCTTTTAATTCCAGCATTTTTGCAACATTTATGGGCATATTGATCAGACATGACGACACCTAATTCATTTCTAATCAATCGGTTTAACCATCGATATCCATGATTCGGATATCTGTCATGATATTCAGAGAATAATTTTATATCGCTAATGCGTTTAATCATTCTTTGAGATGGCTTTTCCATTCTTTCTTTCCATTTATAGAAACTGCTCCTATTTATTCCCATTATTCGACACAATTCTTTAACTGGGAATTCGTTTGAGAGAATGAATATTACTTCGAATTCTCTTTCTTTAAAATAATGTATTCCTTTGTTTGACCATCCCCTTTCACTTCGTATCCTTTTTTTGCTCGCTCTTCTCCAATTCTAGCTTTTATAACTTCCTCAATAAGTTGGTTTTTACTAAGCTCATGAAGTTCATAAAAACTTGGTTTTCCATTTTTATCGATTATTTTCTTACCCTTTGCTGGTTTAGCAGCTTCAATTGCTGGCAGATTAAAATTATCTCGATACATACGGTAATAATCACGAGCAGTATAGTAATTAATACAATATTTTTCTGCAGCTTGGGCAATAGTTAAATAATGGTCATAGATTTCTCTGCCTATAGCCATCATTTCTTCTTTTGTATATTTCAGCATAAGTAGCTCCTTTCGTTTTTAGTCTACAACAACATAGACCTAATACCTAGGTGTCTACTTTATACTTACCACTTCATAATAAAGATATATATAATAAAGAGATAACAAAGGATATATTAGATAAAATAGATTTAATAGATAAATTAGA
>JAVEXG010000054.1:0-19926 GCA_034004115.1 Bacteroidales bacterium | reverse complement strand
CAGCGCCCTAAGCCTCTCCTCTACAGAAATCTCAGCTTCGTGTGTTTTTGGTTTTTCCATTTTACAGATAATTTATCGGATTGGTATTTGTTTCAGAAAACCGGAGTGCAAATGTAGGGAATTTTTTAATAAGTAGATCGTGTAAAACTTCAGTTGAGAATTTTTCACTTTCAAAATGCCCGCAGTCGGCCAGAAGTATACTGCCATCTGCATCAAACCATGTATGATATTTGATATCGCCAGTTACAAATGCATCGGCCCGGCAGGCAATTGCATCGCGCAGGAGAGAAGATCCTGATCCTCCGCAGACAGCAACCTTCCGGATCATCTTCCCATTTAGATTTGAATAACGCAACCCTCCGGCTTCAAGTCTCCCGGCAACCAGCTCAAGAAAAACCCTTTCACTCAGGGCATCCTGAAGATAACCGCAACAACCCAGGCCCAGATCAATATTGTCATTCTCCAGTGTGTAGAGATCATATGCAACTTCTTCATAAGGATGCGCTTCAAGCAGAGCTTTCACCACCTTATCCCTGAGATGGGAAAACAAAACCGTTTCGAACCTTGACTCATTTTCGAAATGCATTTGCCCACGCTCCCCGGCAAAGGGATTGGTCCCCTCTCCTGCCCTGAAACTGCCAGTGCCGGATGCCACGAATCCGCAACGGTCATAATTTCCGATAAATCCTGCACCTGCGCTGAAAACGGCATCCCTTACCCTGTCAAGATGGTCGTCCGGAATAAATGTGACAAGCTTTATGAGTCTGCCCTTCAGCGGTTGCAGGACCTTCAGATCTGACAAACCTAATCGTTCAGCCATTTTCACGCTTACCCCCCTGCTCAGCATATCGAGGTTGGTGTGAGAGGAATAGATAACAATATCATCTTTTATGGCCCTGGCAATAATTCTTTCAGCCGGGGTCCGCCAGGCAAGCTTCTTCAGTCCGTTGAAAATTACAGGATGATGAGAAATAATCATCCCGCATCCCTTGCTGACTGCCTCCACGAGAACCTCCTCCGTCACATCCAGGGTAAGCAGGGCGGCGTCTATCTCCTTTTCCGGGCGGCCAACCTGAAGCCCTGAATTATCATAGCTTTCCTGAAGCGAAAGCGGAACCACAGTATCGAGATATGAGCATAATTCCCCTGCTTTCATTTCAAATATTATCTCTTAGGTCAATTAGAAGACTCCTGATTTTTTTCAGCGATTCACTTATCTCATAAACGTGGTCGGTCCCATCCCGGTTTCCGGAGAGCTTCTTCTTAACCCCCGCAATTGTCATACCTTCCTCTTTAAGAAGACGATGAATTATATTGAGATTCTTCACATCATTTGAAGTGAACATCCTGTTGCCCTTTTTATTCTTCATGGGCTTCAGCATTCTGAACTCATTTTCCCAGAATCTTACTGTGGAAACAGGAACGCCGAGCATTCCGGAAACCTCCCCTATTGAATAATAGAGTTTCTCAATTTTCTTCTCCCTGTACGGCATTGTATTGTAATATAATCAATCGAACGACTGTCCTGTTTTAGATGCAATCTCGATCATTTTTTCGTATTCGGCGGCTGAAAGATCATTAAAGAAATAATTTACCGGATCGACATTCTGGCCGTTGAGCGTTATCTCATAATGCAGATGGGGTGCAATTGACAAACCCGTATTGCCTACATAACCAATCACATCACCCCTGTGAACTTTCTGACCTGCCCTGACTGAAAAACTATCGAGATGGGCATAAAGCGATGAGTATCCGAATCCATGGTTGATGACAATATAGTTGCCCATGCCCCTCAAGCCGGAATTCACCGATTCAATGGTACCGTCGCCTGAAGAATATACTTCAGTTCCAAGTGGTGCGGTAAAATCCATGCCTGCATGAAATTTACTGATCTTGTAAATGGGGTGTATCCTTAATCCGAATCCGGAAGCTATTCTGGTCAGATCCTTTGTTGAGATCGGAATTATTGCAGGAATCGACCTGAGCATATTTTCCTTTTCCCTCGACAGCAGAATAAGCTCATCAAACGACTTTGACTGAACGTATACATTTTTCCTGATATCGTCAAGTCGTTTGGCTGTCTCGACAACCAGCCTTGAATTATTATACCCCTCAAGCTCATCGTACCGGTTTACTCCACCAATTCCTGCCTGCCTCTGGGTGGGCTGGATGGGTTCTGCCCCAAAGATCGTCCTGTATAAATTATCATCTGTCTCCTGAAGATGGTCGATTACTTTCTCAAGATTAGCCATCTCCCTGTGAATAAGGTCATACTGAAGGGATAACTGTTCAATCTCCCTTTTCAGCGCCTTCTCCTTGGGCGTGTCAAAAAAGAGACCGTAAAGGAAATTGAAAACAACCGCAATCAACACTGAGCCGATCAGAATTGCCAGTGTCCTGAGAAGAATATCCCTGACTCCAAGACTTATCTTGTCAAAGCTCAGCGATTCCGGATTGAATTTGTACTTCGGATTCTTCATTACCCGGCAAAGATAAATATTTCATTATATAAATGAAACCTGCCTGGCGAAATGAACCGGCAGCCCCGACATAAAAATCCATCAATGCTGTTATCTTAAACTGGAATGAGAGGTGAGAGTCTGAATCATGTCGAAATACTCGTCCTCAGTCAGATCGTTATTGAAATAATAAAGAGGATTCTTGTGCTGACCGAAGAGGTCTATCTGATAATGAAGGTGAGGCCCTGATGAAGTGCCGGTGCTTCCGCTCAAACCGATCAGATCACCACGCTTAATGTTAAGTCCTTCAGTTACTTTAATGGCGCTCAGATGGCCATAGGTTGTCCGGTATCCATACCCGTGATCGATCACCACACAGTTCCCGAAACCGCCGTTCCATCGGGCATCTATCACGGTTCCCGATCCGGTGGCATATACTCTTGTTCCGTGAGGAGTGCTGAAATCCTGCCCGTGATGCCATTGGGGAGTTCCGAGAACAGGATGCTTTTCCCTGAACTTGAGACCGTCACCAAGCCGGTAGATCACATTAACCGGGCTTATCATCGGAAGATACTCCATCTGACGCTTCCACTCGTTTTTCTGTTCCTCTATCGCCCTGAATGATTCAAGCTGAACCGTGGCACGGTTCTTTATCTCATCAACTTTTATACGCGATCCGAGAAGCAGCGGAGTGTTGAAATAACCTTCCAGTTCCTCGTATCTATTTACACCTCCTGTTCCCATCTTCCTGATAGAGACAGGAATTGAATCCATTTCCAGAACCGGTCTGTACCGGTTTCCATCGGATAATTCAAGGTCATCAAGCGAACGCAGGGCATCGTCAATACTCATTTCCAGTATCGAGTATTTCAGTTTAAGGCTTTCAATATCCTGAGTAAGAGTCTTTTCCTTAGGCGAACCGAACATGCTGTTGAAAAGGGAAGAATAGATGATGGTTATAGTCACTGCCACAATCATAAAAAGGGTGAACCTTAGGAGCTTACCCTTCCACGGCATTCTTATTCGCTTGTACTGCAGATCTGACGGATCAAGAAAATATTTTCGGCTGAACATTAACTGCCCTGGTTTTTTATGCTGAGATTGACAAATCTAACCAAATAAATTAATTTTACAAACTCAAAATTTTGTTTCTTATTGTATATTTATATGCCTTTTCCATTAAAATCCAACGATCTCAGACAGTTATTCTTTGATTTTTTTAAGTCAAAGGAACATCTGATAGTACCCTCTGCCCCAATGGTCATGAAGAATGATCCCACACTCATGTTCACCAACGCGGGCATGAACCAGTTCAAGGACATCTTTCTAGGGAACCAGATCCCCTCAAGTAAAAGGATCGCAAACTCCCAGAAATGTCTCCGCGTTTCCGGCAAACACAACGACCTTGAGGAAGTGGGGCATGACACCTACCACCACACCATGTTCGAAATGCTTGGGAACTGGTCATTCGGCGACTACTTCAAAAAGGAAGCAATTGAATGGGCATGGGAGTTTCTCGTAAAAAACCTGGGAATTCCGGAGGACAGGTTGTATGCAACTGTTTTTGAGGGAAGCCCTGACGAAGATGTTGCCAGGGATAAGGAAGCCTGCGAATGCTGGGAAAAATGCTTTACATCACCGGAGGGAAGAATTCTTAATGGCTCAAAAAAAGATAACTTCTGGGAAATGGGTGAAACAGGTCCGTGCGGACCCTGTTCCGAAATCCACGTTGACATCCGCGACGATGCCGACAGGAAAAACATCCCCGGTAGTGAACTTGTAAACAAAGGACATCCCCTTGTAATTGAGATATGGAATCTTGTCTTCATCCAGTACAACAGGCTTACAAACGGTAAACTGGAGCTTCTGCCGGCACAGCATGTTGATACGGGTATGGGATTTGAGAGGCTCTGCATGGTTGTTCAGGGTAAGAAATCAAATTATGACACTGATATCTTCCAATCGGTTATTTCGCGGATAACCGAAATCACAGGAAAAAATTACGGGGTTAACGATAACTGGGACATTGCCCTCAGGGTAATAGCCGACCACCTCAGGGCAATTGCCTTTTCAATAGCCGACGGTCAGATGCCGTCGAACAACAGGGCCGGCTATGTGATAAGAAGAATCCTCCGAAGGGCTGTGAGATACGGTTACAACAACCTGGGAATGGAAGAACCTTTCCTTCACAAACTGGTTCCGGCACTGGCAAATGTAATGGGAGACACATACCCTGAACTCAGAAACGGCATGGAAAATATAACCAGAGTGATCTTCGAGGAAGAGACCTCCTTCCTTAAAACACTCGGGAAAGGACTTAAACTGATAGAAAGAAAAATAGAAGAGCTCAGGAAAGAGGGACTTGACACCCTGCCCGGAAAATCAGCCTTCGAACTTTACGACACTTTCGGATTTCCGGTTGACCTGACTCAGCTCATCCTTAAGGAAAATGGACTAAAGACTGATATCAAAGGTTTTGAGGATGAAATGAAACAGCAAAAGAACCGGTCGCGGGAAGATGCAACTGTCGAAGCCGGTGACTGGATAATCGTAAGAGAAACAGGCGAAACTGTCTTTACAGGATATTCGGTATCTGAAGATGATGTTCTGATTGCAAAATACCGGACCATCAGAAGCAAGGGTAAGGAAAGCCTTCAGATCATACTCGACAAAACACCTTTCTATGCCGAATCCGGAGGACAGGTTGGTGACACAGGATACCTTATAGCAGGATCTCAAAAAATCGAAATAGTCGATACAGTAAAGGAAAACAATGCGATAATTCATATCAGCCATGGAAAAATTTCCAACCCCCGGGAGATGTTCCATGCTGTTGTGGATCTGAAGAAACGGCTTATGACAGCCAATAACCATACTGCAACCCACCTGCTCCATCATGCACTTCGTAAAGTTCTGGGAAGTCATGTGGAACAGAAAGGTTCGCTTGTGACTCCCGAACGCCTCAGGTTCGACTTCAGCCACTTCTCCCGCCTTACCAGGGAGGAGATCAGAAAAGTGGAAGAAGAAGCCAATCAGATGGTCAGGCAAAGCTCAAATCTGATGGTCGCCGAAGGAGTGCCCATGGAAGAGGCCCGCCAAATGGGAGCAATAGCCCTCTTTGGTGAAAAATACGGCGATAAGGTACGGGTGGTTAGTTTTGGCGATTCTGTTGAACTGTGCGGCGGAATACATGCCGGGAACACAGGGAGGATAGGTATCATAAAGATTACATCCGAAAACGGCATTGCAGCCGGTATCAGGAGAATTGAAGCCGTTACCGCCGAAAAGGCCGAGGAATATATAGATGAGAAGATTGAAGCAGCCGATGAGGTTGCTGCACTCCTTAAAAGCACCGGCAGCATTAAGGAAAGTGTTGAACGAATGCTGGCCGAAAACTCTCAGCTCAGGAAAACTATAGAGAAACTTGAAGCCGACTCAGCAATGGCTCTGATAAAGGATCTTGAAGAGAAAGCTGCTGAGATAAACGGAATCAGATTCATTTCAGGAATCATCGAAAACGGATCGGCTGAAATGCTAAAGAGCATTGCCCACCAGATACGAAGTTCATCAGATAACACCGTGCTGGTAATTGGCGCCTCTGCCGGCGATAAGGCAAACATTTTCGCAATGGTGAGCGACTCTCTTGTGAACTCGAGAAACCTGAGCGCAGTATCAATCATTAAGGAAATAGCAGGTGAGATAAAGGGCGGAGGCGGAGGCCAGCCTTTCCTTGCCTCTGCAGGCGGCAAAAATCCTTCCGGACTGCCCGCCGCTCTTTCAAAAGCTGGGGAATACATAAAAAAAATAACTTCATGACCGCCCGGCATTACACTTCAGTACTTTTATTCGCGGCACTGTCAGCTGTTTTTCTGTCGTGTTCGCCCGAGGCCTGCTTCGATGAGACAAATGCATATCTCAAGGCTACTTTCTACAGCGACGATACAAAGGAAAAGAAAACGCCCGACAGTCTGAGCGTCACAGGCATAGGTGTCACTGAAAAGCTTTATGACAGGGAATCAGATGTGCAGCCAGGACTTTTCCCTCTCGATGCCTCGAGAGGAACCTGCTCCTTTGAAATTAAAATCAATGATGTGAAAGATACAGTCACCTTTCTCTATTCAAGCTACCCTCATCTCATCTCGAAAGAGTGCGGATACACTTTCTACCACAGGCTCGACACCTTCTTCTGTAAAAATGAATCATTTTACATCTACCGGAGCTCCAACAATATAACAACTGCCAATGAGGAAAATATCCGTATATTTTATTAGCCTGTTCCTGATTCTCGATCTGCCATGCATCATGGCACAGGATACTATCCTTTTTCCGCTTAAGGTCAGGGCCGGTTTCGATATAATCGGACCCGGCATTTACATGTCCGACAAAAACAACCTGAATATAGAGGGATTCCTTTCATTTGACAGGAATGAAAAAATGGCCTACGTCGTGGAAGGAGGCTACCTTAATTATAAATATTCACAGTACAATTACGATTATACCAGCACCGGGGCGTTTGCCAGGCTGGGCGTTGACCTGAACCTCCTCAAACCCGATAAGGCCCTGGGCCATTACTGGGCCGGGATCGGCTTAAGGTACGGCCTGAGCCTCTTCAGTTCCGAAACTTCCTCCCTTAACTATGAAAATTACTGGGGTGAGATGACTTCCTCAGTCCCTTCAAAGAATATGACGGCACATTTTCTTGAAGTTGCCCCGGGTGTAAGGGCTGAGGTCTTCAAAAACCTTAGCATGGGATGGACAATAAGGCTTAAGCTTTTGTTATCAGGAGGCGGCGGGAAGGACTTCAGGCCAATCTCCATTCCGGGGTATGGCAACGGAGGGAGGATCACCAATGGCGGAATTAGCTATTTCATAACCTGGAACATCCCCTACAAGACCAAAACAGTCATAATCAAACCTGAATTACCGGATGAAGATGAGGAGGAGCCTGATGAGGAAGTTGTTTCAGGCCAGCAGAGAATGGGCTTCTGACAGTCGGCCGGCAGTCAGATTGCAATATATCAGGTGCCTGCAGACCCTGCAACTGGCTTGCTGCTGAAAAACCATAATCCCATATAAGTAATTAAACCGTTCACAAGCAGTAATTCGAATCCGAACTTGTACCCGTTGAACAATACTTCTGAATAAGTACTCAGGAGATAACAGATTACGGGCGAGAGGATGGCAATCCAGGGAGTAACCCTGTCTTTTGCCACCCTCCTTGTGAAAAGTCCGAAAGTATACATTCCAAGGAGCGGACCATAAGTATAACCGGCTATTGTGAATAGTTTATCAATAATCGCCCTGTCATTCAATGACCTGAATATCAGCACGCATATAAAGAACACTGCAGCTATTGTAATGTGAACGGCATATCTGATCCTGGTTTTTTCCTTTTCCGTCATGTGCTTCTTCTTCTCAAGACCCAGAAGATCAATGCTCACCGAAGTCGTGAGAGATGTCAGGGCACCGTCGGCACTCGGGAACGCAGCTGAAATAAGTCCGATGAGAAACACAATCCCTGCAACCGGACCCAGATAATTAAGTGCCACTGTAGGAAAAAGATCATCACTCATTGTTACTGTAACGTTTTGGCTTTGTGCATAGATCATCAGAAAAGCACCAAGGATAAGGAACAGGAAATTAACCAGTACGATTATTCCGCTGAATGTAAACATATTTTTCTGTGCTTCCCTGAGATTCCTGCAACTAAGGTTCTTCTGCATCATCTCCTGGTCAAGTCCGGTCATCGAAATGGTAATGAACATCCCGCTCAGAAACTGCTTGAGAAAGAATCTTTCACTATGCCAGTCTGTTATGAACATGGTCGATAAAGGACTCTTCATTACCGAACCTGCCAGCTTAAATACAGGCGATCCCATTTCCCTGCTGATATAGATAACAGAAAGCACTACTGCAAGCAGCATGAAGGTTGTCTGCAGGGTGTCGGTCCAGACAATTGTCCGGATGCCGCCCTTCAATGTGTACAGGATGATCAGCAGGATAAAAACCAGTACATTTACCCAGAATGGAATATTCCAGGCATCGAAAACAAATAATTGCAGAACGTTGATAACAAGGAACATCCTGAGCGAAGCTCCCAGAACTCTCGAGAGAATGAAGAAACCAGCTCCGGTTTTGTACGAAAAGTATCCGAATCGCTGCTCAAGATAAGTATAGATTGATGTCAGCTTCAGCCTGTAATAAAGAGGCAGCAGCACCAGTGCAATCACGAGATAGCCGAAAAGATAGCCGAAAACGACCAGCATGTAACTGAACTGAGTATCCTTCACCCACCCGGGCACCGACATGAAGGTTACTCCCGACAGGGATGCCCCGATCATGCCATACGCCACAACAAACCATGGCGATACCCTGTTGCCGATGTAAAAAGACTGATTATTTGCCTTGCGGGCTGTCAGCCACGTAACACTGAATAAAAGGGCGGTGTATGCCAGAAAGATCAGCAGGATAAGCGTTGGGTTCATGTTTTCAGGATAAATATGCAAGGATAACAAAAAGTAAGGAAGACAAAAAATTCATTAAAGGTTTAATATGAAGGCGATAATTGAACTATTTTTGCATAAAACCAACGTAATGAGTTTCTCCGAATATCCTTCAAAGCTTCTTGAAAATGCAGTCAATGAGTTTGCTTCTCTTCCCGGTATAGGACGAAAGACAGCCTTCAGGCTTGTCCTTAACCTCCTCAAGAGGGATCCCGCGGAAGTGAAGAAATTTGGGGAAAGCATTATAAAACTGCGCAGTGAAATACACTACTGCAAGTCGTGCCATAATATCTCCGACAGTGAAACCTGCTCCATATGCAGTGATAACAGGAGGGACAGATCAATAACCTGTGTAGTTGAAAATATACAGGATGTGATGGCAATTGAAAACACACGGCAATTCAGGGGAATATACCATGTCCTTGGAGGTGTTATTTCTCCGGTCGACGGAATTGGACCTGCAGACCTCTGGATCGATTCGCTCGAAGACAAAGTCAGAGAAGGCGGTATCAGCGAGGTGATAATGGCCCTCAGCACCACCATGGAAGGAGATACAACCAATTTCTATCTCTACCGGAGACTTAGCAAATACAACGTGTTGCTGACAACCCTGGCCAGGGGAGTCGCAGTCGGCGACGAACTCGAATACACAGATGAGATAACACTTGGCCGTGCCATCAATAACCGAAATCCTTACCTGCAGTAGAATCTGCATTAAACATAATTGCCCCGGAATTGTTATTGTGATAAACACATTGAAATGGCACAAATGAACATCATACTTCCCTCGATGGGAGAAGGAGTTATCGAAGCAACAATTACAAAATGGCTTGTTAAGGCCGGAGCAGAGGTCAAAGAGGACGACCCCATCGTCGAGATTGCGACAGACAAGGTTGATTCTGAGATCCCGGCACCCTCGTCCGGTATCATATCCTCTTTCCTTGCAAAAGAGGGTTCGGTTGTCAAAGTCGGAGAAACAATTGCTGTCCTGGAGACCAACTCTGTAGCAGGGCCCGAAGAACAGGCTGCAGTGAGTAAAGAGGTGGAAAGAGTTCGTGAAACCATAAAGGAAGTGCGCGAGGAAATCAAAACCGAACAGACTGCATCGCGTGAAATGAAAAGCCGCACCCCCTCCGGAAAATTCCTTTCACCCCTTGTGAGAAGCATTGCTTCCAGTGAAAATATAAGCTATCAGGAGCTTGACAGGATAACAGGTTCGGGAATGGATGGCAGGATAACAAGAGATGATATCATCAGGTTTCTTGATGAGAAACGCAATAAGGAAACCATACCAGAGGAGGCTCCTGCAAAAACGGCTCCATCACCCTCCAGACAGCAGGGAGATGAGATTATCGAAATGGACAGGGTGAGAAAGCTTATTGCCGATCACATGGTCATGTCGAAAAGGACCTCCCCTCACGTCACTTCCTTCATCGATGCCGATGTTACCAGAATGGTTGCATGGAGAAACAGCGTAAAGGATAACTATCTTTCAAGGGAGGGACAAAAGCTCACCCTCACCCCGATATTTATTGATGCAACGGCAAGGGCTCTTTCCGATTTCCCGATGATAAACATTTCGGTCGACGGAAACAACATCATAAAAAGAAGGAACATCAACATAGGAATGGCGACAGCCCTGCCCGATGGTAATCTGATCGTCCCGGTAATAAAAAATGCAAACGAAAAGAACCTGACCGGCCTGGCTCTGGCAGTCAACGACCTTGCCGACAGGGCCCGGAACAACAAGCTCAAACCGGATGAGATCACCGGAGGCACCTTCACTGTCACCAACTTCGGCAGCTATAACAATCTTACGGGAACCCCCATAATCAATCAGCCGCAGGTCGCGATACTGGGCATAGGAGCTGTAAGGAAAATGCCGGCTGTCGTTGAAACCCCGGAGGGCGACATGATTGCCATACGGCATATCATGATCCTTTCGCTAAGCTATGATCACAGGGTCATCGACGGCGCTCTCGCCGGAAAATTTCTGAACAGGATCAGGGAAATCCTCCAAAGCTACACTCCCGACCAGGTCTGAACATTTTCTCACTGGCTTTAACTCATCATTCCGTCATCGCGTATAAAAATAAAATACGCGATGATGTTTGATTTGCAAATTTGTTATATTTGTTATGATGATTAAAATCAGGAGGAGCATAGTCCTAGTTTTACTGCAGCTGATATTTCCGGTATTTTTTTCTTTTGTTGCAACAGCTCAAACGAAAACCGAACAAAGAAAGATATTTGCTGAGGCTGAGTCACGCTACCTCTTCGAAGAATCTGAGCTGGCAAACCCGCTTTACCTTCTTCTTGAAACCGAGAACAATTTCAACATTAAACACAAGATCGGCGCCTGTTACCTGAATATCCCCGGAGAAAAGGAAAAAGCCATCCCCTACCTTGAAGCTGCGGTCAAACAGTCTTCTTTCGAAGCAAGAATTAATTCCTTCAGGGAGAAAAGGGCCCCTCTCGACTCATACTTCCTTCTTGCAAAGGCCTATATGGTCAATAACGAACTTGAAAAAGCATTGAGCACCTTCAACAAATTCAAGAGCCTGGCCCAGGAAAATGAGGTCAAGGGACGGATGAAGAACCTCGACTATGTTGATCAGCAGATTCAGGCCTGCAATAATGCAATTGATAACCAGGAAGATCCCTTCAGAATCAGCAAGATAAGACTTGGAAAACAGTTCAGCCAGGGATCAATAAATGAGAACCCGGCTGTAAGCTTCGATGGGAATACAATTGTCTACACGGAACGCCGGGGCCTCATCAATGCACTGATGTTCTCAAGAAAGATCAGCGGCAAATGGCAGACTCCGGTTGAGATAAACTCCCAGCTGAATTCAGGTGACGATTGTTCATCATGCTCCCTCAACAGCGACGGTACAGTCCTGTATCTTTACAAAACCGATAATTTCGACGGAAACATCTATTCATCCCGTTACGTAAACGGATCCTGGACCCCGATCACAAAACTGAACCGTAACATTAACACGAAATACTACGAATCGCACGCTGCAGTCGCACCCGACGGCAATAAACTTTATTTCACAAGCAACAGGGACGGAGGACAGGGAGGACTCGACATATATGTATCCGAGCTGGATGCTTTTGGCGACTGGGGACCAGCCATTAACCTCGGCCTTTCCGTCAACACAATCTACAATGAGGACACTCCTTTTATCACGATCAACGATTCCTTACTTTACTTCGCATCTGAAGGACACAGCGGAATGGGAGGCTTCGATATATACCGCAGCTCCGGAAACGGAAGATTATGGGGCACTCCCGAGAACCTCGGGTACCCTATAAATACAACTGATGACGACAGATTCTTCCAGCCTTTCAATAACGACGAAAACGGATTCTACTCCATCAATACCGACTATAAAAAGAAGGAGATCTTCTACATCACCCTTACCAGTTACGGGGTTAACAGGGTATACGAGCTGTCGGGAAAATACAGTCTGAGAGATACAATCGTGGAATTCGACGAGAACAATGCCATTTACCTCATCGACAGGGCTTCCGGTGACACAGTCGATACCGGATTCCCCGACGCTTCAACAGGTAATTACAGCTTTATGGCGGCCCCCGGTACCTACCGGCTCCTTTATACCGCTCCGGGATATTTTACCCAGCGACAGGATACCACCATTGCCAGCACCACTCCTCCCGGTTTGATTCAGCTTGAAGATATCGTCCTCGACAAAAATCCGCCGGCCGGTGAACGACTCGACCTCTCGGATATTCCGGTTGTCGACCATATCGACCCTGATATCCTTATAAAAGACCTCCGGGTTTATGATGTGACCGACAACGATCTGCAGGATTCAACGATTCTCTATTACACTGTACAGGTAATGGCGCTCTATAATCCTGTCGATATAAGTTACTTCAGATATGTCAACGATATAAGGGTGTTTTATAACGCTTACGACTTTTTCTACAGGTATACAACAGGCGTATTCAAGAACAAGAACGATGCTTATGCCCACCGTGATATGCTATTCAGACTGGGATACCCCAACGACCTGTTTATCAAGAAAGTAATACGTGGCACTGATGATAAAGATGTCCCAAGCCGGAAATCCTGGTCCATTCAGTTGAAAGCCACCAGCATTCCCGTAGATATCGCTGCAACCTTCCCGGGGCTGAAAGGTGTCAGGGAAACTAAAGAAGTTGACGGGATATATCGTTATCTGTATGGCAGCTATTCAACAGCAGAGGAGGCAAAAACCATTATGAAAGGAAGTGAACTAATGGAGTTTAGTGATGCCTTCGTGAGAGAAATTAGCATTCTATTGAAGAAATAGCTAAATTTACTTTTTTAGTTTTATCTAAAAGCGTAGAAATATTCTACATTTTTGTAATATATTTATTGTCCCTATAATTTACAAAAAGATGAAACACTTTTACCCCGCCCGGAAATACTTCATCATTGCGGTTCTTCTTGCTTATCTTGCACCGCTTGGCGCCCAGGAAATCCAATTGAGAGATTTTCAGAGGGCCTTCAGAAATGCCGACATGTACTACCTTTATGATGAAAACTACCTGAAGGCTGCTGCTTTGTATGAACCCCTGCTTAAACAATATCCCGACAACAACAACCTGGCTGCAAAACTGGGGATCTGCTATCTGAACCTCGAGGGTAAAGACGAAGATGCCCTTTCTCTCCTCAGAAAGGCTGCCACAAATGTTGTATCAAGCGAAAAGGAATATAAGCAGACAGGAGACCTGGCGCCCCTGGATACCTACCTGTATCTCGCAATAGCATTCCAGCGTAACGACAGTCTCGAGCAGGCTCTGACCTACCTGAACAACGTAAAGAAAAGACTCTCTCCTTCCGACACCTATCAGCTTGACTTTGTCGATCTTCAGATTCGTAACTGCAGGTATGCCATGGAGATGAAGAAAAGACCGGTAAGGGTGATAACAGATTATTTTGCCCCGTGGCTCGCAAATTTCCCGGGCGCCTGTAATCCTGTTCTGGCCAAAAACGACTCAGTGTTCGTATTTACAGTTAAAAACGAAGGTATAACCCAGATATACTGCTCATACAAGAACTCGACCTGGAACGAACCAACCAACATCACAAATCAGCTGGGCGGTTTTGACAGATTTTACACAAACTCAATTACCGGAGACGGTAAAATGCTTGTCATGTATCTGGATGACGGAGGAGACGGCAACCTCTATTACAGCATGAGAACCGGTACAACCTGGTCAAAAATCAAATCAGTGGGCAAGCCTGTTAACACCATCTATTGGGAGTCGCACGGATTCGTAACTCCCGACGGCCAGACAATGTATTTCGCAAGCAACAGGCCCGGCGGCGAGGGCGACCTCGATATATGGTCATCACGTAAGCTGGCCGATGGCACCTGGGAAGCTCCGGTGAACCTTGGCAATACAATCAATACACCCTATGATGAAAATACACCCTACTTTGATGTTGAAAACGATGCATTGCTCTTCAGCTCAATAGGACATATCACAATGGGCGGCTACGATGTTTTCAGAAGCCAGAACAGGGGCGGTGTCTGGACCCAGCCGGTGGGAATGCCCTACGCCTTTAACACCGTTCAGGAAAACAGCAACTTCATCCTGAACAACAATGCTCCGGGTTTTGTAGCCAGCCGCTTTGACGAAAAGTCAAATGAAAGAAACATCTTTGCCATTGTTGCTATTGATCCGGCTGATGAAATAACAACAGCTTCGGGAACAATCTCGCTTGAGGATGGGATGAATGTCGATCCGGAAATCTCACTTATCACTCTCAAAAACCTTAAAACAGGCGAAATTCTCCAGAATATTCCGGTCAAACCCGACGGCACTTTCAGCTTCGACATCAAACCTGGTGATTATGAGATTTATATCAGCCACGATGGATATAATACTGATACCATAACTCTTAACCTGCCTCTGTATTACACGGGGAGCTATCTGGCTGTCAACCCTTCTCTGTCTCCCGAGAAAGTCTTTGCAGGCGATTTCCTTTCAATCCAGAATGTGCTTTTCGATTTCGATAAATTTGACCTGAACGACGAGGCAAAACAGACCCTCGAAGTACTCAAGAATATCCTCATCACATACCCCGATCTTACAATAGAGGTAGCTGGATATACCGACTCCAAGGGAAGCACCGATTATAACAGAAGACTTGCAGACAAACGCGCTCAGACTGTTATTGACTACTTCACTATGACGGGTGTTGAAGGAGGGAAATTCCTTAAAAAGGCCTTCGGTGAATCAAATTTCGTGGCTGTCAACAGCAATCCTGACGGAACCGACAATCCCGAAGGAAGAAAATACAACAGGAGAGTAACTTTCGGTATCGTCAATCCCGGAACAGGGGTGGTGATAAGGCATGAAGTTTACACTCCAAGGCACCTCAGGCAACCAGGCGCCATCAAGTACAGTATTGTACTCAAGCAGACCAGGGATGTACTGTCGAACTCCTATTTCAGCAACCTCATTAAGGACGAAATGCTCTTCGTAAGGACAGTCAAGACGGATACAGCCAACATTTATGCTCTCGGTGTGTTCTTTAACAGGTCGGATGCTGTGACTTATCTTGGTTACCTTAAGGGACTGGGTCTGAACGATGCTTATGTTATAAACCAGTATGAACTCGACAACCTGGCAGGCGACGGCGATCCGGTAGTTATGCAAGCACCCGCCACGACAAGACTGGTATACTCCATCCAGCTTAAAGCAACAAGGAGTCCCATCGACGCCAGGAGAATCTTCCCCGGCTATGAAGGTGTGAGAGAAATTGTCGCCAACGATGGATTCTACAAGTATGTGTGGGGAGAATTCAGGTCGGTTGTTCAGGCCAAGGAGGCTCTTATCGAAGTGAAGAAAGATTTTGAGGACGCCTTCATAAGGCAGATAAATGTGGAAAGATAAACCGGCAATTAATATACCGGATACCTTTTGATGAAATACAGGGAAATAAGCTTGCGGGCCCTTGAACCGGAGGACCTGGAGTTGCTTTACGAGTGGGAGAACGATATATCTAACTGGCTCATAAGCAATACCGTAACTCCATTCTCAAAATATACTCTAAGACGATACCTCGAGAATTCGCACAAAGATATCTATGAGACCGGACAGGTCCGCCTCATGATCGATCATATCACTGACAATAAAACAATTGGAACAATTGACCTGTTCGATTATGACCCCTTCCACAAAAGGGCAGGTGTCGGGATCCTGATTGCACCGGAGGAATACCGCAGAAAGGGTTTTGCAACAATGGCACTTAAATGCCTTATAGGCTATTGTTTTAAAACCCTTATGCTTCGCCAGCTCTACTGCAGTATCATATCAAATAATAAGGAAAGTATGGCACTGTTCAGTAAAGTGGGTTTCATTCAGGCCGGTATAAGGAAAGACTGGATACGGGTTGCCGACGGGTACCTCGATGAGCATCTTTTCCAGCTTGTCAATCCCGATGCATGAACATCATTTAAGTCCTGAAGCCAGCAAACCACAGGCAGCAAGGATATCAGCTCCTGAGGATTTCCTTATCGATGCGGAGATCCCTGAAATTACAAGTTCATGCTTGAAATGATTCATTGTGTCAGACGGCGAGGACACATTGCCGTCTCCCGGAACTGAATGATATGGCAGCAGGTTCACCCTGATGCCGGTATCCCTGAGCAGCTCCTTTAAACCTTTCAGATGTCTGTCTGTATCATTCAGATCCCTGATCATGATATAGGCCACGCTCATACGCCTCTTTTTTCCTGTCCGGGCCGATTTCATTACATCAAGAATCTCACGGGCAGGGTATTTTCCTTCAGCCGGAACCGATTTCAGTCTTTCTTCCGGAAAAGGAGAAAACAAACTGAGCACCATGTTGCACTCACATGAATCCAGGAACTTCCGAACACCGGGAGTTATCCCGACTGTCGAAACTGTTATGTTTCGCGGACTTAGGGCCATTCCCCACTCTGCAGTCATGATGTCGCACGCCTTCAGGACATTGTCAAGATTATCCATCGGCTCTCCCATACCCATGAAAACAACATGAGTAACCTTGCCGTCAATGCCCTGACCAAGAACCTGGGTCAGGATATCCCTTACAGAAAGATCACCTCTGAAACCATACTGTCCGGTTGCGCAGAAAGGACATCCCATCCTGCAGCCCGATTGCGAAGAGACGCATACCGTCGTTCTCTTCGGATTGCTCATCAATACTGTCTCAAATTCCTTCCCTTCTTCGTTCCTGAAAAGGAACTTAAAGGTTCCGTCAACAGACTTTATTGAAGAAACCGGGCTGTAGATACCATGAAACGATTTCTCCTTTAACTTCTCCTTTACCTTCAGGGGAAGGCCCTTAATCAGCATGAAATCGTCCGACTTCCTCTTATAAAGCCAGTTGGTTATCGCCAGGGCATGCCTCTCATTGCATTCCGCCAGATCACCGATCTCTGATGCTGTAAGCCCGCAAAGGCTCTTCATATCTTTATTGTGAAATCAGTCCCCTGTTTTTCAGAAGAGGCTCAATCTGAGGCTCACGGCCGCGGAAATTCACATACATCTGCATGGCATCCATTGTACCGTCTTTCTCAAGAATATTCCTGCGGAACGATTCGGCAGTTGCCCTGTCGAACACACCCTTTTCCCTGAAGGCTTCAAAGGCATCATTATCAAGCACGGCAGCCCATGTATAACTGTAGTAGCCCGAATCATACCCGTCGATGATATGAAGGAAATATGTGCTTCTGTATCGGGAAACAATCTCGGGTATCAGCCCTATCCTGTCAAGATATTCTTTCTCAAAGCTCTGAACATCAACTACTGCCGGAGCCTCCTGTGTATAATACGCTATGTCGAGCAATGAGGCAGCAAGCAGCTCGGTGTTTATGAATCCCTGATTAAAATACTTGCTCTTGTCAAGTTTCTCAACCAGTGCGGCAGGGATCGGTTCACCTGTTTCGTAGTGACGGGCATATACCTCAAGCAATTCAGGCTCGGTAACCCAGTGCTCCATTATCTGCGAAGGCAGTTCCACAAAATCCCATGCTATGTACGAGGAGTTGTATGTGTTCTTACTGAACAATCCTTCAAGGGCATGTCCGAATTCATGAAAAAGAGTCTCCACCTCTTCAAGGTTAAGCAGGGCGGGCAGGTCACCTGTGGGGCGGGTAAAGTTGCAGACTACTGTCACGACCGGAGTAACGGGCTTCCCATCAACAACATGATGGCTTCTGTACCCTCCGCACCATGCTCCCTGCTGCTTGCTTTCGCGCGGATGAAAATCGAGATAAAGGACTCCTATATGCGATCCGTCCTCCTCTTTGACTTCATAGGCTTCAGCATCAGGATGAGGAAGGGGTATGCTGGTTAGCGGAGAGAATGTAATTCCATACAGCCTGTTTGCACAGGTGAAAACACCTTCCCTCACATTGTCAAGGAGGAAATAAGGTCTGAGAGCATTATCATCAAGGTCGTACTTTTCCTTGCGCACCTTCTCGGCATAATACCACCAGTCGGATGGTTCAAGTTTGAATTTTCCTCCCTCACGGTCAATGATAAGCTGCATCTCCTTAACCTCATTTTTGGCTACAGGAACAGCCCTGGACCACAGGTTGTTCAGAAGATCCAGAACATTCTCCGGATTCTTTGCCATCCTGGGTTCAAGCACAAGGTGCGAGTGTGTCTTGTATCCAAGCAGTCTGGCACGCTGAGCCCTCAGTCTTACTATATCGGCAAGAATCTTGTTGTTGTCATATTCATTACCGTTGTTTCCGCGGTTGGTATAGGCATTGAAAAGTTCGCGCCGAAGATCCCTGTTCTCCGAATACTGCAGGAAAGGAAATATGCTCGGCCTTTGTGTGGTAAAAGCCCACTCGCCTTCCCGGCCCGCAGTTTTTGCAGTCTCAGCCGCAGCATCGGCTATTGATTCAGGCAATCCGGTAAGACCATCCTTTCCGACAAACAGTTTATAATTGTTAGTCTCGGCCAGAACATTCTGGCTGAACTTCACTCCCAGCACCGACAGTTTCTGGTTTATGTTCATAAGGGTATCCTGGTCAACCTTGCTCAGGTTGGCTCCGTTCCTTACAAACTCCTTGTAAAGGTTCTCAAGGATGAATTTCTGTTCATCGGTAAGTGTTTCGGAAGCCTGGTTTTCGTAAACCTGCTTCACCCGCTTGAAAAGATCAGGATTAAGTATTATTTCATCCTGATAGGCTGCCAGTTTCGGAGAAATCTCCATCTCTATGTTCTGCAGCGAATCACTTGTATTTGCTGAAGCCTGGGCAAAAAACACCTGTGATACCTTTGACAGGAGTTCGCCCGACCTGTCGAGAGCGCCTACGGTGTTCTCAAAACTGGGCTCTTCAGTGTTGCTGATCAATTTCTCAATATCCATCTTTCCCTCTTCCATTCCTTTTTCAAAGGCCGGCATATAATGTTCTGAATGAATTTTTTCGAACGGCGGTACGTCGAACGGAGTGTTGTAACCGGAGAAAAACGGATTTGCTTTTTCTTCAACCCCGTTCTTGCAGGAACCCAGAATAAGGCATGGCAATCCCATGATTAGAAGGATTTTAGTTAGATTTTTCACTGTCGCTGGTATTAAGATTATTATACTCAATTACTGATATTGTTGCAAAATAAGTTTATAAAAAACTGTTATCAAAAGAAATATGGATTATTTTTGTCATCCCGTTTCAGTAACCCTTGTGGAGCCGGACCGGGCGTTACAGATTAAAATCCGTTGCGAACAGTAATCCTGGAGAGATGGCAGAGTGGTCGAATGCGGCGGTCTCGAAAACCGTTGTCCTGCAATCGTGGGACCGGGGGTTCGAATCCCCCTCTCTCCGCAAAGCCAAAATACCTCCCTTCCATTTGGAAGGGATTTTTATTTTCATCCAATAAGGGCCATGCTCGCATGAGCAACCCCGTATTTCACGGATTATATCTCGCCCCAAGCACAA
>JAVEXG010000053.1:0-20036 GCA_034004115.1 Bacteroidales bacterium | reverse complement strand
CATTTTTTCTCCTGCACTCAGGCGAAATGAAAGTGATATGTAATAGTATCAAAATATCATAACCCGTCTGAGCATATCAGACGGGTTTTTATTTTTCCGGCGATATGCCCCGACAAAAAACCATAATAAAATGACCAGGCTGAAAATTGCCATCCAGAAAAAAGGAAGGCTTAGTGAAAACTCCCACAAACTGCTGCAGGAATGCGGAATCAAATTCTCAAACGGCACCGATGTCCTCAGGACCAGTGCTTCCAATTTCCCCGTCGATATTCTGTTTCTCCGGGATGACGACATCCCCCAGTATGTCGAGCAACAGGTTGCCGACATAGGTATCCTGGGCGAAAACATAGTGTTTGAAAAAAACAGGGACGTGGAAATACTTGATCAGCTGGGTTTTGCACAATGCCGGTTAAGCCTTGCAATCCCGAAAGAGGAGTCGTACACGGGTCCGGGATGGTTCATGAACAAAAAGGTTGCAACCAGCTATCCCAGGCTTCTTAATAAATACCTGGCGGAGAATAATCTCACGGCAAGTACTGAGGAGATCAGCGGAAGCGTTGAAATTGCACCGGGGATAGGTCTGGCCGAAGCCGTCTGCGACATTGTAAGCTCCGGAAGCACCCTTATGACAAACGGACTTAAGGAGGTGGAAGTCCTGCTTAAAAGCCAGGCAGTTGTAATAGCCGGCAGGAACCTTGATCAGGATAAAAAAAATATTCTCGAAAAACTGCTGTTCAGGATCAGGTCGGTAAGGAACGCCAGGGAAAACAAGTACATACTTCTGAATGCACCGCTCGAATCGCTGCATGAGATATGCAAGATACTTCCGGGCATGAAAAGCCCCACCATCCTTCCCCTCGAGGAAAAAGGCTGGTGCAGCATCCACTCCGTAGTCAAGGAGGATGAATTCTGGGAAAGGATTGATCAGCTAAGGAATGCCGGTGCACAGGGAATTCTTGTGATACCAATCGAAAAAATGATTTTGTGATGAAAGTAATCTCATTCCCCGAAAGAAGCCGGTGGCAGGAACTATGCCGGCGACCGGAGATCGACAGGAAGGAACTCCGGACCAAAGTGGCTGAGATACTTGATTATGTAAGGGAAGCCGGAGACCGGGCCCTTTTTGATCTGGCTGAAAAGTTCGACGGTGTCAGACCCGGGAATCTGAAAGTGCCGGAATCGGAGATTGAAGCCTCCTCCGGCCTTGTAACAGAAGAACTTAAAGAGGCCATTGCTGTCGCCCTGGATAATATAACCAGTTTCCATTCGGCTCAACTACCTGAAGAACCGGTGATTGAGACAACCAAAGGGGTGAGGTGCTGGAGAAAGAGCTTGCCCATCGGCCGTGTCGGATTATACATCCCCGGAGGAACAGCACCGCTCTTTTCAACAGTACTGATGCTTGCCGTCCCGGCCCGCATGGCCGGATGCCCCGAAATCATACTGTGTACTCCCCCCGACAGACAAGGCAATATCAATCCCCTGATACTCTACTCTGCTAAGATGGCAGGCGTGACTCAGATCTTCAGGGCCGGCGGGGCTCAGGCAATAGCAGCCATGGCATTCGGAACCGAAACAATTCCAAAAGCCGATAAAATATTTGGTCCGGGCAACCAGTATGTTACAATGGCAAAAGCGCTGGTTCAGCTTGAGGGCACGGCAATTGACATTCCGGCCGGTCCAAGTGAAGTGCTCATCATCGCGGATGGCGACTCCGATCCTTCCTTT
Organism: Bacteroidales bacterium; assembly: GCA_034004115.1. GTDB lineage: Bacteria > Bacteroidota > Bacteroidia > Bacteroidales > VadinHA17 > LD21. The sequence continues at coordinate 18,308 of JAVEXG010000053.1, read as the reverse complement.
GTTGCCTCCGATCTCCTTTCGCAGGCAGAGCACGGAACCGACAGCCAGGTGATACTCCTTACCGATTCGGAAGGGATCACTGAAAAGGTGATGGCCGAAACTCAAAGGCAGGTGATGCTCCTCCCAAGAAAGGATATTGCCCTCAGAGCCCTTGAAAACAGCCTTTCAATTCTTTTCAGTTCGACCGATGAATGCATTGAGTTCAGCAATATTTACGCCCCCGAACACCTTATAATATCTGTCGCTGATCCTGACAGACTTGCCGGAAAGGTAACCTCTGCCGGTTCGGTGTTCCTTGGAAAATACAGTTGTGAGAGTGCAGGTGATTATGCATCAGGCACCAATCACACATTGCCGACAGCAGGATTTGCCCGAAGCTATGGAGGCGTATCGGCCGAATCGTTTGTGAAAAAAATAACATTCCAGGAAATCGATCCGGAAGGTATCCGGATACTGGGACCCGTGATTGAAAAGATGGCAGAAGCAGAACAATTGCAGGGACACAGGAATGCAGTAACAGTAAGACTCAAATCTCTTGAAAATGATTGATATCGACAACCTTGTAAGGGAAAATGTAAAGATCCTCATCCCCTATTCATGCGCCAGAAATGAATTCACGGGGAGTGACGGAACCTTTCTCGATGCAAATGAGAATCCCTTCGGAAGCCTTAACAGATATCCCGACCCTTACCAGAGAAAGCTGAAGGAAGGCATAAGCAGGATAAAAAATGTCCCTGAGAATTCAATCTTTCTCGGAAACGGCAGTGATGAAATAATTGATCTGTGCTTCAGGATTTTCTGCAAACCGGGATCCGACAGCGCGCTGACCTTCTCCCCCACTTATGGAATGTACGAAGTGGCTGCGGCAATAAATGACGTACGACTGATTAAGGTTCCCCTTGACAATGATTTCCAGATCGATACCGGAAAAACCATGGAGGCTCTTAAGGATCCCTCGCTCAAGCTGGTGATCATCTGTTCTCCCAATAATCCGACAGGAAATTCAATGAGGGCAGCGGATATCCAAATGATAATAAGGAATTTCAGAGGGATAGTCCTGATTGATGAGGCTTACGGCGATTTTTCGGAGAAGGAGTCATTCAAAGGCACGATAGAAGCCCTGCCAAACCTCATAGTTATGCAAACATTCAGCAAGGCGATGGGTATGGCTGCAGCCAGGATCGGCATGGCGTTCATGAACCCAGCACTGGTTGTATATTTCAATAAGATAAAGCCGCCATACAATATCAGCACAATAAATCAGGTTGCCGCCGTGAAATGCCTTTCACGCTTTGAACTTGTAAGAACCAGGATCAGGCTTATTCTAAAAGAAAGGGAACGGCTTGCCAAAGCTCTTGAAAAAATCACTATCATTGAAAAGGTGTTTCCGTCCGATTCAAATTTCCTTCTTGTCAGGACAGGTAACGCCGACAAGGTTTATTCGGAACTGATCGGCAGAAATATAATTGTCAGGAACAGGAATCGTATTATTCCGGGATGCATCAGGATAACCGTGGGCACAAAAAAGGAAAACGACAGGCTTCTTGGTGCCCTGAGAAAAATCAGCATATGAAGAAAACATTGTTTATCGACAGGGACAGCACCATACTGGCGGAGCCTGCCAACGGGCTTGCCGACAGCCTGGAGGATTTCAGGTTTCTCCCCGGGGCAATCACCTCCCTGTCAAAAATTGCCAGGGAGACAGACTACGAACTTGTTATGGTTACAAACCAGGACGGACTTGGAACAGAAGCCTTTCCGGAAGAAATGTTCTGGCCCTCCCACAATAAGATGCTTCAGATACTGAAAGATGAAGGTGTGGTCTTTGCAGAAGTATTCATCGACCGGACCTGGCCTGAAGATAAAGCCCCCACCAGAAAACCCGGAACGGCAATGCTGACACGTTATCTGGCTCAGGGGATTGATCTGGCATCGTCCTTTGTAATAGGTGACAGGATCACAGATCTTCAGATGGCGAAGAACCTAGGGTGCGGAGCAATATATTTCAACGGGAAACCTGATCCGCTTGCCATTTTCAATTCAAACGACTGGAATGATATCTGTAATTTTCTGAAATCCCGGCCCAGGCTTGCAATAGTCACCCGCTCGACGAAGGAGACATCGATCGAACTTCAGATTAATCTTGACGGTTCGGGGAAATGCAATATCACTACAGGAATAGGCTTTTTCGATCACATGCTTGAGCAGATACCCAGGCACGGAGGCTTCGACATTACGCTGAGGGCTAAGGGAGACCTTAATGTTGACCAGCATCATACGATAGAAGATGTCGCGATTGCTCTGGGTGAAGGAATCCTGTCGGCTCTTGGAAGCAAGAAGGGAATTGAAAGGTACGGTTATCTTCTGCCAATGGACGACTCGATTGCCCAGACTGCAATTGATTTCGGAGGGCGTCCCTGGTTCATCTGGGATGTTCCCCTTTCAGGTCCGGCAGTGGGCGGCGTACCCTCGGAAATGTTCTTTCATTTCTTCAAGTCGTTCAGCGACAGCGCAAAGTGCAACCTGAACATCATCGCAAGCGGCGACAATGACCATCACAAGGTTGAGGCAGTGTTCAAATCATTTGCCAGAGCCGTTAAATCAGCGGTTCGAAAGACCGGAAATTACGATCTGCCATCAACCAAAGGCACCCTATGATAGCACTTCTTAAATACAATGCCGGTAACATTCAGTCGGTGCAGAATGCACTGACTCACCTGGGATATGATTCGATCGTGACAGACGATAAGGAAGAACTTCTTGCTGCCGAAAAGGTAATCATTCCCGGAGTAGGTCAGGCACGAAGCGCTATGAAGCACCTTGCAGAGAGAGAACTCGATAAACTCATATTGTCGCTCACTCAGCCGGTTCTCGGGATCTGCCTGGGGCTCCATCTGATGTGCCACTGGTCGGATGAAGGATCTGTAAAGTGCCTCGGAATCTTTGATGCAGCTGTGAAGAAGTTTCCGCCTTTCGACAAAGTGCCTCACATGGGCTGGAACAATTTCTCGGCGCTTAAAGGAACCCTGTTCAGGGGCGTGACTGCCGAAGAGGATGTTTATTATGTCCATAGTTACTATGCCGAGATTTCGGATTACACCCTTGCCATCTGCGACTACGTTCTGCCCTTCAGCGCCGCAATGCACAGGGATAATTTTTATGCCGTCCAGTTCCACCCCGAGAAATCGGCGGATACCGGGGCAAGGATACTAAGAAACTTCCTTGAGCTATGAGGATAATAGTTGCCCTTGATATCATGGGAGGAAAGTGTGTAAGGCTTTCAAAGGGTGATTTCTCAACCAAAAAGGTTTACAGCAGTGATCCGCTTGAAGTGGCCCGCCAGGTCTGGGATCATGGCATTGAATACATTCATCTTGTCGACCTCGACGGAGCCAGGAACAAGCGAATCACCAACCTTGGAATCCTTGAGAAGATAGCATCGGCAACCTCCCTGAAAATAGATTTCGGGGGAGGCATCCGTTCCTCCGAAGACCTGCAGAATGCTTTCAGAGCCGGTGCAATCCAGGTCACATGCGGAAGCATATCGGTGACAAACAGGCCGATGGTGCTTGAATGGCTAATGGAATGGGGAGAAGACAAAATAATCCTCGGAGCTGATTCGGTTAACCGGAATATTGCCACCGAAGGGTGGACTGAGAATTCCGGTTCGGATATAATCGGTTTCATAACATGGTACAGGGAAAGGGGAATAAAATATGCAATCTGCACTGATATCGACAAGGATGGAATGTTGCAGGGGCCATCGACCGACCTGTACCGCGAGATTCTCGGAATATCCGGACTGAACCTTATTGCCAGCGGAGGAATAAGCTCTGTCGGGGACCTCGAAACACTGTCTGCTATCGGCTGCGAGGGAGCCATTGTGGGCAAAGCGCTTTATGAAGGAATTCTTGACCTTAAAGATATTGCCCGGTTATGCTGAAGAAAAGAATAATACCATGTCTCGACATAAAGGAAGGACGCACCGTCAAGGGTGTTAATTTCGTCGATATCCGCGATGCCGGCGATCCGGTGGAACTGGCAAAGAAATACGTGGAACAGCGTGCCGATGAACTTGTGTTCCTCGATATCACTGCCACAATCGAGAAAAGAAAAACCTTTGCGGAACTTGTCGGGAAGATAGCTGCTGAGATCAACCTGCCCTTCACCGTCGGCGGAGGCATATCAACAATCGATGATGCTGCCCTGCTCATAAGCGCCGGCGCTGATAAGGTCAGTATAAATACCTCTGCCTTCAAGAATCCCGGTCTGATAACGGAAATTGCCAGAAGGTTCGGAAGCCAGTGTGTGGTTGTGGCAATTGACACCAGATTCACCGGCAGTGACTGGATGGTTTACATTGATGCAGGGAACACTCCCACCCCCTTAAGGGCAGTTGACTGGGCAAAATGGGCTGAAAGGCAGGGCGCAGGGGAAATACTGCTAACATCAATGAATGCCGACGGAACAAAGGCCGGATTCTCGATAGAAGTGACAAGGGAGGTAAGCAAGAGTGTCAACATACCGGTCATCGCTTCGGGCGGTGCAGGTACCATGGAACATTTCAGGGAAGTGTTTGTAAAAACTAACTGCAGCGCAGCCCTGGCTGCAAGTATCTTCCACTACGGGGAAATACCAATACCCGAGCTAAAGGAGTACCTTTCCGGTAAAGGTATAAATGTAAGACGCTGAATCCCGGGTGACTGCACTCATCCAAATGCAGGCCGGGAATTGAAATAAAAAGAAAAGCATTAGAATGATTCATATGATAAACATTGACTTCAAAAAAGGGGACGGACTTGTTCCGGCAATAATCCAGGACAGCAATACCCTTCAGGTGCTTATGGTCGGTTACATGAATGAAGAGGCATATGAACAGACCGTCAGGGAAGGTAAGGTCACATTCTTCAGCCGCAGTAAAAACCGGTTATGGACCAAGGGGGAGACATCAGGCAACTTCCTTATTGTTAAAGAAATAACAACAGACTGCGACAATGACGCCCTGCTTATAAAGGTCGACCCGGCGGGACCCGTCTGTCACACCGGACGTCTTTCGTGCTTTGGCGAGGAGGTTTCAAAGGGGTTTGTCTACCGGCTCGAAAACATAATCACCCAGCGAATTGACGGCAATGCAGAAGGTTCATACACTAACAAACTCTTCAAAAAGGGAATAAACAAAGTAGCTCAGAAAGTGGGTGAAGAGGCGGTTGAACTGGTCATTGAAGCGAAAGATGACAATATCGATCTGTTCAGGAATGAGGCTGCAGATCTTTTATACCATTTTCTCATTCTCCTGAAAAAGAAGAATGTTGCTTTTGAAGATGTTGAAGAAGTGCTGAGAGAAAGGCATAAGGGTAAGTAAGGCGGTATGCGGTATGCGGCGTGAGGCTTGAGGCTTGAGGCTTGAGGCTTTGGTTTTATCTGCGAAAATCTGCGAGAAATTTCTTCTTCGGTCTTCCGTCTTCGGTCTTCGGTCTTCTGTCTTAACTTTTTTCAACATTTTCTTAATATTTTATTTGGAAATCAAAAATCTGTATTACTTTTGTAAGCCAACAAAACAAAAAAATGAATATTGTATACAATTATATCGCCTCTTATTTTTACTTCTTTTTTTATTTTAAGAAGAGATAAGGGGATTTTTGTATACATAAAAGACAATATATGCAAGCAAGGGTCCCCACAAGGGACCCTTCCTGTTTTTAAAAAGGTTTGATATGAAAATTGCTATCCAGGGAGAAACGGGATGTTTCCACGAAGTTGCCGCCAGGCAGTATTTCAGCAGTGAGGAAGTTGAAATCGTTCCATGTTCTTCCTTTGACATGACACTTAACTCCGTAAAGGAAGGACGGGCAGGCCTTGCAATGATGGCAATCGAAAACGCCAGGTCGGGTAGCATCCTTTACAACTACAGCCTGATAAGAGAATCGGGACTCAAAATCCTGGGCGAACACAACCTCAGGATCGTTCAGAACCTGATGGCTTTACCCGGTCAGACAATGAAGGACATCAGGCAGATCAGGTCTCACCCCATTGCCCTCGCCCAGTGCATGACATTTCTTAACCAGTACCCCGAAATAACCCTGGTTGAGACGGACGATACTGCTTCAAGTGCAAGGCAGATTGCCGAAAACCGGATTAAAAAGATAGCGGCGATTGCATCCAGGAATGCGGCTGAAATATACGGACTGGATATAATTGCCGAAGGAATCGAGACTTACAAGAAGAATTACACAAGGTTCCTGGTTATCGGCAGTGAGGACAAGGTAGCCAACAAAGGGAACAAGGTTTCAATTTGCTTCGCCACAGGTCACAAACCCGGATCACTTGCATCGGTCCTGGTAAAACTGGCCGACATGAACATCAACCTGTCAAAGATCCAGTCGGTGCCACGGCTGAATGGTGACTGGGAATACATGTTCTACCTCGATCTCGAGCTGCCCGCTGACTCAGAAACAGATGCTATAGTTGCAAGCCTGGATGAATTTACCAGCAATCTGGAAGTACTTGGAATTTACAACAAAGGAGAAATGCTATATGAAAGTTAAACCGGCAGAACGGACCAACAGTGTCCAGGAGTATTATTTTTCGAGAAAACTAAGGCAGATCGACGAGATGCGGACTGCCGGTGCTGATATTATAAACCTGGGGATAGGAAGCCCCGACCAGCCGCCTTCGGAAAACACAGTGGCAAGGCTCTCTGAAGAGGCACTGAAACCCACTGTTCATGGATACCAGAGCTACAGCGGCAGTCCTGTGTTGAGAAAAGCCTTCGCTGAATGGTACAAAAAATATTTTGGTGTGAGTCTTGATCCGGCCTCCGAAATACTCCCCCTGATGGGAAGCAAGGAAGGGATCATGCACATAAGCATGGCTTTTGTCAACCCGGGCGACGAGGTGCTTGTTCCCGATCCCGGATACCCTACCTATTCTTCGGTTACGAGCCTGGTGGGCGGGAAGATCAGGATCTACCCGCTTGATGAGAGCAAGGGCTGGCAGCCCGACCTGGACTCTCTTGAAAAAGAAGATCTGAGCAGGGTGAAGCTCATGTGGACCAACTACCCGAACATGCCCACCGGAGCAAAGGGATCCGCAGTTCTTTTCGACAGACTCGTTTCTTTTGCCCTCGAGCGTAACATACTTCTGATAAACGACAATCCTTACAGCTTTATACTCAACAATGAATACCTCAGCCTGCTTTCTGTAAAAGGAGCAATGGAAACAGCGCTTGAACTGAATTCCCTGAGCAAGTCGCACAACATGGCCGGATGGAGGATAGGCATGGTTGCCGGAAACAGTGAATACATCAAAACGATACTTAAGGTGAAGAGCAATATGGATTCCGGGATGTTCCTGCCGATGCAGCTTGCAGCAGCCGAAGCACTCCATAATCCTGAATCATGGTACGACAATGTCAACATTACCTACAGGCAAAGACGCAAAACCGCCGAGTTGATAATGGAGCTGCTGGATTGCAGATTCAACCCCGATCAGACAGGTCTGTTTCTCTGGGGCCGCATCCCTGAAAACATTACAAGCTGTGAGGCATTTGTCGAGGATATCCTTCAGAAGGCCCATGTCTTCCTGACTCCCGGATTCATTTTCGGAAGCCGTGGTGAAAGGTACGTCAGGATATCGCTGTGCGCCACTGAGGAAAGACTTGAGGAAGCAAAACAAAGAATAGAAAAGTTGAAATTGTAATAAACAAAAAAATTACATTCGCCTGCTCAATTAAACGGATCAAATCAAAAATCAAAAATCACGAATCACAAATCATCGTAATGACAACAGCAATAGTAGGAATAGGTCTCATAGGAGGTTCGCTGATGATTGACCTCAGAAAACGCGGATTCACCGACAGGATAATCGGCGTTGAATCAAATCTCCAGCACAGGAACATCGCGCAGCTTTGCGGGCTTGTTGATGAGACTGATACCCTTGAGAATGCTGTTGACAGGAGTGACCTGATAATTTTGAGCACGCCCGTCGATACAATCTGGAAGATGCTTCCGGGTATTCTCGACAGGATAGAGGGGACATCAAAAGTGGTTGCCGACATGGGATCGACAAAGGGCAAGATAGGCAGGGTGGTCAGGAATCATTCCGGCAGAGGCCGCTATGTCGCCCTTCATCCCATGGCAGGAACCGAATTTTCGGGACCTCTTGCCGCTATCGGAAAGCTTTTCGACTACAAGAACGCAATTATCTGCGACCGCGAACTCAGCGATAAGGATGCCCTTGATCTGGCCGAAAAGATGCTCGATGTCCTGAACATGAACAAGGTAAATATGAACTCCCGCGATCATGACGTTCATGTTGCTTATGTTTCGCACATCTCCCACATTACATCTTTTTCTCTTGCCCTGAGTGTGCTCGACAAGGAAAAAGAAGAAAAGAACATCACAACGCTGGCAGGCGGAGGTTTTGAAAGCACCGTGAGGCTTGCAAAGAGTAGCGGCGATACATGGGCCCCGATCTTTCTCGAGAATTCAAAATCAATAATCGCAGTGATCGACAACTATATTGAAAAGATGAACCTTTTCAGGAAACTGATAGAGGAGAATGACAAGGAGGGTCTCAAAGGACTCATGGAAGAAGCAAACAAAATAAAGAGAATATTACATTAATACCTGACATCATGGTACTTGAACTGAAGAGATTTCTGGCAAATGAATGGAGAGGTTACAAGGGAAGGCCTTTCCTCATCTCGGGCCCCTGCAGCGCTGAAAGCGAGGAACAGGTTATGGCAACTGCCACCCAGCTTGCCCAATTACCGGAAGTGAGCGTGTTCCGTGCGGGAATATGGAAACCAAGAACCCGTCCCAACTCGTTCGAGGGGGTCGGTTCGGAAGGTCTCAAGTGGCTGAGAACCGTTAAGCAGGAGACCGGACTGATGGTAGGGACGGAGGTTGCGAATGAGAAGCATGTATATGAGGCGCTGAAATATGGCGTCGATCTTCTCTGGATAGGAGCCCGGACCTCGGTTAATCCCTTTACCGTCCAGGAAATTTCGGATGCCCTGAAGGGTGTCGATGTGATGGTGCTGGTAAAGAACCCGATAAACCCCGACCTTGAATTATGGATAGGTGCCATTGAAAGAATTGCACGGGCCGGGATCACAAAAATCGGAGCCATTCACCGCGGATTTTCGACCTATGAAAAGACAATTTACAGAAATCAGCCGAACTGGCAGCTCCCCATCGAACTCCGCCGCAGGATCCCCGATCTGCCGATCATCTGTGATCCCAGCCATATCTCGGGAACAAGGGAATACCTGTTCGAACTGTCGCAGAAGGCCATGGATCTGAACTTCGACGGGCTGATGCTCGAGTCTCATATCGACCCCGACCATGCTCTCAGCGATGCAGCCCAGCAGATCACCCCCGGTGAGCTTAAGGAGCTTCTCAGCAGACTGATACTCAGGAGTCCTGTCGCCTCCGATCCCAAGCTGATCGATATACTTGGTGAACTCAGGCAGCAGATAGACGTATTTGATGATGCCCTTCTGGATATCCTTGAAAAAAGAATGAAGGTAGCTGAAACAATCGGACAGTATAAAAAGGATAATAATATTACTATCTTGCAACCAACGCGCTGGGATGAAATTATCCGTAAGGTAGTGGTCCGCGGTCAGGTCAAGGGACTGAGCGGGGAAATTATCGACACAATCTTCAAGGCCATTCATCAGGAATCGATTAACCACCAGATGAGGATCATGAATAACGGAATCGAAAAACCGGCCGGAAACACCTAAGAAACCTCTTTTTCATGGAAAGATCCGTTGAGCCCTCTTTTTTAACAGGCGAAGTCAAGGCTCCGCCATCGAAAAGCATGACGCAGAGGGCAATTGCCGCTGCCCTTCTGGCAGAAGGCGAAAGCCTTATTGTTAACCCTTCATACTGCGATGATTCTCTTGCCGCCATGAGCATAGCGGTAAGTCTTGGCTCGAGAGTGGAACCCGGACCAGACTCAATGATAATCACAGGTTCGAGGGAACTAAAGGAAACAAAACTCAACTGCGGTGAATCTGGGCTTGCCATCAGGCTCTTTTCTCCCGTAGCTTCGCTTTTTAATGCTGAAATCACTGTAACGGGAGCCGGCTCACTGAAAAGAAGGCCGATGACAATGATTGAGGAAGCCCTCAGGCAGTTTGGAGTTGAATGCGCCACAACTGAAGGTCTGCTTCCTTTAACTATAAGAGGCCCTCTGAGGGGTGGAGAATGTGACATTGACGGTTCTATAAGCTCCCAGCTTCTCACCGGACTGCTTATGTCACTGCCGGTTACAGAAAAAGACTCTGTTGTCAGGGTAAGAAATCTCAGAAGCAAACCCTATATCGACATGACGCTTGAGGTGCTGAGGGACTTCGGGATAGAGGTTTCAAATGAAAACTACGAACTGTTCAGGATTCCAGGCCGGCAGAAATATGTTGCCCGAACCTGGGAGGTTGAATGCGACTGGAGCGGAGGGGCATTTCTGCTCATTGCCGGAGCCATAAACGGGAATATTAAGGTAAGTGGGCTGCGGATCGGAAGTCACCAGAGCGATGCAGCAGTCTTAAATGTTCTCCAGGATGCAGGGGCAGCCATGAAAATAACAGGGGAAACTGTTGAAATCTCAAAATCAGATATGAAAGCATTTGAGTTTGATGCCACTGAAGCGCCTGATCTCTTTCCCCCTCTTGTAACCCTGGCAGCTTATTGCAAGGGAACATCCACTATCAGGGGAGCGTCGAGACTGATTCATAAGGAGAGCGACAGGGCTGCCGCCCTTATCAGCGAGTTTGAGAAAATGGGGATCAGGGTGGAAGCCGTTGACGACAGTCTGGTCGTCACAGGAGGGAAAGTCACAGGAGCAAGGGTGAATTCGCATGAGGACCATCGCATTGCAATGGCCGCCGCAGTGGCAGCGCTGGGAGCCTCAGGAACAGTGCATATCAAGGACTCCCACTGTGTGGGAAAATCCTATCCGCTGTTTTTCGATGATCTCAGAAATGCCGGAGTTGTGATACATGAATAATCATACGAATTTTTATCGTAAAACAATAAGCCACATTACCTTAATCGATAAATATTTTACCTGAAACGATAATAATTTCAGGACATCATCAGGTTTTGACAATCAATAAGCTAAAAAGGGAAAATAATAACAGATCACAATTTTTTTATGCTTTTTTGTTGCAGAATTAAATTTTTGATTATTTTTGACCCGATGAAAATTAGTGCATTATATATCTGGTCCTGGCGCAGCTCGATTAATTAAGCTGTGAATAAGGCCGTTATATAATCCATAGGATATAATCCGTAAAGGCATGCTGTTCACAGCATGCCTTTTTTATTTGCAAAATTCTAATAACCACTTAATACATGAACCGATGAAAAAAAATTCTAAAATCCTGCTAACCGACAAAGAAATGCCGCGTCAATGGTATAACATAGCGGCCGACATGCCTAACAAACCTTTGCCGCCGCTTGATCCAAAGACCCGCCAGCCGATCGGTCCCGAAGCCCTGGCTGCTGTCTTCCCCATGGAACTTATCAAACAGGAAGTGTCAACCGAAAGGTACATCGACATTCCCGAGGAAGTCGCGGACCTTTACAGAACTTACCGTCCCTCCCCCATGTTCCGAGCCTATAACCTTGAGAAGGCTCTCGGCACCAGGAGCAAGATCTACTACAAATACGAAGGTGGCAACTATTCGGGTTCACACAAGGCAAACACTGCAATTGCCCAGGCATACTATAATAAGAAAGAAGGGATAAAGAGGATCACCACCGAAACGGGAGCCGGACAGTGGGGATGCGCCATGAGTTATGCCTGCAACCATTTCGGACTCGAGCTGCTTGTGTTTATGGTAAAGGTCAGCTACAACCAGAAGCCCGGTCGTAAGATAATGATGAACTCATACAACGCCAAGGTTGTAGCTTCTCCCAGCACTCTTACCGAAGCAGGAAGAAGAGTTCTTGAGATGTACCCGGACTCACCGGGAAGTCTTGGAATAGCCATATCCGAAGCTATGGAGATTGCCGTACAGGATCCTTACACAAAGTATTCACTTGGAAGTGTTCTGAACCACGTGATACTTCATCAGACCATTATCGGCCAGGAAGCATTGATCCAGATGTCAAAAACCGATGATTATCCGGATGTTGTAATTGGCTGTTTCGGAGGCGGATCAAACTTCTCCGGAATTGCGTTCCCCTTCCTCAGGGAGAATCTTGTCAACGGTAAGAAGACGCGACTACTTGCAATTGAACCCTCATCGTGTCCGAAACTCACAAAGGGCAAATTCATGTACGACTTCGGGGATTCAGCCGGTTTTACACCATTGCTCCCGATGTACACCCTCGGGCACAACTACATCCCTGAAAAGATACATGCCGGAGGACTTCGTTATCACGGTGCCGGAACTCTTGTAAGCCAGCTCAAGAAAGACGGTCTGGTCGAGGCAAAGGCCAAGATGCAGAGGGAATGCTTTGAAGCAGCGGTTCTTTTTGCAAGAACAGAAGGCATCCTTCCTGCTCCCGAATCATCATATGCAATCGCTGGAGCTCTTGATGAGGCAAGGATAGCTGATATTGAAGGCACACCAAAAACTATTTTGTTCAACCTCAGCGGACACGGTCATTTTGATGTTTCTGCCTATGAGAAATACTACGAGAACAACCTGCCCGACCATGAACTGACAGACGAAGAAGTGGATAAGTCATTGTCGCAGCTTAATTTCCCTGACTGATAGATTGAGAGGTTAGATTAAATATGAATAAATACAGGAGTGACCGGTATGCTGCTCTTAATAACTGCAGCATCCGGTCACTCACTTTTTTTTGTTTGAATAATCTGCTAGAAATCAGAATAGTCAGTCGGATGAAGAAGGTATGGAAGAGCTTTGATAACGGTGTTGGCATACTCTTCTTTCACTCTCATGCTCTGCCAGTCGGGGTGCTTTGAAAAAGCTGCCCAATGATCTTTCTGCGACTGCATGTTCTCATATGTAGTCATATACATAAGCCTTGGCCTCTGGCTTCCTGCGATAACCTGTCCGTAGAAAACGGCATTCGCTCCGATCTGTTCAAATACTGCCATTTCTCCACCTTCGTTGAACATATGGATCTTTTTTGCAGCCTTCTCTTCTGTCCAGCTTCCATAGCTTCTCAACTCATAAATTCTTTCCGAACGGGGTGTCGAAAATGAAGGTGCCCTGAATTCCGGCATGAATGCAAATGCTTTCATGAGTACACTCTCGTACCTTGAGAAAGGCGGATCATTGTAAGGTGCATCGAGAAATTCCTTTCCTGCATCTTTGTAAAGTGCATCCTTTTCCAGAGCTGTCAGTACCTGATCGAACTGATCCATAGTCTTGTAAGGCACGAACACATAAACCATTTTCCCGAACGCGGTATCCGTTTCAATGGGCTTGAAGACTCCTACGGATTTTATGCCTGCCCTGTGCATTGCAGGAATATAGGCATCCTTAAGGTATCTGTCGAACACGGCATTCTTGCCCGGATCCGTCAGACGATAGATTTTAAGTTCATAGAACATCTGTTTTTCGGGCGGTGCAGCGAATGCAGTCGCAGAAAACGAAAAGACACACAGTACAGCCAAGGCTAAACTGATGATTGACAAATTTATTTTTTTCACGTTTTTTTTTGGTTTTAGTCCCTCTTCAGGGGGTTTGGGGGATTAATACAATTTCGAAAACTTCTTAAATACCTTGTTTGCCTCCTTGGCTGTCAGTTCGGTTCCGGCTTTAACGAAAAACCTGTGACGGAGCGTAAGTGATTCTCCTTTAGCCAGTTTCCATTCCATCTTCTCCTGTTTGGGATCATATGAATTCTGTCCGAGGTTGTTAACCGAAAAGAGGCCGTAACCCCTTGCATGAGCGTAGGCAGGGTAACCCGGATTATCGGGATGATCGAATATTCCGAAGGTGATCAGGGCATTATCCTTTGTGCCTGAAAGCAGCACCCAGTTGTTCCTGGTGCCCCAGACGGCATCGCCCTTAAGCCCCAGGCTCGAGGTATACATCCCCGTAACACCGGTGTTATCGGTTGCCTTTACGGTTGTGGGATTGCCCTTATCGTCGGTGAAGATCAGCGATTCAGTTGAAGGCATCTCAAAGGCACGGTCGACCCTAATGGCAAAAAGCCCCTCCTTGTTGTCAGTAATAGTCACCGGACCATTAACCGCAGTCAGGGTTGAAATATGATCCATAGTTCTTGAAGCCGCATCGCCTGAGAAGACGTACCGGGTATTCTCAAGAAGAATTGTATTTCCCTTGTTATCCTTCCACTCCGATACCACCTCAAGCACTCCATTCTTACCATTGTCGGCCCTCACGAATTTCTGGACTGCAATATGGCCGTACGAATCCTTCCTGTCGGCCGGGATAGCTGATGAATTGTTCCAGAAATCGAGTCCGTTGATGCTGCCGTGATTGAACCACAAGCCTACCTGGTGAGGATGATCGATCCTTTCTCCTTTTCTCGGCTCAATCGGGTATCCCCGGGTAATTACGGAGCCGTTTGAAGCATAAATGGGATACAGGAACGGCTTTTCAAGGTCAGCCGGATAACGGTATGAAGTGAAAAGTGAGCCGTTGATATAGACATCCACTTTGTTCTGGTCGTTCACCTTTTCGAAGCGAACTCCCTTCTCTGCCGGTGACTGTGCAACTATTGCGAGGCTGGTGGCGAGGATCAGGGCCTTGGCCAGAAAAAACGTTGCCACAAGTCCCGGAATTCGTGATCTGTTTAACTTAATCTTCATGGCCATTCAATTAATATTGAAATACTTTTCCTCCTGCCATAACTTCCTGGGTTGCCTCGTCGAAAGTAGCTTTCTCCCCTGTTCTCAGACCTGCAGTACACATTATGTTTGCTATCGAATGATTGTATCCGGCAACAACGTCGGCATTAGGCTTCTTACGGCTGCGCACACATTCCATCCAGTTTCTTACATGAGCCGTTGTCATGGGATCGCCGCCTGTATTGGCTGCGGTCTCTACTCTTATTGAAGGAAGTTCGAATGGTTCAAGAAGGTTTTCGCTCATGTTCATGGCTTTTGCATCTCTGGCGGCAAGTCCTCCCTCGGATGTTATCTTGTTTGTATCGAGGTTCATCATACCACCGTTTGAGTAGTACAATTCCTTGGTGCCACCGGCGCCGTTTGTGAATCTCGATGAATAAACAACCTGGAATCCTGAATTCGGATCAGCCGGATCGCCATAGTCAAAGACTGCTGTCATCGTGTCGAAGTTTGTACGGCCGTCCTTCCACAGGTAAATACCTCCGTTGGCTGCAACGCTTCTCGGATGGGCAAGTTTTGTGAACCAGTGAACTGTATCTATCTGGTGAGCCATCCACTGTCCCGGTATTCCTGAAGAATATGGCCAGAAAAGTCTGAATTCAAGATATTTCCTTGGATCGAAATCAGCTTGCGGACGATTCATCTGGTATCTCTTCCAGTCAGTATCAGCTTCTTTCAGCATCGGAACCACTCCGGGCCTTCTCCACCTTCCCGGCTGATTGACGTTCCATGTCATTTCCACCATCACAATCTTGCCGAATTTCCCCGAATTAATATACTCGTTTGCAGCAATATAGTTGCCTGCGCTTCTCCTCTGCGAACCAATCTGGACAATTTTTCCTGTTTTCTGCACCGCTTTGAGTGCCACCCTTGCATCGGCCATGGTTTCGGCAAATGGTTTTTCCACGTAAGCATCCCTTCCTGCCTCAACGGCTTCGGCACAATGAAGAGCATGCTGGAAATCGGCCGTGCTTATAAACACTGCGTCAGTATCATCCTTGCCGTAAAGCTCTTCGTTGTTCCTGGCAAGCCGGAGAGTGATCCCCTGAGCTTTGTAGAATGCATCAGCATCTTCCCTGCGCTTGCTCCAGAGATCGGAGATCGCTGTAAATTCAAAATTCAATTCTTTTGCCAGTGACAGGAATGCTGGTGAAAGTGCACCCCTGAACCTGTCTGAGTAGCCTACTATCCCTACCCTGATCCTGTCGTTTGCTCCCATAACACGGGAATAGCTCCTGGCGCCCAGTGTTAAACCGGCTGCTCCAAGTGCTGTTTTCTGAATAAATTCTCTGCGTGTTGTCATAGTATCAGAAATTGTTTATTTAATGATCTGAAGTTAATATCAGGTAAATGTAAAATAAATAGAACTTAGTTTGGCTAAGATAAGCTTCCTTTTTTTACTTTCAGACCTTTAAACATAAAATCCACCGGTGATTACGCATCCGGAGATGTCTTTTATCATGCCAGACCGGTGCAACTGACCGAAACGGGTATTTGATAAAGTGTCAAAATTTATATCTTTGAAAGAACCAACCTGAAAAACTTAACATAAATGGAAAAAGACCTCAAACCAAAACGCCTCTATTCCCTTGATGCCCTCCGTGGGTTTGACATGTTCTGGATAATGGGCGGTGAAGCAATTTTTGCCGGACTGGCAAGTCTGACAGGATGGCCCGTATTAAAATGGTGGGCAACCCAGCTTGAACATGTGGAGTGGCACGGTTTCCAGTTCTATGATATGATATTCCCCCTGTTCCTTTTTATCGCCGGGATATCGTTCCCCTTTTCAATGGCAAAACGTATTGCCAACAACCAACCAAGGAGTGCTGTTTACAGGCATGTTATATTCCGCGGACTGATACTGGTGCTGCTGGGAATCATTTATAACAACGGAATAAGGTTTAATCTCGGTGAACTTCGTTACGGCAGCGTGCTTGGCCGTATTGGTCTTGCCTGGATGTTTGCTGCCCTCATATTCATGAACACTAGGTTGACCTGGAGGATAGTATGGTTCTGGGTCATTCTTATAGGATACTGGCTCCTGCTCCTACTGTTTCCTGCGCACGACCTGGGATCGTCCGATCCCTTCTCCCAGACAGGCAATCTTGCCAGTTACATCGACCGGATGCTTATGCCCGGCAAACTCTATCTGGGCAATCATGATCCCGAAGGACTCTTCAGCACGATACCTGCAATAGGGACGGCTCTTCTTGGGATGTTCACCGGGGAATTCATGAAGTCGGATTTCCTGAGTGACAAAAAAATAAAAAAGGTATTGTACCTGCTGGGGGCAGCAATAGGACTGATGGTACTGGGCAGGATCTGGCACCAGTTCTTCCCTATCAACAAAAACATCTGGAGCAGTTCATTCGTAATTTACGTAGGAGGTCTGAGCATGTTGCTCTTTGCCGTCTTTTACCTGATTATCGACGTCTGGAATTTCAGGAAATGGGCCTTCTTTTTCGTAGTAATAGGGATGAATCCCATTACAATATACCTCGCAAGGAGGATAATCAACTTCAACCGGGCATCGGATTTCTTCTTCGGTGGTTTCGTTAAGGTTCTTCCGGAAGCCTGGACTCCATTTATAAACGGAATAGGAATAACTGCAGTAGGATGGGTCTTCCTGTACATACTCTATAAAAAGAAGATCTTCCTCAAGGTATAATCGCAAATCATAAATCGCAAATCAAAAATCACGAATCACAAATCACAAAAATTAAAAATATGCACAAGAAACTATTCCTCCTGATGGCTCTGCTGGCAGCATACGGCATCCATGGTGCAGCGCAGGAAGCTGCGGCGAAAATAACCGACACCAACACTCCCCTTCATGCCATGCAACCCGATTATGCTGTCCCGTATGGCCCTGCTGCAGCCGAAGAGATAAAGGCAGTCCTGAACCGTCTTTACAACTACCTTGACGCCTCAACGCCGGCACGGATGATCGACAGGGACACAAAGGCTGAACTGAACAGCAGGGACGGCCTCACACGTACTGCCATTTTTGAACCGGGGGTGTTCAGGCTCATCAGCTATGAATGGGGAGTAACCTATGGAGCAATGCTGCTTGCCGGTGAAGCAACCGGAGATGACAGGTTCACCGGGTATACACTCAAAAGAATGGAACTGATATCGAAGGTTGCAAACTATTACCGGTCGCCCGGCATTCCCGCCGAACGACGGAATAATCCGGTCGGATCGGTTCTGGACCCCCGTGCGCTTGATGATGCCGGATCGATGTGTTCCGCCATGATAAAGACAATTAATGCAGGCGCAAGCCAGTCATTGAGACCATTGATCGACAATTACATCAAATATATCTCGACAGGTCAGCAGAGGTTTAAGGACGGGACTCTTGCACGCAACAGGCCCCAGCCCAACACCCTCTGGCTCGACGACCTTTATATGAGTGTTCCGGCTCTTGCACGAATGGGATCACTTACAGGCAACAACGATTATTATGAAGATGCCTGCAAGCAGATAATCCAGTTCTCGCA
>JAVEXG010000213.1:0-4177 GCA_034004115.1 Bacteroidales bacterium | reverse complement strand
TCAGGATATGATCAACTCTGGCGTCGCCACCCCTTTCGTCTTTCTGTTTCTTTAAACCGCCAAGAATAAGAGGAGCAAGTTTAGGTATAAGTGCCTGAACCGTGTTCTGGTCAAGACCGGTGTTGGCTGACATTTGTTTTGTCACTTCTCCACCGTAGGTCTTCATAAATTCGTCAATGAAATTTGCCATTGTTTGTTAAGTATTTGATAAAAATTAAGGGATGAACCGGCTTTAGTAAGCTTTCATCCAGTCGAAAGTTAAATATGTTTATATTAATTTCAAAGAAATATGTGCATTATTCGATATGTGATGTGTCGCTGTTGAAAGTCAAGACGTTAAGGATGAATCCTTAACACCTGAAGTGCTCATCCCGGGGTCAGGTAGTAAAATATGATTATATTTATACACCATATACAAAAATCGGACGTTTGAGTTTTAAACCAAATTCTTAAATTATGAAGACAAAACTATTCACAGGTTTAATTTTTATGTTTCTCCTTTCATTGTCAATCCAGGCACAGGAGGGAGTAAGGTTTGGCGTTTTGGGAGGTGTTAATTTTCAGAACATCAACGGCAAAGACAACGATGGCAACAAGCTTGAGAATGATCTCAAGCCCGGATTTCATGCCGGTGTTAATGCTATACTCGGAATCGCACCCGAATTCTATCTCCAGCCGGGAATCCTCTTTTCCACCAAAGGTTGCAAGTTTAATGAGACTGATGTCAAACTCAATGTTTCCTATCTTGAAATACCACTTAATTTTCTTTATCGCGGCGAACTCGGCAACGGATATGTTTTGGTAGGGTTCGGTCCTTACCTTGGATTTGGTCTGACCGGAAAGCTAAAGGATGATGATGGTAATTCAATCGACGTTGAGTTCTCGAACGACCCCGGAACAAGCGGAACAGTAAACATGAGAAGGTTTGATGCCGGAGCAAATGTTTTTGCTGGTTACGAGCTTTCTTCTGGCATCTTCTTCCAGCTTAACACTCAGCTGGGTCTGATCGGAATCAATCCTGAAACTTCAGGTTCTGAAACATGGAAGAACACCGGTTTCGGACTTTCAGCAGGATATCGATTCTGAGGATGATCACATACTTATCGCATGACGGCACCTGAACAGGGTGCCGTTTATGTTTTTAATGCATCGCTCAAATCAAAAAAAATCTGTTTATTTGGAAAACCTTTAACCAGATATAGATGTTCAGATCTATGATTCTGCTGATATTTCTTGTTATACCCGGATTTGTATCAGCTCAGAACAATACAGAGAGCTCACTTCAGGATTCACTTAAACCCCATGTCATCAATGAGGTTGTTATTACTGCCAGAAGATTCAACTCGGTTATATTGAACACCCCCGAAGCTGTAAGGGCGATCGACAACAGGGCAATAGGGGAGTATCAGCTCAGAACATCGCCTGAAGCTCTTGCACTTACCCCGGGTGTTTTTGTCCAGAAGACAAACCATGGGGGCGGATCGCCTTTTATTCGAGGCCTGACAGGAAACCAGACCCTCCTTCTTTTTGACGGTATCAGGATCAGTAATTCGACAATGAGATACGGCCCGAACCAGTACTTTAATACTATAGATCCCTTCAGTTCAGGCAGGATAGAGGTCCTCCGCGGAAGCGGCTCCGTACAATATGGTTCCGATGCAATCGGCGGGACTGTCCAGTCTTTCAGTCATGAGACCGGATTCACTGAAGAAACTGACTGGGGTGGAGCTGTTCTTGGACGAATTTCAACCCACGGGATGGAACAGACTCTCCATTCAAACATTTCATTCAGCAACAGAGTGGTTGCGGCCAGGGCAGGAGTCTCTCTCCGGAAATTCGGAGATATAGTCGGAGGGGACACAACGGGCCGTCAGACTCCGTCGGGCTATGATGAGGCGGATCAAGATTTCAAAGCCAGTGTCCTGCTGTCGCCAAAAACTTCTCTGACGATGCTTTATCAGAATGTCAGCCAGACAAATATCCCGGTTTATCATAAGGTGGTGCTTGAAAACTATGCAATTAACGAGACGGATCCTCAGACAAGGAGGCTGGCCTATGCTCGGCTAAACACCGATATTGATGCAGGCATGCTGAAATCGGGGATTATTACTGCATCATACCAGCAGACCAGGGAAGGAAGGTCGAGCCGGAAAAACAATTCAGATATCCTCAGGCATGAATACGACAAGGTCAGGACCTTCGGATTATCCGCCGAAGCTCTTGTTTCAGATGACGATCTCTGGACGGGCAATTTCGGCGTTGAGTTTTACAGCGACCAGGTAAACAGTACACGCACCGATACCGATCTGGCAACCTCATTGGCCGCGGAAAAAAGAGGACTGTATCCCGACGGTTCCGCAATGAACAGTCTTGCTCTATTTACAGTACACTCCTTCGACCTTCCGCGCTGGAACGTTACTGCCGGGGCCAGGTTCAATTCTTATGTTATAAATGTTGATGACCAGGAGCTTGGAATGACAAAGCTTACTCCTTCAGCGCTTGTCGGGAACCTTGCTTTCATGAGAAAACTGAATTCCGGTTCCGGCCTGTTCATCTCGCTTAATACGGGCTTCAGGGCTCCAAACATAGATGATCTCGGAACACTTGGAATAGTTGATTTCAGGTATGAGACACCAAACTTTGATCTTAAACCCGAGAGTTCCTTTCAGTATCAGTTCGGTTATAAGTACAGCAAAAACGGACTGAGGGGAGAGGTCTACCTGTATCGCAATGAGCTGTATAATCTTATAACAAGGATAAGGGTTGAAGAACAGGAAATTGAGGGATACCCTCTTTACACAAAGGAAAACAGCGAAAGGGCTTATATTCAGGGCTTTGAAACAGCCTGGGACTATTCTCCCAAATCCTGGCTGACTTTGTCGGGCAGTCTTACATATACCTACGGTCAGAATATCACAAAGGATGAACCGGTGCGTCGCATTCCTCCTCTGTTCGGAAGACTGGCGGCAGAATACAGGCCTGACAACTGGCACGCAGGTGCCGAGTGGCTTGCAGCGGCAAGTCAGAAGCGCCTGGCCCGGGGCGATATCGACGACAACCGGATCCCCGACGGAGGTACTCCCGGATGGAATATTTTCAATCTGAATGGCGGCTATACATGGAACTTCCTTTCGGCCGATCTGAGTTTCCGGAATATCCTTAACAAGGATTACAGGTATCATGGATCAGGGATAAACGGTTACGGACGTTCAATCTTTCTGACTGTTCAGGTAAATTTTTAGACCAGTGCAGTCAGGGAAACGATTATAATTACTTTTACAAAGAAAAACACTCTGAACATGATAAACGAAATTAAACTTGAAAGCCTTGACCCGGCCAGTTTCATAGATGAAAAGGTTAAGGAAATTGCGGCTGCAGCCGGCGATGGCATAGCTATAAACGCACTCTCTGGCGGAGTCGATTCATCAGTGGTTACAATGCTTGGCCACAGGGCCCTCGGGAAAAGGCTGAGAACTGTATTTATTCAGAACGGCCTCATGCGTGAGGGAGAAGCAGGTTTCATTGAAGGGATATTCAGGGATCTGGGTGTCGAAATTGAGATCATTGACGCCCGCGATGAATTCCTGGATGCTTTGAAGGGGATCACTGATCCTGAAAAGAAGAGGGAGGCCATAACCCAGACTTTCTACAAGGGAGTGTTCGGCCGGATAGTAAGGGAGAGCAATGCACGGCATCTCCTTCAGGGAACCATTCTTACCGATGTTGATGAGACGGTGGCCGGGATTAAAAGGCAGCACAATGTTTTTGCCCAGCTTGGCATCGATCCGCAGGAAACCTTCGGATACCAGATTCTTGAACCTCTTATCCAGCTTCGCAAGGATGGCGTAAGGGCTGTGGGGAAGGCACTCGGATTGCCTGAGTCGATATTTGCACGTATTCCCTTTCCCGGTCCCGCCCTTGCCGCAAGGATCATCGGCGACGTTACAGCTGAGAAGCTTACGGTTGTAAGAAAGGCAACATCAGTGGTTGAGCGGATCCTCTGCAACAGGAGCGCTTTCCAGTATATGGCAATTCTCCATGAGGACAGGGTGACCGGCATGAGGGACGGCAAAAGGGATTTCGGAAGACAAATAGAAATAAGGTGCTGGGACAGCATCGACGCCCGGACAGCCACTCCGACAAGGCTCCCGTTCGAGGTTCTCGAACAGCTGGCTTC
>JAVEXG010000212.1:0-4199 GCA_034004115.1 Bacteroidales bacterium | reverse complement strand
AATTTTGAAGATATTGCCTATTTTGAGCCATTTTATCTCAAAGATTTCATAACTTCGCGTCCTAAAAAAAATATCCTTGGCAGGTAATTTGATTGTTATAATCAAAGTTTACTTAAAAAAGCATAATGAGGTATATTGAAGCTCTTTTTCTTGCCATCCTGTTCCCGGTGCTTTTGTCCGGTCAGGAAAAGGCTTACCTGCCGGGGGAAAAGGTAAATTTTGAAATACATTACGGGCTCATCCAGGGAGGAGTGGTTTCGCTCGAGCTCCGGACAGATACTTTCAGGGGCAAAGAAGTGTTGCATTCTGTTCTGCTCGGAAAGACTACCGGGATGGCTGATGCGATTTTCAGGGTCAAAGACATTTATGAAAGCTACTTCGAGCCATCAACCGGATTACCCGTTTTCTCAATAAGAAACATCAGGGAAGGCCGTTATACCAAATATAACGAAGTGATCTTTGACCAATACAGCAGGCCCGACTCGGCCATTCTGACAAGCGACCTTACAGGTGTGCATGTAACTGAAAAAGGAATACACGACATTCTTTCATGTTTCTATTACATGCGCGACAACCATCTCCCATACCACGAAAATTTAAAAATGGGTGACGTTATCACAATCAATACCTGGTTCACCGACGAATACTACCCGGTTATTATGAGATATCAGGGTACCGAGGAGATCAAGACAAAAGTTGGCAGAGTCAAATGCCTGAAATTCAATCCGGTGACCGAAGTCGGAAGACTATTTAAAACACAGGATGATGTTACATTCTGGTTCACCGCCGACAGGAACCACCTTCCTGTCAGAATAAGATTTAATATCTTTGTCGGTGCATTTGTTGCTGAGATTGTGAAATACGAAGGATTGAAATATCCGCTTGAAATAAGATGAAAGGATTCTAACCAATAACAGAAATATTGATACTATATGGCTTCTACTGCAGATTTCAGAAACGGACTTGTAATTGAATACAACGGGGAACTTCACACCATAGTGCAGTTCCAGCACGTAAAGCCCGGAAAAGGTCCGGCTTTCGTAAGAACAAAACTCAAAAACATGAAGACAGGGAGGGTTCTTGATAACACATTCTCATCAGGAACAAAGGTAAACGTGGCCAGGGTCGAGAGACGCCCCTACCAGTATCTCTACCGAGATGAAATCGGCTATTACTTCATGCACCTCGAGACATTCGAACAGATTCATGTTCCCGAGGACCTGATCGACGGTCGTGAATTCCTCAAGGAAGGTGAGAATGTAGAGGTTGTTTACCATACCGACACCGATACAGTGCTTTCAGTCGATATTCCCCAGTTCGTTGTGGTGGAAGTAACCTATACAGAACCGGGCCTCCGGGGCGATACCGCAACAAACACCTTCAAGCAGGCAACAATCGAGACAGGCGGCACCATTATGGTTCCCCTCTTTGTAAGCACCGGCGACAGGATCAAGATTGATACTTCGAGCCGGAGCTACGTTGAAAGGGCCAAATCATAAATTCATGGGAAAGAAAAAGGCTTCGGTCAACAGATTGCAGGTCTCCAGATTCAAGCTGGATTCACTTCTCGACATAACACTGTCGATAAATGCAAATCTGCCGACCGAAGAACTTTTGTCAAAATACAACTCGATCCTCAGAAACAACCTGGGAATAGGAAAAATCATAATCTTCAAACATTCCCTCAGCTGGGAATGCATATTCAACGCCGGATTCCCCGCGGATATAGAAACCGGAATCGACGTGGAATCGCAGCTCCTGAAATTCACCGAAACGGAGATCAGGAATGAGAACCTCGGCATCGAGGGCGTCGAAATCCTTATCCCCGTTTATAATAATAATATGCCGCTTGCCTTTATCCTGATAGGCGACATCGAGGAAGACCGCGAGGGGATGAGCCCTGTAATCAGCCATCTCAATTTCATACAGACTATCTCGAGGATAATCATAGTCGCTATCGAAAACATAAGGCTGTTCAGGGAAAGCCTCAGGCAGGAAGCACTTAAGAAAGAGCTCGAGCTTGCCGCAAAAATGCAGCAAAAGCTGATCCCCGACAACAAATCAATGCCTTTAAACGACAATTTCAGGGTAACCGGCTTCTATTTCCCTCATTATGAAGTCGGAGGCGATTATTACGACTGCCTCAGGCTCTCCCCTGCCAGGACCGGATTCTGCATTGCCGATGTATCGGGAAAGGGAATTGCAGCCGCAATACTGATGTCGAATTTCCAGGCCGGCCTCAGAGCCCTTTTCACCCATGATATTGAACTTGAGACGCTCATCCGCAAGCTGAATGACCTTATCTGGATCAATGCCGCAGGTGATAAGTTCATAACCTTTTTCGTGGCCCGCTATGACCACACCACCGGAAATCTGGAATACATTAACGCTGGTCATAACCCGCCTGTTCTTTTCAATAACGAAACACAACAGATACTGTATCTTCATTCACAGTGCGTCGGTATCGGGATGATTGATGAGATACCTCCCGTCAGTCATGCTGTTTTAAATATTGCGGAAAACTCAAAGATAGTGTGCTATACCGACGGACTTTCGGACCTGAAGGGAGACGACGGGAAAGAAATACTCACCTCCGAAATAGTGAAACACATTACTAACAGAGATCCTGTTGAGGACAACATCAGGGAGATGCTTCTGAAACTCGGCATACCGGATAACAACCCGGACCTGTTTGATGATGTGTCGATAATTGCGGCTGACTTTCTGAAATAGCCGGAGATTTTCCCTTTATCAGCTTACCCTCAAAAGGTAATAATTCTTCTTACCCTTCTGAACAAGCAGGTATTTATTGTTGAGAAGCATATCGGTGCCGATGACCATATCAGGATTATCTATCCTTACCTTGTTGATGCTCATTCCCCCTCCCTGTACAAGCCTTCTCAGTTCGCCCTTTGATGCAAACACCGCCGAGTGTTCGGCGCATAGATCTGCCGCACTCACTCCCCTGCCGATCACTTCCATGCTGATGTCAAACACCGGCACTCCCTCGAAGACCGACAGGAAAGTGCTTTCATTCATTCTTTTCAGCGATTCGGTGGTCCCTTTCCCGAAGAGTATCTGTGATGCCTCAACGGCAGCTTCATAATCATCGCGCGAATGCACCATCACAGTCATCTCCTCAGCCAGGCGCTTCTGAAGGATCCTCTCATGGGGAGCCTCCCTGTGGGCTTCGGTAAGCTCCTCAATTGTGACCCTGTCGAGGAGGGTGAATATTTTTATGTACTTCGCGGCATCCTCATCCGATACATTGAGCCAGAACTGATAGAAATGGTATGGCGAAGTCTTCTCCGGATCGAGCCAGACATTTCCTGATTCGGTCTTTCCGAATTTGGTGCCGTCCGATTTGGTGATAAGCGGACAGGTCATTGCAAAGGCCTCGCCTCCGGTCTTTCTCCTTATCAGTTCGGTGCCCGTGACAATGTTTCCCCACTGATCCGATCCTCCCATCTGAAGCCTGCAGCCTATTTCATTGTACAGATGAAGGAAATCGGTGCCCTGGACAAGCTGATATGAAAACTCGGTGAATGACATCCCTTCCTTTGCATCGGCTCCGAGCCTTTTCTTAACCGAATCCTTGGCCATCATGTAATTAACAGTGATATGCTTTCCTATGTCCCGGATAAAACCAAGGAATGAATAATCCTTCATCCAGTCGTAGTTGTTCACCATTATGGCGCGGTTCTTCAGCTCCGGAGAAAAATCAAGAAATCGGGCGAGCTGGTTTCTTATACCCTCCTGGTTTCTCCGGAGAGTCTCCTCATCCAGGAAATTCCTCTCTTCCGACTTGCCCGATGGATCGCCGATCATACCTGTCGCACCACCGACAAGAGCTATCGGAACATGTCCCGAACGCTGGAAATGAACAAGCAGCATCACCTGCACCATATGTCCGATATGCAGTGAGTCGGCCGTCGGATCAAATCCGATATATCCTTTAGTGACCTCTTTTTCAAGCAATTCCTCGGTTCCCGGCATGATGTCATGTATCATACCCCTCCATTTCAGTTCTTCAACAAAGTTCATAAGTCGTGCTTTTATCCGGACTGCAAATATAGCAAACGCGGTCAAATCGTTGTCTCAGCCGGGTCCTTTTTGGTTTCAGGCTTCTTTTTCAGCCTGTCGAAGCTCTGTTCAAAATTCCCCTCTCCTATTATCGGGAACAGGGCCGGCGCTATATC
>JAVEXG010000211.1:0-4221 GCA_034004115.1 Bacteroidales bacterium | reverse complement strand
TGGTTCCGGTGCCGGGACCGCAGGATATCAGGAGAAGCATCATAATTGAGATAATTGCTGTCTTCATGATTTGATTGTATTAAATAATACTTGCTGCATTTGTTTCGTCTTCAATGCCTTACCGGGACATGTACCAGTTTCCTTATCTCCTTCAACAGACTGTCTGTGTCAAATCCGCATTCCCTGATGAGTTCCTCCTGTGTTCCGTGCTCAACAAAGTAATCGGGGATGCCCAGCCGTTTAACCTCGGCGTTGTATCCGTTATCGCACATGAATTCCAATACTGCGCTTCCCAGACCGCCCTTAAGCACTCCGTCCTCAACAGTAACCACTTTACTGAACTTCCTGAAAACCGAATGAAGTGCCTCTTCATCGACAGGCGCAAGGAACCTCATGTCGTAATGGGTGAAGGTAATGCCTTCAGCCTCCAGAATGGCAGCTGCTTTAACTGCAAAATTTCCCGGATGCCCTATTGTAATTACAGCCAAATCGTTACCTTCCCTTATAAGCCGTGCTTTCCCGATCTCAATTTCTGCCAAGGGCTGATTCCAGTCTCTCACCATTCCGCATCCCTTGGGATAACGTATCGAGAATGGTCCTTTGTTATGATCAAGCTGAGCGGTATAAAGAAGGTTCCTGAGTTCAAGGCTGTCCATGGGAGCCGATACAATCATGTTGGGTATTGACCTCATGAATGCAAGATCAAAGAACCCGTGATGCGTTGCTCCGTCGGTGCCTACCAGCCCTCCCCTGTCGATGCAGAATATCACATGCAGTTTCTGCAGGGCCACGTCGTGGATAACCTGATCATAAGCCCTCTGGAGGAATGATGAGTAGATATTGCAGAAAGGTACCATACCCTGGGATGCCAGTCCGGCCGAAAATGTAACCGCATGCTGTTCGGCAATACCTACATCAAAAACCCTTTCAGGTATCTCCTTTCTCATTGTACAGAGCGAACATCCGGTAATCATTGCCGGGGTTATGCCGGCAATTTTCTTATTGGCCCTGGCGAGTTCCAGGATTGTTTCCCCGAAAACCTCCTGATACGTTGCAGGCACCGTAGGATCGGTGGTTTTTATTATCAGTCCGGTTTCCTTGTCGAAGATCCCTGGAGCATGGTATGCAGTCTGGTTCTGCTCCGCCTGCTTCAATCCCTTGCCCTTGATCGTCATGCAATGAAGCAGCTTGGGACCCGGAATCCTCTTCAGGTCCTGCAGGACACTTACAAGATGAAGTATGTCGTGACCGTCGATGGGTCCGAAATACCTGAAATTCAATCCTTCGAAAAGATTACTCTTGTCCAGGAGGGTGCTCTTGAGACCCGACTGTATCTGACTGGCTATGGTCCTGGCACCCGGACCGAACTTGCCGAACCTCCCGAGAAAACTCCATACCTTGTTCCTGAAGCGGTTGTAAGCCTTGCTGGTTGTTATATCAAGAAGGTACTCCCTCAGGGCACCCACATTCTGGTCGATAGCTATGTTATTGTCATTGAGAATAACAAGTATGTCTGACTGAGCAATACCTGCATTGTTGAGCCCTTCAAACGCCTGGCCTGCTGTCATGGCTCCATCCCCTATCACCGCTACCACATGGTGCTTTTCTCCGAGCTTTTTAGCTGCCACGGCCATGCCCAGTGCGGCTGAAATGGATGTTGACGAATGCCCCGTTCCGAAAGCATCGTATTCACTCTCCTCCATCTTGGGAAAGCCGCTGATTCCCTTGTAAGTCCGGTTGGTGTAAAACCTGTCGCGCCTGCCTGTCAGTATCTTGTGGCCATAGGCCTGATGACCCACATCCCATATCAGCTTGTCGCGGGGAGTATCAAAAACATAATGAAGGGCGACCGTAAGCTCCACAACACCAAGGCTTGCGCCCAGGTGACCCGGGTTTCTGCTCACCATATCAATTATATACTGCCTCAGTTCTCCGCTCAGCCTTATTAGCTCTTCGGGCTTTAGCTTTCTGAGGTCGTCGGGTGATGAGATCTGAAACAGAAGATTTTCCTCCTGGTGCATTCCTAAACAGGTAATAAAGATTGTGCAAATATAACAATTATTATTGCCTTATGTTTGCCGGCCCTTATAGCGGATTTTCTTATTTTTGTCACTGCAGATAACTAATTAACCTGATCCTGAATATGAACAAGCCTTTTGCCGTAATTGCCGTTCTGTTTGCAATTGCAGCGTGGTCGTGCGTTCCGGCCAGCAAATACCGCGCACTCCAGAATGCAAGCAGGCAGAATATGATTGACCGGGATGATTTCAAGACCGAGAATCTTAACCTCTCGATGCAAAACAGGGAAATCGCGACAAAAATCGCTGCCCTTGAAGCTGAGATTGCCAGTTCGAGACAGGATATTGCCCTTGCCGAAATTGAACGCAACAAGGCCAGGGAGGAAATTAACACCCTCTCCGACAGGTTCAATGCCCTCCAGATTGCCCAGGATGACCTGGTCAAGGGAAACCTGACCGAGACCCGGAAACTTCTGGCCGATCTTCAGGCAGCCCAGGATAACCTGCGTCAGAAGGAGGATATCATGAGGCAGCTGGAGTATTCAATGGATCTCAAGAAGGTGTCGCTCGACGAACTTACCCTGGAGCTTGATAAAAAAAACGCCCGTATGGCTGAACTCGAAAAGATCCTCGACTCCCAGCGGAAAATCGTTCAGGACCTTAAGCAAAAGGTCTCCGAAGCTTTGCTGGGGTTTGAAAACAACGGGCTTACGGTAACAAACCGCGACGGTAAAGTGTATGTGTCGCTTGACGAAAAACTTCTTTTCAGGTCGGCAAGCTGGGATATTGACGTAAACGGACGGAATGCACTCAGGAAACTTGCCGGGGTGCTGGAGAAGAACCCGGGCATACAGGTTACAATCGAAGGCCACACCGATAATGTTCCCTATAACCCGGGAAGCGGAAACCTTACAGATAACTGGGACCTGAGCGTAAAAAGGGCAACGACTGTTGTCAGAACACTGCTCGAAGGAACAAGAATCGAGCCGGGCAGACTGACAGCATCGGGAAGAAGCGAATACATGCCTGTTGACGCAGCCAATACAACTGAAGCACGTCAGAAGAACAGGAGAACCGAGATCGTTCTTACTCCCGACCTTACTGAACTGTATAGCCTTATAAATCAGTATTGACGGTTGCCTGCCTGGTATAAAGGAAACTCATTCACTGAATTCCTGGAGCTTAACCCTCATATTTTTCAAGGCATTGAGAAGATTCTCCTCAGGCTTGAGGAACTCCTGATTTTCCCAGAAAACAGGATCATAACTATTGATCGTCCTTGAGAAAACCGAATGCACCGGAGCCAGCTCCTCCCTTTCAAACCTGACCACATTCTCAATGCTCGAACTGGTAACCGCCATCTCGAAGAATACGTCAAACATGGTTTTGAAAATTCTTTTTTTCAGCCTCGACTCAAACCGGAGGTCCCCCCTTACATGATTAAGGTAGTACCTTCCGGCCACTTTCCTGTATGAAACAGAATAATCCACTGAAACAGGCCAGGTCGTGAAGTCCCGCGACGGATTGGATATGAATGACGACCTCATCTCCTTGAGATAATCGGGGGTGATGCTGAATTCTGCCTTCAGCAGGGCAAAATCCGAAGTATTTATGAACAACGATCCGTGAAACATGGGCACATCGGCTTCCTCCCTCGGGGTGAACTCTATCTCGTAAGCAGCTTCATCATCATAAGATATGATGTCGGTTAGCCTGTATGTGTAATCCAGCATGCTCTCGCCCGAGATAAAATCAAACCCGTGTTTCATGCCGTCAAGCTGGAGACAAGTGTTTAAACCTGCCTTCAGTCTTACGGCTATTGTATCGTTGATACCCAGGTTTTCTATCTTCCTGCTCTTCAGTACCTTAACCTGATCGTTCAGAAGAGTGCCGGAATAGGCGCTCTTATATAACTGAAGGACCGCCTCTGAATAGGTCTGAAGCTCGTTCTTTCTTAAAACGCCTTCCCTGTAAAAAGCGGTGGTGCGGGCAGGAGTGTTTCCATAGTTACGGGTAAGGTTATACCTCACTTTATTCACAATATCCCAGGGGATCTGGTTCTTAATTATAATCTCGGGGATCGATATGAATTCCCTTCTCATTTCAATTCTGAAGAAATTCCCAAGCGATTGCCTCACAGGTATTTCCCTGGCATAGTAGCCAAGATACGAAACAACCAGTGTATCGTCATAATCCTCGGGAT
>JAVEXG010000210.1:0-4227 GCA_034004115.1 Bacteroidales bacterium | reverse complement strand
ATATCACATTTTCCCCTGCTCGCACTATCCATGCTTGCGAGCCATTGAAAGGTGACCCTCTCCCCGGGGTTCACCTTTATAATAAAAAAGGACGCTTTTCAAGCGTCCCTTTTTTGTATGAACCTTTAGCATTAACCCAGGTAACCTTTCAGCAATCTGCTTCTGGATGTATGTCTTAGTCTTCTTATAGCTTTCTCCTTAATCTGCCTTACCCTTTCGCGGGTGAGTCCGAATTTCTCGCCTATCTCCTCAAGAGTCATCTCCTGACAGCCGATTCCGAAAAAGAACCTGATAATATCCCTTTCGCGCTCGGTAAGAGTGGCAAGAGCCCTGTATATCTCACGCGACAGCGATTCATCCATCAGGAGTTTGTCGGCAACAGGCGAATCCGAATTTGTGAGCACATCAAGCAGACTGTTATCCTCGCCTTCAATAAAGGGAGCATCGACAGATACATGACGTCCTGAGACCTTAAGCGTATCCGTTACTTTTTCCTTTGGCAGTTCGAGAACTTCGGCCAGTTCCTCGGGCGACGGAGTCCTTTCGTTCTCCTGCTCAAACCTCGAAAAAGCCTTGTTTATCTTGTTAAGCGAACCAACCTGGTTGAGAGGAAGCCTTACGATCCTCGACTGCTCGGCAAGAGCCTGAAGTATCGACTGCCTGATCCACCATACTGCATACGAAATGAACTTGAATCCCCTTGTCTCATCAAACTTCTCAGCAGCCTTGATCAATCCGAGATTTCCTTCATTAATTAAATCCGGTAAACTCAAACCCTGATTCTGGTATTGCTTTGCCACCGAAACGACAAACCTGAGATTGGCCTTGGTAAGCTTTTCAAGAGCAGCCCGGTCCCCTTTCTTGATCCTTTGAGCAAGTTCAACTTCTTCTTCCACTGATATCAACTCCTCTTTACCAATCTCCTGAAGGTACTTGTCCAGTGATGCACTTTCCCTGTTTGTTATGGATTTGGTAATTTTTAGCTGTCTCATTATGCCTCCGAAAAAATTTCCGCAAAGATATTGCTTTATAAGTTAATAACAAAATAAATAGAATAATGTTTTGCACAGGAGATGTTTAAAATTTTAGTCTCCTGTGCATCAACATTTTAGACGGGACTATATTTAATTCCTGAATGAGTAGCTAAACATGGTCCCATTCGACTGGATACCCTCTATAGATCTCAATTCCTTCCCGTCGGACGTTGCCTGGCGTACATCTGAAGCGGATTTTACCCTCTTTCCGTTCACTGTCAGGATTATAAAGTCCTTCTTTATTCCAAGGTCCCTGAACCTGCCGTCGCTGACCTCGGTGACCTTCACACCATGATCAACTTCAAACTTTTTCATATCGCCCGGGGTCAGCGACTCCAGGCGGGCTCCATAAACAACAGGACCTGCTCCCATGCCAGGGGTTACAACATTTGTATTACCGGCTATATTCTTCATTGTTACAGGTACCGTATACTCCCTGCCATTCCTGATATAGGTCACATTCGCCTTTTCACCCGGACGCTTCCTGCTGACATGCTCCTGAAGCTCGGAAGGGGAATTGACATCCTTGCCTTCAAACCTGATTATTATATCATTCTCCTTCAGACCGGCGGCTTCAGCGGCCCCTTCAGGAACTATTCCAGATATTCGCGCACCCCTTACTTCATTAAGCTTCAGTTTTTCAGCGTCTTCCTGAGTCACTTCCGTAATGTTGACTCCGATGATCGCTCTTTGAACTTCGCCATACTGCTTAAGATCCTCGACAACCTTACTCACAAGTGTTATGGGAATTGCAAAAGAGTTTCCTGCATAAGCACCACTGGGAGATACAATTGCAGATGTAATTCCGACCAGCAATCCCTTTGTGTCAACAAGTGCGCCTCCGCTGTTCCCCATGTTGAGCGCTGCATCGGTCTGAATAAATGACTCAATTCTGAGTTCGCTGTCAAGTATATTGAGGTTTCTTCCTTTTGCACTTACAATTCCGGCTGTAACTGTCGATGTCAGATCCAGCTCACTGGTCGAAAACGGGTTGCCCACTGCAAGAACCCACTCACCAAGCCTGAGCTTGTCAGAATCGCCGTACTTTATGAAAGGCAGACCTTTGGCCTCGATCTTAAGCAATGCAATGTCGGTGCTCGGATCCTTCCCTATTATCTTTGCTTCAAATACCCTTTTGTCATTCAGTCTTACCTCCACGTTCTCAGCGTCGTCAATTACATGGTCATTTGTAATTATATATCCGTCTTCAGAAATGATGACGCCTGAACCATATCCCTTCACTTCCCTTGGACGCGGAGTGTAGCGGTCACCATAAAAATACTCCCAGAAGGGATTTGAGGCCTGCGGGGAGACCATACTTTTCGTGCGTACATGTACGACACCATGAACGGTCATCTCGGCCGCATATGTGAAATCAATCTGGCCTTCCTGCATCGAGAGCGATGTAAGCAAGGCCTCGGCGTTCCTTTCAGCCAGCCTGGTTTCCTTTGACTGAGTTGTGGAAGGCTTGTCAACGATCTTTGTATATGCAAACAACGCTATCGCCGCACCAAGCACAGCCATTAACAAACTACCTAATAAATATTTCATTTTCATAACTATCGTGTATTATGGTTATACTTTTCCATTTCCCGTTACCATGATTCAAATTTAATGCCTTTCTAAAAGATTCATATATTTGTAACCATTTCCGGTCACTTCTGTTCACAAAGTTTGTGCATTTTTATGTTGTTTATTAATGATTGACAAATATTTAACAACTATTTAACACTGATGGTAACAGCTTTTAACAAATACCAGGGAACTGGCAACGATTTCATTATCATAGACAATCGTAACAACGTTTTTAATCCCGGCAATTCCGGATTAATAAACCGCCTTTGCGACAGGAGATTCGGTATAGGTGCTGACGGACTGATACTTATCGGCGCTTTGGACGGGTATGATTATGAGATGATTTATTTCAACTCCGATGGCTTCAGGGGAACAATGTGCGGAAATGGAGGCAGATGTGCTGCCGCATTTGCCCTTAAACATGGTATTGCCGGTCCCAGTCAGCGCTTCCTTGCCCCCGACGGAATTCATGAAGCACACTCGGAAAACAATATTATACGGCTGACAATGAGCGACGTGAAAAACGTAAGCAAAATTTCCGGCAACCATTTCATAAATACCGGATCACCCCACTATGTTGTGTTCACCAGCGATCCGGACAACCTTGATGTATTTTCTGAAGGAAGAAAGATCAGATGGTCAGATGAGTTCAAACCCGGAGGAACAAATGTAAACTTCGTTGAAATTCAACAAGATGGAATCTTTGTCAGAACTTTTGAAAGGGGAGTCGAAGATGAAACATTATCATGCGGAACAGGGGTAACTGCATCTGCCATTGCTTCGGTATTGTCAGGTCATTTTGTCAGTACTCCGGTAAAAGTAAGGACCAGGGGAGGTGAACTGAAAGTTGAATTCGAAATCGGGCCGGATCTGATTACAGGAATAAAGTTGTGTGGTCCGGCCACTTTCGTTTTCGAAGGAACGATTGAAACCTGATAATAAGAAGCCCGACGGATATTCGTGAGGCAGAATTTATCCAACAACCCCCGGGTAACACCATGCAAAAGGAAAAACTATACGGAAAGACATTAGACGAACTCATAGCGGTTGCAAAGCGGGTCGGGATGCCCGGATTTGCCGCAAGGCAGATCGCGGACTGGCTATACCGGAAAGAAATCCGGTCGATTAACGAAATGACAAACCTTTCAATAAAAATGAGAGAGGTCCTTTCGGAGTATTATGAAATGGGCTTAGCCGAACCATTACAGACCTCAGTCAGTGCCGACGGAACAAAAAAATACCTCTACAATGTTCTGAACGGCAAGTTTATAGAAACCGCTTTCATCCCTGAAAAGGACAGAGCTACTATCTGCGTTTCCTCCCAGGCAGGATGCAAAATGGGATGCGTGTTCTGCATGACTGGCAAGCAGGGATTTCAGGGGAATCTTTCCTCAAATGAAATTCTCAACCAGTTTCGCAGCCTGCCTGAATACAGACAGATAACCAATATGGTTTATATGGGAATGGGAGAACCACTTGATAACCTGAACGAAGTACTGAGGAGTCTCGATATCCTGACAAGTGACTGGGGTTATGGATGGAGCCCCTCCCGCATCACTGTAAGCACAGTCGGTATCCTGAACAGGCTGAATGAGTTCCTTGAAAAAAGCCGCTGCCA
>JAVEXG010000052.1:0-20368 GCA_034004115.1 Bacteroidales bacterium | reverse complement strand
CCTGGACAGCGCAAAGCGTCTTTGGATACGATCTCACCTCTGTTCTGGGGCTTTATTTTCCCAAATCGGAAATGTTCAAGCCTTTCCAGATCCTGACTCATATGTTCATGCATGCCGGTATCTGGCATCTTTTCTTCAACATGTTCGCCCTTTATATGTTCGGAGGCATTCTGGAGAACGTGTGGGGGCCCAAAAGGTTTTTCATCTATTACATGGTATGCGGACTTGGTGCGGCGCTGGTTCACGAATCAGTTATTGCGATCCAGTATGCCAAGGCTGTCAATGCAATCAGTCCCGAGCAGCTTCAGCTTGTCCTGGCTGACGGCGCCATGGTCCTGAGCGAGGGAAAGCAGTATGCCGATGAAACCATGAAGAGTCTCCAGATGATAATGAACATACCCACTGTAGGTGCCTCAGGAGCTATCTTCGGCGTGCTTCTCGCATTCGGTGTCCTTTTCCCCAACACCCAGCTGATGCTCCTTTTCCCTCCGATCCCGATAAAGGCCAAGTATTTCGTATTGGGTTACGGCGCCATCGAATTGTATATGGCTGTCACCCAGCCCGGAAGCAACATAGCACATGCCGCACATCTCGGAGGCATGCTCTTCGGCTATATTCTTATCAGATACTGGAGGAAAACATCCAATACACTTTACTGAGCCTATGGCCCTCTGGCACGACATAAAAAAGACTTTCAGCTCCGCCAATAATCTTAACAGGCTGATATACATAAATATCGCTGTTTTCCTGTTTATTTCTGCAGTATCAATAATAGCTTACCTCTTCAATAACGAGGCTCTTTCGCTCAAAATCCTGAAAGTATTTTCAGTTCCCGCGTCGCTCAAGGCCCTGGCCATTAAACCGTGGACGCTTTTAACATATATGTTCACGCATAAGGATATTCTCCACATCCTCTTCAACATGCTGTGGCTCTACTGGTTCGGGAAAATATTCCTCGAATACCTCGACCAGCGGAAGCTTGTTGCCGTTTATCTGCTTGGAGGCATTGCCGGGGCCCTGGTCTATATCCTGTCATTCAATATATTTCCCGTTTTCAGCGGAATGATACCCGAGTCGGTGGCCATCGGAGCTTCTGCGTCGGTACTTGCAGTGGTGGTAGCCATAGCGGCATATGTCCCCGATTATCCCATAAACCTGTTTCTTTTAGGACGGATAAAGATAAAATGGATCGCGGTTGCAATCTTCGTCATGACTTCAGTTATGGACTTTTCTGTCAATTCGGGAGGCAAACTGGCGCATATGGGAGGAGCGCTGTTCGGATACCTTTACACTGCGGGACTGAGAAAGGGGATAGATCCGGGCAGAGGCATCAACAGAATTATTGATTCACTGGTGACTCTCTTCAAGCCCAGGAAGAAGATGAAAGTAACATACAACAGGAAAAAGACCGATTACGAATACAACAAGGCAAAAGCCGACCGCCAGGAAGAAATCAACAAGATACTCGAAAAGATATCCAGGGGAGGATACGACAGCCTTACCAGGGAGGAAAAAGATCTCCTCTTCAGGGAAAGCCAAAAAAAAAACTAATCCACAAGACTTAGGCATTGGTAAATCAATTACCAGCCTTCCTGTTTTGTGCGAAAGACACCCAAAGTTAAGATGAGTTTAATATTTCAAGGACCTTCTACCGTACCAAACATTAATTCAACCTATTCCGACACCTGGGGTGTCGACTTCCAGTAGCCCGGGTCTCGCCCCGGGAAGAGAGCACCATACACCACGTACAACCCCGGAGGGGTTGACTTTCAGTTACATGTAAAAATTGAAGGCCACCCCTCCAGGGTCGGATTGGTATTATTGCCCCCTACCCCGGATGGGACCGGGGCTCCTGGAAGACCAGCCCTCAAGGCTGGAGATCCCGGTTACTGACCATACCACGACGAACAAACATCGCAAAAAACACACACGGGTCGAGAAACCCAATTTTTCATTAAAACTTTACATCACAAATGTTTGCCAATCACTCTTTTGGGTTTATAAAAACCGCACAAAACAGGAAGTACTGATCCACAAGACTTAAGTATTCGTAAATCAATTACAATCCCTGATCAAAAATCATCGGCAGTAATCACGATTGTAAAAGGAATAGAGGTATTTTAGCAGTAAATCAGAGAGCCTTGAAAAAGATCATTTACAGAGCATTTCTTGGTGTTAATGTCATTTTTGTCATTGCCCTGCTCCTGTCGTATCTTT
This sequence comes from Bacteroidales bacterium, assembly GCA_034004115.1. Taxonomy (GTDB): domain Bacteria; phylum Bacteroidota; class Bacteroidia; order Bacteroidales; family VadinHA17; genus LD21. The sequence continues at coordinate 18,151 of JAVEXG010000052.1, read as the reverse complement.
CTGTTCATATAAATCCTGATATCGTTGCTTTTCCTGCACTTTTCGGCCTGGCCTATCCTTATCTGCTGCTTGCAAACCTGTTATTCTGCCTGACATGGGCAATCGCCCGGAAGTGGGAAGCCCTCCTCTCCCTTGCGGTAATCCTTGCAGGCTTCACCCATTTCTCAAACTATCTGAAGGTTCAGAAACCTGCAGGCGACAAGACTGGCACCTTCCAGGTTCAGAGCTACAATGTCCGCCTCTTCAACTACTATGAGGGAAATGGAAACAACAATTCAGAGAAAAAGATACTCGAGCTTCTGAAAAATCAGAAAGCCGATGTGATATGCCTTCAGGAAATCTTCCTTTCAGGCGATCCTGCCCGGAAACAGCAGGAAATAAAGTCAGCGGCAGGTAAAGGTTATAATTCCCATTTCAAGATTATCCGTACGGGTAAGAACCGGTCATACGGAATTGTCACGCTGAGCAGATACCCGATAGTCGGCAGAAAGGATATAGTTCATGAGAAGTCGTCGAGCCTGTCAATTTACACCGACATACTGGCCGGCGAAGATACTATCAGGATCTTCAATAACCATCTTCAGTCGTTCAGGCTTCAAAGGATGGAAAGGACTTTCATCAACGAACTTGTTGAAGGAACCGAGGAACGGGAGACCTTCCACGAGATAGCGAACATTTCTTCGAGCCTGAGGGCAGGATTCGTAAAGAGGGCCACACAGGCAAAATCCGTCAAGGAGGTAATCGACAAATCGCCTTATCCGGTTATCGTTGCCGGCGATTTCAACGACACCCCCGTTTCATATTCTTACAGGAAGATCAGGAGGGGGCTGTTTGATTCGTTTGTCAGTGCAGGATACGGGGCAGGTTTCACCTATAAGGGCAATTATCCTCCCAACCGTATCGACTATATACTTTATGATGACTCGTTCGAGTGCCGTCATTTCGATATCACAAAGGTGAAGTACTCCGACCACTATCCGATTACGGCGTTTTTCAGGAAGAAGAATTAGACTGGTTGTTTTCTTTTTGACCACTGAGTCACACGGAGTTAAGACGGAGTAACACGGAGTTAAGAAGGTGTTTCATTCTGACAGTCGTTATTAGTGGAAACGACTGGCATGACCTGCACGACCTGCATGACTTGCATGACCTTTACGCCTTTACACCTTTACACCTTTACACCTTTACGTCTTTACACCTTTACGCCTTCTTGCCATGGCAACCTCCTCAGATCCACATTCCCTCCTGAAATTATAAGCCCGACCTTCTTTCCCCTGAACAAGGCCGGATTCTCACCGACAACAGCCAGTACGGTTGCCGATGAAGGCTCGATGATGATCTTCATCCTCTCCCAGACCAGTTTCATCGAGTTTATTATCGACTCCTCGCTCACTGTGAGAATATCATCAACATTTCTGCGGATTATTGAAAATGTAAGCTCGCTCAGGGAAGTAAGAAGACCGTCGGCTATGGTTAGGGGATTAACAGAAGGTGTGAGTATCCCTGTTGTAAAGGACTTCCATGCATCATTGGCATTCAGCGGTTCCGCTCCGATCACCCTGATCCGCGTGTTGATGCCCTTTGCGCAAGTCGAGGTGCCGCTCATCAGGCCTCCCCCTCCTACCGGCGCCACAATAAACTCAAGATCATTCCTTTCTTCCAGAAGTTCAAGTGCCGAAGTACCCTGTCCGCATATCACGTTGAAATTGTCGTACGGGTGGATGAGTGTTGCCCCTGTCGAGTCCATTATCGCCCTGCAGGTCTCCTCTCGTGCCTTCAGTGTTGGTTTGCAGAATGTAATCTCAGCTCCGTAACCAGCCACAGCATCCTTTTTTACAGACGGAGCGTTTTCAGGCATCACTATGTAAGCCTTAATTCCGTTCATGCCGGCAGCCAGGGCCAGTGCGGCTGCATGGTTCCCCGATGAATGCGTCACAACACCCTTCTTTCTCTGATCCCCGCTCAGCGAGAGAACTGCATTTGTCGCTCCCCTGAACTTGAAAGCTCCCACTTTCTGAAAGTTCTCGCATTTAAAAAACAGTTCACAGCCGTAGATGAGGTTCAGCTGGCGGGAAGTAAGCACGGGAGTCCGGTGAATAAACGGACTGATTCTGAGATGGGCCGACTGAATATCGGACAGGGCAGGGAGCATCATTTTTCAGGGTTTTATCCAAAAGTAAGAAAAAAATCCCCCTTCCGGCATAACGGAAGGGGGATTGAATATGTAAGAATTTTAATTACCGTATCAGCTCAGGATACTCCATGCGACGGTCAGTCCGGCGAGGACAACCGAAACCATTGACATAAGCTTGATAAGGATGTTGAGGGCAGGACCTGATGTATCCTTGAAAGGATCGCCAACGGTGTCGCCGACAACTGATGCCTTGTGAGGTTCGCTTTTCTTTCCACCGTAGTTTCCGCGTTCGATGTATTTTTTTGCATTGTCCCATGCACCGCCCGAGTTGTTAAGCATGGTTGCCAGCACGAAGCCTGTGCTCATACCTCCTGCGAGTAGTCCGATGACACCCGGGACTCCGAATATCACACCGACTGCAAGGGGAACTACGATGGCTATCATTGAAGGAACAAGCATTTCGCTCTGAGCGCCTTTTGTTGATATTTCAACACACTTTGCATATTCAGGTTTCCCTGTTCCGTCCATAATGCCCGGGATCTCGCGGAACTGACGGCGGACCTCGTCCACCATCTTACCTGCTGCGCGTCCGACAGCTTTCATGCTCATTGAGCTGAAGAGGAATGCCATCATGGCACCGATGAAAACGCCACCCAGAAGAATGGGGTTGAAAAGCGACAGGTCGTATGCTGCGGTGAAATCCCTTATTGTAGCAGTGGTAATGTGGACTGCATGTTTTCCCTCCTGTACTGCAGGCATGTTATCGCTGTAGAAAAGAGTATCACCTATCTGTTTGAAACCTTCGGGTGCCTTGTCAATAAGTCTGCCAAGCCACAGCCTTACTTCTTCCATATATGCTGCCATAAGAGCAAGAGCTGTAAGGGCAGCTGATCCGATAGCAAATCCTTTTCCGGTCGCAGCAGTTGTGTTTCCAAGTCCGTCGAGAGCATCTGTTCTTTCCCTGACTTCTTTCGGAAGTTCCGACATCTCGGCATTTCCACCGGCGTTATCGGCAATAGGTCCGAAAGCATCAGTTGCAAGAGTGATACCAAGGGTTGAAAGCATACCTACGGCAGCAAATCCGATTCCGTATACACCCATTGCAAAGTTGGTGAAACCACCTGCAAAACCGTAAGCCGCGATTATACCGCCAACGATTGTCACAACCGGGACCCATGTTGAAGACATACCGACAGCCATTCCTTCAATAATAACTGTAGCAGGACCCTGAAGGGCCTGTTTTGCAATACCCTGGGTCGGTTTGTTTCCATCTGAAGTATAGTATTCGGTCGACTGGCCGATAATCACACCGGCAGCAAGACCAGCAACTGCTGATCCGAAAACACCCCAGGTAATCCAGTCCATGCCGGCCATAACGGCCAGTACAACCAGGATAAGTGCAGAACTTCCTCCGGTTCCGAGAAGCAGAGCGCGGAGAAGAGCTTTAGGTGTTGCCGATTCCTTGGTTCTTACCATGTAAACACCTGCTATTGAAAGCAATATTCCGATTGCTGAAACAAGCATCGGAGCAATGACTGCCTTCATCTGGAGGTCGCCCGTAATTGCCGGCAATGCAGCACCGAGAGCAGCAGTTGCAAGTATTGAACCTGCGTATGATTCATAAAGGTCAGCGCCCATACCGGCTACATCACCTACGTTGTCGCCAACGTTATCAGCAATTGTAGCGGGGTTGCGGGGGTCATCCTCAGGGATGCCTGCTTCAACTTTTCCAACGAGGTCAGCGCCTACGTCAGCAGCTTTTGTAAAGATACCGCCGCCTACACGGGCAAAGAGAGCCTGGGTTGATGCACCCATTCCGAAAGTAAGCATCACAGCTGTAATTTCTATAAGCTTTTCATGCTCAGTAGTACCGGGGTGGACAAAAGTAAGTCCAAGGAAGTCGAGTCCGTTAGCCATATGCTCCGGAGTGAAAACCCATCCGTTGAGGATCAGGAACCAGATTGCAATGTCAAGCAATCCGAAGCCAACCACAACCAGACCCATAACCGCTCCGCTCCTGAGAGCAACCTGAAGACCTTTGTTAAGTGATTTTGAAGCCGCCCATGCGGTTCTGTTCGAAGCATAGGTCGCGGTTTTCATTCCAAGGTAACCGCAGAGACCTGAGAAGAATCCTCCGGTAAGGAATGCAACAGGCACAAAAGGATTCTGAATTCCAAAATACGCCAGGACGGTCAGAAGGATAACAAGTATGATGAACACCTTGATAACCACCGAATACTGACGGCTGAGATACGCCATGGCTCCTTCCCTTACATATGCTGCTATCTCCTTCATCCTTTCGGTACCTTCTTCCTGAGCTTTCATATTCCGGTAGAAGATCCAGGCAAACAGCAATGCAAGAAGTGCTGAAACCGGCACAATCCAAAAAATGCTACTAATCATGATATCTGTTTTTAAATTAGAAAAATTAGGTTTTGGTTCGACAAAAATTTTGCCGGTACAAAACTAATTCAGTTTTTCATTTATGCAAACGAAAAAGAGCATTCCCGGATTAAATTGCCCTGAAAAACTCGTAATTGATATTTTCGAGTTCAGCCATTGATGGATAGGGATAGAACACTATATCATCCTTTGCTCCAACATAAAATCCCGACTCGATAGTCCTGTAGAGAAGCTCTCCTGAAAATATCCTCTGCACAGTCTTCATGTGCTTGTCGTATTCTCCCCTGAGAATTTCGAGGCAATCGCGGAGATGGCCTATATTCAGATAAGGAAGATGTTCAGCCGAACCATAGAGAGGGTTTGTTGCCAGTTCACCAAGCTTCAGTTCAACGAAGAAAAGTTTTGGCAGGCTGATGGGCGTTGATCCGTCAGTTAGCCTCTTCACAAATGCTGAAGGGGGAAGTCCGCTCGCCACAAGAGGCGTTACCGGATTAAGCTCCTGGTAGAGGTGAAGCGCTCCCTTCACTTCCGCGTTCCTGTCATAGGGCGCTTTCTTCAGTTCAAGCACTACTCCGTGATCGGTAGTAAGGTAAAGCGATTTCAGGGCATCGAGAGGAACCATCTCGAGGACCCTGTAAACGGAAAGATAAACGGAGCTTTTCGGGCTGCCGTCCTCCTTGGCAACGCATCTGCGGTTAAGGCTTTCCATGTCGATGAGGTTCCTGATCTTTTCCAGATCAACCTCAAAGAAAATAGTCTGGGCTTTGTTCCTCTTTTTCGTACCTGTTGAAAGGTACATCCCAAAACCCTCGGGAGGCAGCATCGAAGCAACAAGTGCTTCAGGGGTGCATGTCAGATAAACATATTTGTTCATGGTATCAGAAATTTGGGAACATTAGGCAGGTCGATTCTCTATCAAATTTAATCTTCTTTTTTCACTTTAAGCCATTAAAAAACGGGAATATGCCCGACAATTTAACATCAGCCGGACTACCTGAAAACAGAATTATGAAAATGCAATAAGCGGGCAACGGAGTTAACATTTTATTACATTTGCCGGGAATATTTTTAATGGAATTTCAAAAGATTGCCTCATGAGTGATTTTTTCGAAGATAAGATTGCTGAAAGGCTTGGAGGAAGAAGCTTCGGCAAATCGACTGCCATCTACAAGTTTGAATTGATTAAGAGGGCAAAGGCAGAAGCAGCAAGGGCGAATCCCGGTATAAAGCTTATCGACATGGGAGTCGGGGAGCCCGACCGGCCAGCTGATGAGCTCGTTGTGAAATCGCTGTCCGAAGAAGCCGGCCTGCCCGGGAACAGGTGGTACGCCGATAACGGGATCCCTGAATTCCGGGAAGCTGCAGCCGGGTATCTTCAAAAAGTATACGGGCTTTCAGGCATTGATCCTTCAGAACATATAATACATGGTATAGGATCAAAGCCCATCCTTGCCATGCTGCCCTTCTGCTTCATCAACCCGGGCGACATCCTCCTTACTACAATTCCCGGGTATCCGGTGATGGCAACCTATGCCAGGTATCTCGGGGGTGAAGTCTTCAACCTGCCGCTGACTGAATCAAACGGATTCCTTCCCGACCTTGATTCCATACCCGGGGAGATACTCCGGAAGGCACGGATGCTTTATATTAACTATCCCAACAATCCGACAGGCGCAGTTGCCACTCCAGAATTCTTTGAAAAAGTGGTTGGTTTTGCCAGGAAGAACGGGATTGTAGTCGTCAACGATGCAGCTTACGGCGCCCTGACCTATGACGGACAGAAACCGCTTAGTTTTCTGTCGGTCGCCGGCGCCATGGATGTCGGTCTGGAGGTCCATTCCCTGTCAAAGGCGTTCAACATGACAGGCTGGAGGATAGGATTTGTCTGCGGGAACAGCAGGGCGATAAAGGCTTACGGCACAGTGAAGGACAATACCGACTCAGGCCAGTTCAGGGCAATTCAGAAGGCAGCAGTTAAAGCACTTGAGCACACTGAAATTACTGAAAAAACAGTGAAGAAATACTCCAGGCGCTTCGATCTGCTTATCGCAGCCCTTAATGAAGCCGGATTCAGGGCCGTTAAACCAAAGGGGACCTTCTTCTGCTATGTGAAGGCACCCCGCGGAACAACAGGCGGCAAGGTCTTTGATACAGCGGCACAGTTCTCCGAATTCCTTATCAGGGAGTCGCTGATATCGACGGTCCCGTGGGACGACGCCGGAAAATACGTACGGTTTTCGGTCACATTCGAGTCCGGATCACCCGAAGAAGAAATAGAAATAATTAACGAAATGAAGGAGAGACTAATGGCCATTGGCCTGGTATTTTAATATGAAAAAAATAAAAATCGGAATTGCCGGATACGGAAACCTGGGTCGGGGTGTAGAACTTGCAGCCGGTCAGAACCCCGACATAGAACTGGTAGCAATATTCACCAGAAGGGAAGCGGGACATACCGCAACAGGTTCAAACCTTGTTCATGTATCTGAACTAAAGAATTATACAGACAAAATAGATGTACTGATCCTGTGCGGCGGTTCAGCCACTGACCTGCCGGTCCAGGGACCTGAACTGTCGAGGCTGTTCAACACGGTCGACAGTTTCGATACGCATGCCAGGATCCCTGAATATTACAGGCAGGTAGATGAATCATCACGGGCTGCAGGAAAGCTCAGCCTGGTCTCTGCAGGCTGGGATCCCGGACTGTTCTCGCTGGCGAGGCTGCTGGGCCAGAGCGTACTGCCCTCCGGTCACGATTACACATTCTGGGGAAGGGGCGTCAGCCAGGGCCATTCGGATGCAATCAGGAGGATCCCGGGAGTCAGGAACGCGATTCAATACACAATACCGGTTGAAAATGCCCTGCAGAGAGTCCGTTCAGGAGAGAATCCGGAGCTCACAACATCCGAAAAGCATACAAGGGATTGTTATGTTGTTGCAGAGGAGGGAGCCGATCGTGAAGCAATTGAAAAGGCAATTCTTACAATGCCCAACTATTTCAGCGATTACAGCACCACAGTGAATTTCATCACTGAGGAAGAACTGAAGTCAAAACATTCAGGAATGCCTCACGGGGGAGTTGTAATACGGACCGGCACAACCGGAAACGGAACCGGGCAGAGACTGGAATTTAGTCTGAGTCTTGAAAGTAATCCCGAATTCACGGCAAGTGTTATCGTGGCCTATACAAGGGCAATAGCCAGGATGGCAAAAGAAGGCCAGACAGGCGCCAGGACTGTTTTTGACATACCTTTTGCGCTTCTGTCGCCCGAATCGCCTGAAGAACTCAGGAAGAGACTGCTTTAATTTGCATATTTAGCAATTAATTTTCTTCGTTTACCCCGATCCCGGGGGGAGCGAAGAAAATTTTTCAAATTAATATCTGCCAGGAATGATCAAAGCAAACGAATTTGCCGACGACCTTAAAAAGGCCGTTGATGTACTTATCAAAGGGGGAGTAATACTATACCCGACCGATACAATCTGGGGACTGGGTTGTGATGCGACCAGGCAGGATGCAGTTGAAAGGATATTTTCAATCAAACAGCGCGATGACAGCAAAAGTCTTATCGTGCTGGTTAACGGATTCGGAATGCTGGAACGGTATGTCAGGAATGTTCCGGAAATTGCTTACCAGCTTGCCGAGGTAGCCGACAAACCGCTTACTATAATTTATCCCAACGGAAGGAACCTTGCCCCAGGTGTTTCCGGGAGCGACGGATCAGTTGGTATCAGGATTTGTGCAGAAGGGTTCTGCAACGAGCTGATAACAAGGTTCAGAAAACCGATCATATCGACTTCAGCCAACATCAGTAACGCACCGGCTCCCGCCATTTTCAGCGAGATCGAAGAAGTGATTGCTTCATCGGCCGACTATGTGGTCAGCTACAGGCAATCCGATACAACAAGGAATACGCCATCATCCATAATAAAGGTTGAGGATGATGGCGTGATCAGGATTATCCGCAAATAATCCTGCTATCTCGATCTTACATGGCCCGATCCTGATACCCTGGCATTAACTTTCGGACTGCCCGAATAGGTTACATTGCCGCTTCCCGATACATGGGCTTCCAGCTCATCCACTTCCCCGCAACGGCAACTTCCGCTTCCTGAGATGCTTACATCGAGCCTGTCTATATCAGCATCTTCACCCGAAAAGCTACCGGAGCCGCTGATTGAAATTGTTGCCTCATCGATTGAGCCCTTCCCGAGAATTATGCCTCCCGATCCTGAAATGCCGCAGTGCAGGTCATCGGCACTCACTGCTGATGTGGAAAGCCTTCCGCTTCCGCTTACACTGAGATCAAGGTCATCAGCTTCGATCGGGTCCGTGACACTCAGTCTGCCTGATCCTGAAACACCAATCGCTTCAACCTCAGGCATTGTAAGGTATACTGTGATCTTGTCGATCTGGTTCCTGAAACCAAACCTCCAGTTGTCCTGCCTGATTGTCAGTCTGTCGCCCGAGACAGTGGTAATGATTTCCTCAATGTCATCCCTGTCACCCTCTATTGTCAGACTGTATTCAGGTCCGATTCTGAGGATCAGTTCACCTGAGATGCCATAGCTCACCTTTGTGAAGTTTCTGACATTCCTGGTTTCTTTTGCCTGCCCCAGTGCAAATGCTGTGGTTAACACAAAAGCGGTTAGTAAAATAGCTGGTCGGATAAATTTTTTCATTTGATTCCGGTTAAATTGGTTAATGGCAATTGGTTCGTTGAGTAAAAGACGGCCGAAAACGGGAATCGTTGCAACGGGGACGTAGAAATGCGTGAGGCGTGAGGTGGGAGGCGTGAGGCGGAAAGGCGTGAAGGTCGTGCAAGGTCTTGTCGAAGCGAAGCTTAGATCCCGACCGTAGCGTCGGGGTCATTCGTGCCATTCGTGGCTAACTTCTTGATTTACTCCGTATTACTCCTTTCTTAACTCTGTGTTACTCCGTGGTTAAAAAAACCTGAAAGTCTTCTCTGCGTAACTCTGCGGGATTTCCATCTGCATGCCTCTGCGAGAACTTCTTTCTTGCTTTATAAAGCAATACTAAATGGAAAAATATACGAATATTTATTGTAAAACGATAAATGAATTATTGTTTTGCAACAAATTTTTTACCCAAAACGATATGATTTTGCAGACCTGTTAATTGATTTCAATAAGTCCTTCCGGCAGGTCCATGGATATTGTTCTCTTCTTTTTATTGATGCCGGCGATCAGGTCGCTGTGAAGCGGAACAAGTATTTCTTTTTTCTCAGGTGACAGGATCCTCAGAAGATCCTGACCCGGATTCTGAATGATTTCCTCAATTACACCGACAATGCTAAGATCGCTGAGTATCACTGTGAATCCCGTTATGCCTGAATTGTCATCGTCTTCTTCCCGGCGGGTACCGGAGGTCATGCTTATCCTGCAGCCGGCGAACATTGATGCTTTATCGTAAGAGTCGTAGCCCTCGAGTCTCAGTTTGAGGATATCGCCTCCCTCATCTTCAATGGATGAGATAAAAAAAGGAACCGGTTTTCCTTCGTATTCGATGAAAACCGATTCCATTTCAGAAATATCTTCTGTAAAATCCCTTTCCAGCTTTACTGACAGGGTACCGTCATAGCCCTGGACTTTCTGTATCCTTCCGAGTAATATGCCGGCATTGTATGACACGGGGTCTTTTTCCCTGTGATGGTTGAATTATTCAGCCGAAGCCTCTTTTGCAGGAGTTTCAGGTGAAGTCTCTTCAACTGCCGGTGCTTCAGCAACGGTTTCAGCAGCGGTTTCAACGACAGTTTCAGCAACTGTTTCAACTGCAGCTTCAGCAGGTTCCTCTTTTGCAGGAGCAGCTTCAGCAGCCTCTTTGGCAGCCTGATCAGCCAGTTTCTTGGCCAGTCGTGCAGCCCTTGCGTCGTTGACTTTCTTTTCAGCCAGAAGGCGGCTGCTTACATCATCGTCCTTTGATTTTTCAAGGCTCGATTTTTTTGATTCGATCTTTTCCTCATTCTGCTTCATCCAGGTTTCGAATCTCCTGGTAGCTTCCGCATCGTCGAATGCACCCTTCTTCACTCCATCGAGCAGGTGCTTCTTTATCAGGACTCCTTTATATGAGAGGATAGCTCTACAGGTTTCTGTAGGTATTGCGCCATTTTGCAGCCAACCCAGGGCTTTATCGAAATTGAGTTCGATTGTTGCGGGGTTGGTTCGGGGATTGTAATTTCCGATTCTTTCAATGTATCTGCCATCACGTGGCGACCTGCTATCAGCTACCACTATGTGGTAGTAGGCCTTTCTCTTACGGCCTTTCCTAGCTAATCTGATTTTAACTGACATTTAGTTTTAACGCTTTTTATTTAACCTGTTTTTTAAAAATGTGGGTGCAAAGATATAGAAATTTTTCAAGGAAACAATTAAATAAATCGGGTTGTGGGGTGATTCGGTGCGCTGTATGCGGTATGCGGTACGAGGTGCGCGGTAAGAGGTACGAGGCGTGAAAAACCGAATACTTCTTACCGGATACCTATATACCGAATAATACCGCGTACCGCTTACCGCATATCGCCTTAACTGCCAACTGGCTATTTCAAACCGGCAGTCAGTCGTTGATAACTCGTTGCTTTTTTTTGGGTGCCTGTTGGGCTTTTTGGCTAATTTTGTGTTCCGACCTTAACAGAAAAATTACAGTCAATATGGCCCCATTCGCGCATTTGCATGTACACACGCAGTATTCAATACTCGACGGAGCCTCGAACATCTCCAATCTAATCGACAAGGCCAAACTGATGGGAATGGAGGCCATTGCAATCACCGATCATGGCAACATGTTCGGGGTAAAGGAGTTTCATGCAACCGCACTGAAAAAGGGGCTCAAGCCCATTCTGGGCTGTGAGATGTATGTGGCCAAACGACCTGTGGGCGGCGTGGCTGCAAAGGAGGACCGGTCGGGCGATCATCTTGTGCTTCTTGCTAAAAATCTTAAAGGATACAAGAATCTTATTAAACTTGTTTCGCTGGCCTGGATAAAGGGATTTTATTATACCCCGCGTATCGACAAGGAACTGCTGGCGCAATACAGGGAGGGCCTTATTGCATCGTCAGCATGTCTGGCCGGGGAGATATCTGATGAGATACTCAACGGATCTTTTGCCACGGCAGAGAAGGTTCTGAAGGAGTACACCGACCTGTTCGGCGAGGACTTCTACCTTGAGGTACAAAGGCACGAGACCAACGATCCGGAAGCCGACAGAACGGTTTTTCCGAAACAGCAGAAGGTTGTAGAGGGCATCCGGAAACTTGCCGAAAAACACAATGTGAAGATCATTGCAACCAACGACGTGCATTTCATAAACGCGGAGGATGCCGAAGCTCACGACCGTCTGATCTGCCTCAACACCGCGAAGGACATTGACGATCCCGACCGGCTCAGGTATTCCCGGCAGGAATATCTCAAGAGCGAGGAGGAGATGAGAACAATCTTCAGCGACATACCCGAGGCCATCGACAATGTGGCCGGGCTGGTTGAGAAGATCGGGAAATACACTCTCGACCACGATCCCATTATGCCCGACTTCGGATTGCCCGAAGGCTTCACCGACGAAAACGAATATCTCAGGTTTCTTACTTACAGCGGCGCAAAAGAAAGATGGGGAACTCTCACCGATGAGCAGACCGAACGCCTTGAGTTTGAGCTCGACACAATCTCGAAGATGGGGTTTCCCGGATATTTCCTGATTGTTCAGGATTTTCTCAGGGCGGCCCGTGAGATGGGGGTTGCTGTGGGTCCGGGCAGGGGTTCGGCGGCAGGCTCGGCCGTTGCATACTGCCTTAGAATAACCGATATAGATCCGATAAAATACGGCCTCCTGTTCGAAAGATTCCTCAATCTCGACCGCATCTCGATGCCCGATATCGACATCGATTTCGATGAGGACGGAAGAGAAGATGTCCTTAAATATGTAGTGAACAAGTATGGCCACGACAAGGTTGCCCATATAATCACATTCGGCACGATGGCCGCCAAAGGAGCCATAAGGGATGTGGCAAGGGTTCAGAAGCTGCCTCTCCCAGATGCCGACAGGCTCGCAAAGATGGTTCCCGAAAGGCCCGGGATAACGCTCTCGGAAGCTTATTCGGAAGTGCCTGAACTTAACCGGGAGAGAAATTCGCCCAACAAGCTGATCGCCCAGACTCTCAAATTTGCCGAAGTGCTCGAGGGATCGGTGCGGCAGACAGGTATACATGCCTGCGGCATTATAATAGGCAAGGACTCGCTCGACAATTATGTACCCCTCTCCACGGCCAAGGACGCCGATCTGTATGTTACTCAATACGACGGTAACCAGGTCGGACATGTAGGGCTTCTGAAGATGGATTTCCTCGGACTGAAAACACTATCCATAATAAAGGACTGCGTCGAAAACATACGCAGATCTAAAGGAATAGAGATTGATATCGATAACCTCCCGCTTGACGACCATCTCACCTTTGAACTGTTCAGCAACGGGGAGACGACAGGGATCTTCCAGTTTGAATCAACCGGCATGAAACGTTATCTCAGGGAACTCAAGCCAAACAGGTTTGAGGACCTTGTTGCAATGAACGCCCTTTACCGTCCCGGTCCCATGGAGTATATCCCCCAGTTCATAAGAAGGAAACATGGGCTGGAAGAGATAAATTATGCTCTCCCCGTCATGGAAAAGTACCTCCACGACTCCTATGGCATAACAGTTTACCAGGAGCAGGTGATGCTTCTTTCGCAGGCAATCGGAGGCTTCTCCAAGGGTGAGGCTGACAACCTCCGGAAGGCGATGGGAAAGAAGAAAAAATCCATCATGGACGAGATGAACCTCAAGTTCAGGGAAGGTTGCGTTAAAAATGGATACGACGAAGCGACAGTAAACAAGATATGGTCCGACTGGGAAGCTTTCGCCCAGTATGCTTTCAACAAATCTCACTCTACCTGTTACGCTCTCGTGGCTTTCCAGACAGGTTATCTCAAAGCCCACTACCCGGCCGAATACATGGCTGCAGTGCTGAGCCGTAACATAAGCGATATCAAGAAGATAACAACATTCATGGACGAAACCCGGAGGATGGGAATGGAAGTTCTCGGGCCCGATGTGAATGAAAGTAATGTGAAATTCACCGTCAACAAGGACGGAAATATAAGGTTTGGCCTTGGAGGAATAAAGGGAGTGGGTGAGAGTGCGGTGATCCAGCTTATAGAGGAGCGGGAGCAGAACGGACTCTACAGCAGCCTTTACGATCTGGTCGAGAGGGTTAACCTCAATGCTCTCAACAAAAAAAACCTTGAAGCAATGGCAGTGGCCGGAGCATTCGACTGTTTCACTTCAATCTCCAGGGCACAGTATTTCGCCACCGATACAAAGGGATCGAGCTTTATTGAGAACCTTATCAGGTACGGCAACAACGCAAAGACGGCCAAAAACTCAAGTCAGCAGTCGCTGTTCGGCGGATCTGCAGGCTTCGACATACAGAAGCCCGAGCCGCCGTCGTGTTCCGACTGGCCCAAGCTCGAGAAGCTGAACCGTGAAAAAGAGGTAATCGGTATCTACCTTTCCTCTCATCCCCTTGACGACTTCAAACTTGAGATCAGCACTTTCACCACTGCAACCCTTGCTGATCTTCAGAATCTCAGCGAATACAACGAACGCGATGTTACGGTTGCAGGGATGGTGATCGATACGAAAAGCGGCACAAGCAAAAACGGAAAGCCTTACGGGTCATTCACCCTGCAGGACTATTCCGATTCATTCAGATTCATCCTGTTCGACAAGGAATACCTGGACCTAAGCAAGTTCTTCACTGTCGGATACTACCTCCTCGTGAAGGGAAGGGTTCAGAAAAAGAAATACCGCGAGGATGAGCTCGAGTTCCATATTAAGACAATTAACCTTCTTTCAAGCGTTAAGGATGAACTGATAAGGTCGGTAACGATAAAGATAAATCCGGAAGACATCACCAAAGAACTGATCAACGAGCTCACGACTCTTGTGAATGAGAACAAGGGTTCGACTGAGCTGAAATTTCTTTTTTATGATGCAGAGGACAAGGTCTCGCTGTCGATGTTCTCGCGCAGCCTCAGGGTTAGGCTGAACAATGAGCTGTTGTCGTTTCTGGATGATTATCCGGGACTTGAGTACAAGGTCAATTAGCTGAAATGAAAGGGAAAGAGAAATAGAATTCAGGTGGTCAGGATGCAGAATAGACCGGCACCTTTAATAAAATATCAATATATTTGCAACCTCGGATTTCAACTATTCAAAAACAAAAAAGATATGGCATTAGAAGTAAATGACAGCAACTTCGACGAAGTGGTTTTAAAATCGGAGCTTCCGGTTCTGGTCGATTTCTGGGCGGAATGGTGCGGGCCCTGCAGGATGATTGCACCTATTGTGGAAGATCTTTCAAAGGAATATGCAGGCAGGCTCGTGGTAACCAAGTGTGACGTCGACAACAGTCCCGCGGTTGCTGCAAAATTTGGCATCAGGAACATTCCCACAGTTCTGTTCTTCAAGAATGGAAAGGTTGCTGACAAGCAGGTCGGAGCAGTGCCAAAGACGAATTTTGTAACCAAGGTAAACGCCCTTCTCCAATAGCCCCGTTGCGGATGACAGTCTGTGTTTTTGCTGCCTCGAGCAGCCGCATAGACCCCGGATACGTTGAGGCAGCATCGATGCTGGGCACTCTCTTTGCCCGGTCGGGGATAAATGTCATTTACGGAGGCGGAGGTATCGGTCTTATGGGTGTGCTTGCCGACTCGGTGATGGAGCATGGCGGCAGCATAACCGGAGTGATACCGGCATTCATGAACGACGAAGGATGGGGACATCCCAGTGTAAGCGACATGATTGTAACCTCCGACATGGGAGAGCGAAAGAAGAACATGTTTGCAAGGGCGGAAGCCGTTGTGGCTCTTCCCGGAGGCATAGGGACACTGGAGGAGCTCACCGAAGCCATCACACTGAAACAGCTTGGACTGTTTCACGGTCCGGTGATAATGCTTAACACCCTTGGTTTTTACAACCCCCTGATCGGAATGCTGGATCAGATGATTCACGGCAATTTCATGAGAAGCGAGCATAAAAACATGTGGACGGTTGCCGAAACTCCCGAAGAAGTTATAACAGCCCTCAGTAATGACAGGGGTTGGATAGATGATCCGAGGAAGATTGCAAGGATCTGACCGTGTGTTGGTTCAGGCTAATTTTTCCTACCCTCCCTTAAAAATATCTCCAGCCTGCTGCTGCTGAATTCCTGCCGGTTTATTATTTTTCCGCCGATCGCGGGAGCTTTCACCCCGCTGGTCAGCACCTCATATCCATGGAATATTCTTGCCTCATCCCAGAGCCCGAGGCTGATGAAATGATTAAGGACTGCCCCACCACCTTCAATGAATAATGACTGTATCCCCCACTTGTAAAGATAATCGAGCACCTGGAGTGCCGACGGTTCATTTTTATTCAGCTTTACAACCACTGATCCCGGCATGTTTATTTTATCGGGAAAGAATGTGAATACAACCTGCGGTCCGATCAGATCATTCATGGCCAGATCTGCAGGTAGGTCTCCTGATCCTGAAAGAATAAGCCGGATGGGACTGGTTCCCGTCCATTCCCTCACATTAAGCTTCGGATTGTCGGCTCTCACTGTTTCACCCCCCACAAGGATAGCCTGTTCCGTGGCTCTCCATTTATGAACCAGTATCCGTTCGGAACTGCCGGTGATCCACAAGGGACCATCCGTCATCCTCTTCTCCCTGTCGCGGCCGATGAATCCGTCGGCGCTCTGCGCCCATTTCAGAACGATATAGGGCCGCTTCTTTTCGTTAACTGCAAAAAACCTCCTGTTAATGAACCGGCATTCATCATTGGCAATGCCGGTAATCACCCTGCAGCCGGCCTCCCTGAGCCGGGCGAATCCTTTTCCCGATACTTTGGCGCTGGTGTCGGTGGCGCCTGCTACAACAACCGGGATCCCTTCGGCAATTATCCGGTCGGCGCATGGTGGCGTCTTCCCGTAATGTGAGCAGGGCTCAAGATTGACATAAAGTGTCGAAGAGGAGAGAAGTTCCCGGTCACGTACCGATTCAATTGCAACTACTTCGGCATGCCGGCTGCCGGCTTTCATGTGATACCCCTCCCCGATTATCTTACCCTGATGAACGATAACCGATCCCACAAGCGGATTCGGATATGTAAATCCTTCGGCCTTTGATGCAAGTTCAAGGCATCGCTTCATGAATTTAAGATGATCTTCTCCTGCCATTAAACCTAAAGTGCTAATTTTGGGTTATGGCTGTTAAATTACAAACAATAAAAGATATCAGGAACTATATTGCCGGCGAACTTTCAGGCTTGTATCCCCGGCGGGAGTCACTCGCAATTGCCGGCCTGGTGACAGAAAAAATATTCCGAAGCAGCAGAATGGCTTTAATGCTCAGGGAAAACGAGCCTCTTTCAGGCAGTTCATATCAGAAAAGGGTTATGAGTTACGTTCGCAAACTCACTGCAGGGGAGCCGGTCCAGTACGTTCTTGGTGAAACCGTTTTTTACAACTGCAGGATAAGGGTGAACAGGAATGTCCTGATCCCCAGGCCCGAGACAGAGGAGCTGGCAGATATTGTCATCAAGGAGAACAGGGGCACCGAAGCCCGGATAATTGACTTCGGTACCGGATCGGGCTGTCTGGCAATTGCACTTGCAGTCAATCTGCCTGCGGCAAAGGTGACAGCTCTTGATATTTCCAGGGGAGCTTTGAAGCTTGCTGCCCGAAATGCCGCGATCAATAATGCGGAAGTTGATTTCAAGCACGCTGACCTGCTCTCAGCCAGACTGCCCGAACTGCCCATGGCAGGGATATTTATCAGCAATCCCCCCTATGTAAGGGAGTCGGAGAAAAAACTGATGAGAAGCAATGTGCTTGATTTTGAACCGGGAAAGGCCCTGTTTGTTCCTGACAGCGATCCTCTCAGATTCTACCGGGCAATTCTGAACCTCTCCTTGCAAAAGCTCAATCCGGAGGGAATGGTTTATTTTGAGATCAATGAAGCCATGGGAGATGCAATGCGAGAGTTATTTGAAAAATATGATTTTTCTGAAATCAGGATAATACAAGACATCAATGGAAAAGACCGCTTCGCAGCAGGAAGAAAAACAACCTGAAAAAAGCCGCACCGGTGAAGCTCTTAACAGGGCAATGGCGCTGTGTTCCAGGACAGAGTACTGCATATCGGACATCAGGCAGAAGCTCGAATCGTGGGGTTTGGAATCAGACAAGGCAGGGGATGTTATAGCTGTTCTTATAAGGGAGAACTTCATCAACGAAGAAAGATATGCCGGGGCCTTTGTCAGGGATAAGTACCGTTACAACAAATGGGGAAGGGTTAAGTTAATTTCTCATCTAAGGGCAAAGGGGATACCTTCCGGAATCATCGATTCAGCGATGTCGTTCCTTGATGATGGTGAATACAGACAGATGATAAAGGATATGCTCCACTCTCACCGTAAGTCAATAAAGGCAAAGAACCAGTACGACCTGAAGGGAAAACTTCTTCGCTACGGCCTGTCAAAGGGGTTCGAAAGCAGTTTGTTGTATGATATCCTGAACGATCTG
>JAVEXG010000209.1:0-4252 GCA_034004115.1 Bacteroidales bacterium | reverse complement strand
TTTTGCAGATGGTACCATTATAACATTCAGTTCCGGATCCGGCATGTCAGGATCCAGTGGAAAGATAGGCCTTACAACACGTTTATAAGGGAGACTTTTAAAATCCTGATCAACACTTCCCCGTGTCTGAGCCATAACCCAATCGGCCTGCATATCATACCACCTGCTCACAAGATAACCCTGCTTTACCATAATAATATCCATTTTCTCAGGATCAATTCCTGTACCTGCCAGGTTTGGTGTGGGTGAAGATGTTCCCACAACCACATATATGCTTCCCGTTTTAATAATTGCTATGTCAGGAAGCCTCCGGTTCGGGGGTGATTTACTTTCTGATTGCTGGTCCTTCTCAGGACCAGGACTGACATATACTACTGTACCTGATAAAAGAACAGGAGGTTCATATGAATTATCTGTCATTGCCCCTACATAAGCCTCTGCCTGACCACCAATACCGGCTTTTCGGGCTGCTTCCACCATTTCGCTTCCCGGAATGGAGCAATAAAGCAGGCTTTTTCCTTGCGGAGTCTTAAATTCCGGCCGCTTCAATACCCTTGCCAGAGTCCAGGTCACCTCGCCTGAACCGCCGCCACCAGGATTGTCGCCCATATCGCTGATCAGGAAAGGTTTTTTATTACTGGCAACAGCCAGGTCAATGCATTTCTCGAGGGGATACCCCGGCGCTTCCAAACTGAATTGCCGGCGCACATCCCAGAATCTCTGGGCAAGCTTTTTTGCACCGCTTTCCACCTGACCTTTATCATCACCTACTACCATAACCACACCCTGATTACGTCTCTCGTCTCCCCATACATAGCCTATCCAGATACCAGCATCCAGCACACCGGGCAACGACTCCACTTCAGGAACCATTGCGTAGAGTGATTTGGCAGGTTCAACCCGGGTACTTGTCCACTCTCCGGAGAGAAGTACAGGGACTGCCACCCAGGCTTTATAAGCCGGACGCCCCTTTCCGGACGATAATCGCTCAAGCAGATTAGCCACGCCACGGCGATGTGATTCAACCGCATCATCATGAGGAGCTTTACGATATGTGGTAATAAGGTCAGAGTAGAGAGCCACACGCCAGGAGACGTTTCCGTGGAGGTCCATAGTTGTTGTGACAAGGGCGTCGTTACCTATTACACCCCTTACTCTCTCCATAAATTCCCCCTCCGGATCATCAACACCATCAACACTGCAAGCCCCGTGATTGTAAAACCAGAATGCATCGTAAGGCATGTTACTCCGGATAATCTCAAGCGCATTATTAACAAAAGCTTCAAATGATTCCCTGGTTACCGGCCCTCGTCCGCTGCCTCCGCCAATTAAGGAAGGAAGCCAGATTGCAGACTGACCCATGACGGAATCCTTACTAAGCCAGGCTGGCAAAGAAAGCGTCCTACCTGTTAAAGCCTGCCGGTTGGGCATAAAAACGCTGTTTTCAATCTGTATTCCGGCAATTCCTATACGTGGTTTCTTTTGCTGCGCAGAGGCATCGGTAATAAACAACACTGCCAACAGACAGATATTCAGGAGCAATAATCTGATCTTCATTTTTTTGATTTGTTTATGTAATTTCATTTATAGCAAAAACGAATATAAGGAAAATTTCCTTCATCAAAAACCCGTCAATGGGAGCCTCTTTACCAAACGAACTTACCTGGCAGGCGCCGGGTCCGCCATGGATAAAAATTACTGGGATTGATTGCTTTGGATCAGAAGCAGGGATGTGAATGTACGCAATATCAACACCAGTCTTTAGATTCCAATACTTCACATATGTTTTGAACGAGTCTTGATTAACAGCTACGGGTAATATATTGGAGCAAACCAGAAATAGGATAAATGAAGCATTCCTAGACATTAAGTGTTTGATTAACAGTCAAATATTGCCCTGGAAACCAGAACTAATAGTTTCACATTGGGTTTGCGATGCAACTATTTATAATACATCATCTTAGAGGTCACATTTACAGTCTCATTCGTTATTGGTGATATATAAATTAAGTCAAGATGAGGATTGCCCTCGGTATGAAAATATTCAAAGCGTACAGGATAAAAACCTTTTTGCAGCGGAACAACATATGACTTGTACCATTCACTTCCATGAAGACCATCGTTATTGATTATTTCACGTCCATTTATAAAAAACTTCGATCCATCACTGGAGCAAAGGGCGAAGCCATAATATCCCTCTTTATCAATTTTCAGGAATCCTTCGAACACACATCCAAAATTCGATCTGGAAGGAAGGTTTTCCAGGTTAAATGTACTGTCGGTAACGCCTGTTTTAACAGGTTTCAGATTAGTGAAATCAGGTAACATCTTCCATTTTCCTTCATAATAAGAATAACGTAAAGCCCCTGCCTTAATATCTTTTACATGTTGAAGAGCAGGCCATTCTTTACTTAGCTCAAAGTTACCTTCCGAAGTCATGATATATTTTTTGTTTTCGCCCAGCCATTTCACTTTCAGTTTAGCTGGAGCATAAATTTCGATCATTTGCGGAGCTTGTTTCGAATTTTTATCAGGTTCCGAACCGTCGACAGTATAATATACATCAGGAAAGTTGCCATTAAGAAATATAGGAGCGGGCTTTCCCTCAAGAAGAGAACCATTGTTTGGGTGAAATTCTACCATTTTCTCCGAATTATAACCCAGGTAGGCATATTTTAAACCATCATAGATGCCTTTAAGCCGGACCGACATATGAGTTTCATTTGGATAAATCGAAGTTTTCCAGCGAAGCCACTTTGGTGCAGTTTCCTTTAAAATAGTATCCATTTTTGCAATGCCCACATTTATGTAGGTTTCTTCAACACCAGTTATCCACAGAGTTTTGCTAAGTCCCGTAGCAGGATGAAATGTTTCTTTTACCAAAGTCATGATACGTCTATTGTTCCAGGCGAATGCAGGATCTGAACAATAGTAATTCGTAAACAGGCCTGGTTCGTTAAGCAGAACATACAATGTAAAAACACCCCCTAAAGAATGACCAAACAAACTGTTACAACCGGTGGTATGTAGCTTATAATCAATATATGGGATAAGTTCATTTTTAAGGAAAGCGATGAAATTATCGGCTCCACCTGCTTTATCATTGTCTTTTGTTTTTTCAGGTAAAAAATCACGGTCACGCATATTACCGACATGGGTGTATGTATTCGGCAATGCAATTAAAATAAGCGGAGGAAGAAAATTTTGATATCTGGCAAATTTATAGATAAATATAAAATCATCAAGATGGGTTTCACCATCCAGTATATATACAACATCATATTTTACATTTGAACCCTGCTTGTATTCTTCAGGCAGAAAGATCTTAATGTTGCGTTGTTCATTCAGAACTTTTGAAAAAACAGAGTCGTTAGTAATAACATGTTTTTGAGCTAAAGCAGTATTAAATGCAAGTATTAAACCCGCCATTATAAAATAAAATTTGAAACTTAATTCAATTTTCGAGGTATGAGATATTACTTTTTTCATAAAGTTTAATTCTGTTTTTTAATCCGCCTTCGCGTAAAGCTTAGGCGGACGCGAAGGTCAGGTTTAATTCCCCGGTGCTTGCACCGTTTTTTGAGTCCAGAGTTTGCTCTGGGGTTCATACAATTTGATTAATTTATCTGTCCCCATAAAAATATTTTCCTTTGTTCAGGAAATTTTAAATCAATTAGTTTTTGTAGAGATTGCTTCTTATCCGTTGAATCAGATTCTTGACAAATATTCATTCTATCAGGTTTCAAAGATTTTATTATCAATGCTATCTCGTTTATCATTAGTTGTTTAATGCTGAGCTGGCACTTCGCAATTGATATGAATGTGTTGCAGCAGCAGCGGCAATTGCCCAGAGAAACCAGCTGCCATAGAAGAGACAAGGTACCCAGATCGCCATACCCTCAGGACCTCGGCTGTCGCCCATCACATATTTGGTGACCAGTGACCAGCAGGCTGCCGGACCGATCATGGCGACGATTGTAGTTGCTGTCCAGCCTGCGGCCAATAAAACCCGGCGCGGTTTCCAGCTCTTGGTTGAAACAAGGAGTAGAGACAGAGCAGCTGCCAGCAGCCATGGCACACCAATCAGTAAAGGGGCAAAGCCAATGCCGGCCGCACCAGGGTATTCAAGCCCCACAGACCCTCCGAACGCCCAATATGTTCTGAGAACCGGGTATGGCAAGGCCAGTACAAACGCTACGTAACCGTACCATGAAGCTGGTAGAATGCCAGTCTGGGAGTGTGCCGGGAACGC
>JAVEXG010000208.1:0-4284 GCA_034004115.1 Bacteroidales bacterium | reverse complement strand
GCTCACCCTTCTTTTCCGATATAAGGCGTACAACATCCTCATTCAAGCCCTTAGGTATCTTCTCTGTCTCGATGTCGGAGAAGAAACCATATTTGTATTCTCCTGACGTGATATCATGAATTATGTCATCCTGGTCTTTTTCCATACAACCGTATAATGAGATTTGACCCGTCTTAATTAAAATCAATCTAAATAAGGACGCAAAATTACGAAAAATTAAGTATTTAAGGATACAAATTGCTCCAAAATAAGCGTTCCCCTTCATGACAAAAATTATTATAATGTGCCTCCTGTTTTGTGCGGTTTTTATGAGCCCAAAAGATACATCCAATCTATAATGTAAAGTTTTAATGAAAAATTGGGTGTCTCGACCTGTGATTTTTTGGATGATTGTTCGTAGTGGTATTGGCAGTAACCGGGATCTCCAGCCTTGAGGGCTGGCCTTCCAGTAGCACGGGTCTCACCCCGGGGTAGGGGCAATAATACCAATCCGACCCCGGAGGGGTGGCCTTCAATTTTTACATGTAATTGGAAGTCAACCCGCTCCGGGGTTGTACATGGTGTGTGGTGCTCTCTTCCCGGGGCGAGACCCGGGCTACTGGAAGTCGACACCCCAGGTGTCGGAATAGGTTGAATTAATGTTTGATACGGTAGAAGGTCCTGGAAATATTAAACTCATCTTAACTTTGAGTGTCTTTCGCATAAAACAGGAAAATAACTGTTCCCCGCCATGACAAAAATCACTATAAAGAGGCTGATTCGGATAACAACAGGTTCAAAATATTTATAATTTGGCAGCTTCTAATTCTTCAATGATTTACCCATAACCTGTAGTAATATGTTCAAAGGATTCTTCCTGAATGGTAAGATGCTTAGGATAACCCTAATCATCTTTGCTCTGCTTGCACCGTCAATTCTTCTGGCCTCAGGCGGCAATAATTACTCAATCGGTCCCATACGACTTGAATTCATTTTCTTCGGACTTATACTTCTCGGAGTTGCCCTTTTTCACAAGCATACTTTCCGGGTGGCAGTGACCGGGCTTGCCGTTCTGCTGACCTTCAAGCTGGTGTTTGACCCGGGCTTTCATTTCATGGAGCACTTCTTCGGAACAACACCGATGGCTGAACAATTTATGGATAAGGAGCTGAGACAGGGTGAATGGGGAATTATCCTGAACCTGCTTGGATTGCTTCTTGGATTTGCCATGCTTTCGAAGATATTCGAGGAATCGGGAGTGCCGGAGCTGCTTCCCCGTTACCTTCCAAACGACTGGAAAGGACCTTTCCTTCTCCTTGTCTTTGTTTTCATCCTGTCATCATTCCTTGATAATATTGCAGCAGCGCTCATAGGAGGAACGGTCGCCCTGGTTGTCTTCAAAAAAAAGGTACACATCGGCTATATTGCGGCGTTGGTCGCCGCAAGCAATGCCGGGGGTTCAGGCAGCGTTGTAGGCGATACCACAACCACAATGATGTGGATCGACGGTGTTTCTGCCTTAAATGTACTCCATGCTTATGTGGCTGCTTTTGTTGCTCTTCTGTTTTTCTCATGGTTCGCAGCTCACCAGCAGGATAAGTATCAAAAGATTCAGAGCGATTCAAACACGGAGGTCCGAATAGACTGGATGAAATTACTTGTCGTGGCTCTGATCCTTGCCGGCGCCATAATTTCAAATATCGTGTACGACATGCCTGCCCTGGGTGTATGGATCGCATTGATAATCGGTGCATTCCTCACCAAAGCCCCATGGAAGGAGATACCCGGTTCCCTGAAGGGAACAATTTTCCTCCTGTGCCTTGTAACCTGCGCCTCACTTATGCCTGTTGAAGAACTTCCTGATGCTTCGTGGGTTACAGCCTTCTCGCTCGGATTCCTCTCGGCGGTTTTCGACAATATCCCGCTTACTAAGCTTTGTCTCGATCAGGGACATTATGACTGGGGTATGCTTGCATACTCCGTAGGTTTCGGAGGATCGATGATCTGGTTCGGCTCATCGGCCGGAGTGGCAATCACAAACAAATTTCCCGAGGGAAGAAATGTGGTGCTCTGGATCAAAAACGGCTGGCATGTGGCAGTTGCCTATGTGATTGGCTTTTTTGCCCTCTTCCTTGTAATGGGATGGGAACCTGCAGATAATAAGGAACATAAAGTAATAAATTGTCCTGTTCCCGGGTGCCCCATGGCGGACCAGTCATCCGCGGACTCGCACAACGTGTCGTACCACGAGATTTTGAAAGATTGAAATATTTGATTATTTGTTTATTTTTGTGTCCTAATAAATCCCACAATTAATAAACAGATTAATCATGACCTCTGGCAAACTCAGACTTCAAAGAAATTTTTGCAAAAAAATTCTGCTTTTCTTTCTGTTTTCGATAATCCCGCTAATGACATTTGCCTCATCAGGCAATGTGCCCTCCATCGGTCCGGTCAGACTTGAATTTATCCTGTTTGGCCTTGTGCTTCTCGGTGTTGCCATGTTTCATAAACATACTTTCTGGGTTGCCGTTACAGGACTGACTGTCATCCTGACATTCAAGCTGATATTTGATCCCGGATTCCATTTCATGGAACATATGTTCGGGGAACTGCCCCTGAGTGAACAGTTCCTCGACAAGGAAATGCGTCAGGGAGAATGGGGAATTATCCTTAACCTCCTCGGACTGTTGCTTGGCTTTGCAATCCTGTCGAAAATATTCGAGGAATCAAAAGTTCCGGAAATTCTTCCGAATTATCTTCCCGATGACTGGAAAGGTCCATTCCTGCTTCTTGTTTTCGTATTCATCATGTCGGCTTTCCTTGATAATATTGCAGCCGCGCTGATCGGCGGAACTATTGCCCTTGTTGTATTTAAAAACAAGGTGCACATCGGGTACCTGGCCGCCATTGTCGCTGCAAGCAATGCAGGAGGAGCCGGCAGCGTAGTAGGCGACACCACCACCACGATGATGTGGATAGACGGGGTAAGTGCCCTCGACGTTCTTCATGCCTTTATTGCCGCGGTCTTCGCCTTTGCCTTCTTTGCATGGTTCGGTTCTCACCAGCAGCATAAATACCAGGTGATCCAGAAGGATGCCATAACCGGAGTAAAAATCGATTTGAAAAGGATACTTGTGGTCGCCATGATACTTGTCGGAGCAATCCTGTCAAATATCCTTTACGATATGCCCGCCCTCGGAGTCTGGATCGCCATCATCCTTGGAGCACTGATAATCAAGATACCATGGAAAGAAGTTCCCGGGTCCATTCTGGGCACTATTTTTCTTCTCTGCCTTGTAATGTGTGCCTCCATGATGCCGGTTGAAGAACTTCCCAATGCAAGCTGGGGAACAGCATTTGCACTCGGATTCCTTTCTTCTGTCTTTGATAATATCCCGCTCACAAAACTTTGTCTCGACCAGGGACACTATGACTGGGGGATACTTGCCTTTGCAGTTGGTTTCGGCGGGTCAATGGTGTGGTTCGGATCATCGGCAGGTGTAGCAATAACAAACAAATTTCCCGAAGGCCGCGATGTTGTAAAGTGGATAAAAAACGGCTGGCATATTCCGATTGCCTATGTGATTGGCTTCTTCGCCCTTTACCTTATTCTGGGATGGCATCCATCCGACAACAAGGAGCACAAGATCAATAACTGCCCCGTCCCGGGATGCCCGATGGCAAATCATAATGAAGCCCTGCTGCCGCCCGGAACTGTGGGTTATCATGAATTATTAATGCAGGAATAGATTGTACCTGCCTAAGGCAAGCACTAATAAAATCATACCCTATAAATAATCAGGCCCGTTACGGCCTGATTATTGTTATTGGACTTTTTTCAGAAAGTCTTAACTTTATATTCTTAAATAATACCGGAATGAAGAAATTAATAATAATCACAACACTGATAATGACCCAGGCAATAAACTTATCTGCCGATACGGAAAAAGACATTAAGGCAGTTATAAAAAATGTTACAGTATACCCCGACAGGGCCCAGGTGAACCACGAGGGCAGCTTCGACCTGACGGCAGGAACATCGATCCTCAAACTCGGATCCCTCTCCCCTTACATTGATCCGGCAAGCATCCAGGCAAAGGGATTCGGCGATTTCACTATCCTTTCGGTAAATCACAGGAATAATTACCTTGAAAATCTCGAGGCCATTCCCGAAGTAAAAACAATCCGGAGCCAGATTGAAGCCCTTCAGCTCAAGGTCGAGGACGAGAAAGCAGCAATCTCGGTTCTGAACGAGAAAGAGGCCTTTCTTGTAGCCAACAGGGCCATCCTTGTAAAGGAAAC
>JAVEXG010000207.1:0-4322 GCA_034004115.1 Bacteroidales bacterium | reverse complement strand
GAGAAGATTCTTGATGAGAAAATAGTAAATCCCCTGAACAGGATTGAGGGCGTCGGATCAGTGAGCCTGGCCGGTGTTCCCGGAAGGAAGGTTTACATTGACGTTGATCCGAGGAAAATGGAAGCCTACCACCTCACTATTGAACAGATAGGGGGGGTGCTTGCAGCTGAGAACATGAATATGCCTGCAGGCTATATCGAAATGGGCCAGACCGATTATCCTCTCAGGATCCAGGGAGAATTCCCGGAGAGCGAGATCATTAAGGATATTGTTGTCAGCAGCTACAACGGCAATAATGTTTACCTGAAGGATGTGGCAGTGGTGCGCGATACAATCCGCGAGACCAAGCTCGATACCCGGGTAAACGGACGTCAGGGAATGACGATGTTCGTTCAGAAACAGTCAGGAGGCAATACTGTTAAGGTAACCAAGGAAATAGAAAAAGCTCTTCTTACCCTCGAGAAGGATCTGCCGTCAGATGTTAAAATCGAAAAGATGTTCGACAGTGCAACCTTTATAAAGGACTCTGTGAACAATCTTACCGAGACACTGCTGTATGCAGGCATATTCGTTATCCTGGTAGTGCTTTTCTTCCTGGGAAGGTGGAGGGCAACCCTGATTATTATTGTTACAATTCCGATATCACTCGTGGTCGCGTTCATTTACC
Source organism: Bacteroidales bacterium (assembly GCA_034004115.1). Taxonomy (GTDB): domain Bacteria; phylum Bacteroidota; class Bacteroidia; order Bacteroidales; family VadinHA17; genus LD21. Next base: position 3,655 of record JAVEXG010000207.1, on the reverse strand, counting down.
TGTTCATAACGGGAGAGTCGGTCAATATAATCTCGCTGACATCGCTCTCGATAGCCATCGGGATGGTGGTTGACGATGCGATAGTAGTACTGGAGAACATAACAAAACATGTGGAGAGGGGAAGCAGACCGAGAGAGGCAGCCATCTATGCAACCAATGAGGTGTGGCTGGCTGTTATAGTATCAACACTTACAGTAGTGGCCGTTTTCTTCCCTCTTACATTCGTAACCGGCCTTACAGGCGTGCTTTTCAAACAGCTGGGGATGCTTGTTACAATCACCATCCTGACATCAGTGGTTGCAGCTATTACCCTGACACCTACAATGAGCGCCCTGTTGCTCAAATGGTATCCGATCCGGAAGGACGCACCTTTCTGGACCTATGACGGGAGCATCCGCAAGTGGCTCGATTCATTCGATGGTTTTTATGGAAGAACAATCCACTGGGTTCTTCATCACAAGAGGTTTACAGTTATCGCTGCCATCCTCGTTTTCGCAGGATCCATGCTTCTGTTCACTGTTATTGATACTGAGTTCTTCCCGCAGGCAGACCAGTCGCAGATTACAATGACAGTGGAATTGCAGACGGGAACCAGGGTAGATGAAACAATGAAGACAACCGACAAGATCGACAAGATACTTCAGGCCAAGTACCCTGAAATTGAATTATTGTCATCATCGACCGGTGTCGATGATGAAGGAGGATTCACATCAATGTTCGGAGCCGGAGGGACTCATGTGATTACATACACCCTCAGTCTTGTCGATCCGGAAGACAGGGAGAAGGATGTTACAACTATTGCTGAAGAGATGAGGGTCGATCTGGCCGGAATCCCTGAGATAATCGACTATTCGGTCAGCACTTCGGAAGATATGGGCTCCTTCGGGGGCAACACGGTCGATGTCGAAATTTATGGTTATAATATCTCCGAAACCAATATTGTTGCCGAAGAGATTGCAGCCAGGATAAGGAAACTTCCGGGAGCAAAGGATGTAACAATAAGCAGGGATAAATCAAAACCTGAGCTTCAGATAATTCTTGATCAGAACAAGATGATAACCAACGGTCTGAACACCGCTACAGTTTCGATGGCAATCAGGAACAGGGTAGGCGGTATGACCGCCACCAGACTCAGGCAGGCGGGCGACGAGTACGATGTTGTTGTCAGGTTTGAGGAGAAAGCCAGGCAGACGCTGACTGATATCGAGAATATAGGCATCACCAACCCGGCCGGACAGGTCATAAGACTTGCCGAGATTGCACAGATCAAGGAATACTGGGCTCCGCCAAGCATTCAGAGGCAAAGGAGGGAAAGGATAGTTATGGTTTCATTCACACCCTACAAGGAATCGCTCACAGTACTTCAGACCGAGATTCAAAAGATTATTGATGAGACCAGTATCCCCTATGGTGTTATGGTTCAGATTTCAGGAGCCATAGAGGAGCAGATGGAAGCTTTTATGGATATTGCATTCCTGATAATGGTGAGTCTGATCCTGGTTTACCTGGTGATGGCATCACAGTTCGAATCGCTCAAGATGCCGCTTATAATCATGATCGCCATCCCGTTTGCATTCTCGGGTGTGGCCATTGCCCTCTTCCTTACCAGCACCACACTGAGCGTTATCTCGGCAATCGGGGCTGTAATGCTTATCGGTATCGTTGTGAAAAACTCGATAGTGCTGGTTGACTTTATCAACCTGATGAGGGAAAGGGGACGTGAACTATATGAGGCTGTTGAAATCTCGGGAAGATCGAGGCTCAGACCGGTTCTTATGACCTCCGCCACTACAATTCTGGGTATGCTTCCGCTTGCGCTGAGCACAGGCTCGGGTTCGGAACTGTGGAAACCCATGGGTATAGCAGTTATCGGAGGACTTGTCTTTTCAACACTTGTCACCCTTGTTGTGGTACCCGTGATTTATGTCCTTTTTGCAAGAAAGGGAGAAAGAAACAGACACCTGTCCCTTTATTCCGAAATGGATTTCCTCGATAACAGGAATGGCAATGGCAGATAATGCGGACCAATGGATTTACAACAAAAAAACAATTAAGATGAAAGCTGTAATGATAATATTTAACCAGGCTCACACTGAAAGGATTGAGTACATGTTCGACAAGCTGGGAGTAAAGGGCTATTCTCTGTGGGAGAATGTCCAGGGGAGAGGCACCAATACCGGTGTTCCGCATCTCGGAACACATGCATGGCCGGAAATCAACAAAATTGCCATGACCGTGATTAGTGAGGATCTCGTGGAAGAGGTTCTTTCAGCAGTCAGGAAAATTGATTCCATAAACGAAGAGGTAGGAATACGGGCCTTTGTCTGGGATATACAGCAGGCAGTGTAACTATCCCGAAGCGCCTTTTGCTAAGTCACTGAAAGGGCAGAAACAGAATAAAGAGGTTGATCTCACTTAAGAGACAACCTCTTTTTGCTTTACAGAACTCACTCTGTTCAGGGATTATTCAATAAAATTAGTAATATAGATGCCGTGACCCCCTGTTCACAGGGGGGTGTTGCCCAAAATAGTGAGTATTTTTAAAAAAAAAAGTGTAACTAAAATGGGGGTCTTTCCAAAAAATAGATATTTTTACCCTGAATTTCGTTATCAATTTAAAGTAACTGACATGAAAAATCTGAAGTTTTTAACCGGAACAGCAGTTCTGCTGTTAATTATTAATTCCTTGCCCCTGAAGGTCGGCGCCCAGGAGGAATCGGGCATTAAATTCAATGTCAGTGCCGATCTGTACAGCAGTTATATCTGGAGGGGATCAAAGCTTGGGCAGGGACCGGCGTTTCAGCCATCAGTTGATTTTTCAGACGGAGGACTGACAATTGGCGTCTGGGGTTCGGTTGATGCCAGCGGTTATACTGAAGCAGACCCTTATATTTCATATTCATTCCCGTTCGGACTGAGCCTTGGAATAACTGATTATTACCTGCCGGACCTGCCTTTGTCCGAGACTTCACGATTTTCAGGAAGCCATGCACTTGAACTGAACTGCGCTTTTGAGTCTGGCGGTTTTTCACTCAGTGCAAATTACATAGTGAACGAAGCCGGGGGCATAGGATCGGCCGGAGGCGACAAGTATTTCCAGATCGGATATGCCTTTGAGGATGCCGGCATCTTTGCCGGAGCCGGAGACGGGTGGCATACTGCCGACGGAGGATTCAATATATGCAACATAGGTCTGGAAGTATCGAAGGAGATTGAAGTGACTGACAGGTTCTCGATACCGGTCACAGGTCAGGTCGTTGTAAATCCCGACACTGAGAAGTTATTTGTAGTGGTTGGTATCTCGTTCTGACCCGGGCAGGCAAAAAAAAACCCGGTCGGCCGACCGGGTTTACAAATATAGTTGTTGTTATTCTTCCTCTTCTTCTTCGGTATATGCCTTGATAACCGCTTCCTGAACTTCGGAAGGTACCTGGGCGTATTCCGCGAATTTCATTGTGTACATGGCGCGGCCTCCTGTTATTGAGCTGAGGGCGGTGGAGTACTTGTTCATTTCTGCCAGGGGCACTTTTGCCTTGATAACCTCGAGACGCTTGTGGCTCGACATACCGAGCACCATTCCGCGCCTTCCCTGAAGGTCGCTGATTACATCTCCCATTCTGTCGGAAGGAACCATGATTTCAACATCATATATTGG
>JAVEXG010000051.1:0-20965 GCA_034004115.1 Bacteroidales bacterium | reverse complement strand
CGACATTTGCAATATCAACTATATCATTTATTATCGACAGAAGCTGGCTCCCGCTCTGAAAAATAATGTCGATATACTGACGCCTTTCTATTTCTGTGATGTCGGGTTCATTAAGCAGAGCTGAAAACCCTATTATTGCATTCATGGGAGTCCTGATCTCATGGGACACATTATGAAGGAAGGCCGTCTTCAACCGGTCACTCTCCTCTGCTTTCTCCTTTGCTGCTATCAACTCCGACTCAGCCTGCTTCCTTTGAGTTATATCCTCGATCATTGCGAGAAAATATTGGACCTCATCGTTATTGTTTCGGATGATACTTATTGTAGCCGACCCCCATATAACACTTTTGTCTTTCCGGATAAACCTGTTTTCGGTATGGTAAACAGGTATCTCTTCGGCCACAAGACGTAAAAGGGCAACATCGTCGCCAGCCGTATAATCAGGATGAGTAAAGCTTTTCAGCGGTACCGATTTCAACTCATCCTCCTTATAGCCCAGCATTTTACAAAAGGAAGAATTTGCTCTGATTATAGTCATGTCCTTTCCAGTCATGGCAATGCTTATCGGGCTCTCCTCAAAAATCTTCCTGAACCTCCCCTCGCTCTCCCTGAGAGTCTCTTCCGCCTGTTTGCGCTCTGTTATATCCCTGCAAATTGCCTGAAAATACTTTACTCCTTCGATTTCGACCTTTCTGGCACTGACTTCCAACGGCATAAATGTGCCGTCCTTCCTTACATGCACAGTTTCGTAAGTTGAATATCCTCTTTCCTCAAGGATCTTGCTTTCACCATCGAGGGCCTTCTGGGCTTCCGGCGACCTGATTTGATAAAGACTCATACCCAATAGTTCGTCCCTTGTACGCTGATAGGCCTCAAATGCCCTGTCGTTAGCCTCGATAATCGTCAGATTCCTGTCGGTTAGAAATATTATATCATTGGCATACTTGAGAATATAGTCGAAATGCTGCCTGAGGGCGAGCCGGTCAAGCTCTGCTTCATATTTTTCACGATAGAACCGGGCGTTCTCATTCCATTCGATGATCCCTAGAAGCATGCCTATCGTAAGAATAAAAAGTATTATGATAATGACGATCATTGTCATCTGGTCGTTCAAAGCGGTAAAGACCTCACTGTGATTTACCTTTGCGACCAGAAACCAGGGCGATCCCGGAACCTTTCTCATGGAGGCAATAACCGGTGCACCCCTGTAGTCGATCCCATCGGCTGTTGCCTTTTCACCCCTGGCAGCCATGGCTGCGGGCAGTTTTTCTGCTGAAACGGGTTTCCTGAGCTCAAGTTCCGAGTTCTTCCTGAACCTTAGTTCACTCAGATATATTACCTCATCACCCTCCTGCATTGCCAGCAGCGACTCGGTTGTTTTTCCCGGGACAGGCCAGGTTTGCAAAAGGGGATAAAGAACCTCTGAAGGATCTATTTTGATCAGAAGCAAACCAAATGCCGATGAGTCATTACGCCACGTGTTTACAAGCGGGATCACCAGGTTCATATAGACTGGAGAAATATTCTTCGCCCTGAAAAAATCAGTAAGGATACCTGTCCGGAGCTCAAGCAGTTCGGGAAAAATTTCTTTAAGATTTTCATCAAAAAGGCTGTCATTACCCGGGAAACTGCCTCTTACCCTGCCCAGCGAATCTATGAGGTAAACATTTTTGTATTCGTCATACACAGCTATCGACTTCAGACTGGCCGATACATCAGGATACAGTTCTGAGGGAATCTTTTCATGAAGGTAATTGTAAAGAAGCCTGACAAAAGGGGTGTTACCTCCAATCAGTCTTGCATCCCCAAGTCTTTCATTTCTCCACTGGGCAATCTGATTCACTTTCAGGTCGGCAATTGCAGAAAGCTCAAGGCCCGTATCCCTCACAAGGCTTTTCTTATGGCTTCTGTAATAGAAGATTCCCAGCAAGATACTGCTTACTGCAACAATTGTGAAAAGGACTACTAAAAGCCACGGAGTGGCCGGCTTTTGCTTGTGCAAAATCATCAGAGCCCTCCTTTTCCTCTGAGTTTTACTCTTAATGTCATCACCTCTGAAATAAAGTAAAAGCTTCGGATCAAAAAATCAGCGATCCTGCTTTACAATATCAGACGGTGAATCATCCTTTTTTATTATAACAGATGCAAGAATTGATAAAAGAAGTATTGAGATGATAATCGACAATGACAAAGTAACCGGGATTTCGAAATGAAAAAAAGCAGCCAGCATTTTCAGTCCGACAAAAGTAAGCACAAGTGCAAGACCTATCTTCAGGAACCTGAAGAGCCCCATTATTCCTGAGACTGCAAAATACAGCGACCTCAAACCAAGAATTGCGAAAATATTGGAAGTAAACACGATAAATGTATCCTTGCTTATTGCAAGGACAGCGGGAATGCTGTCAACGGCAAATATCAGATCTGTTGATTCGATTATCAGCAATACAATAAATAAGGGTGTTGCATAGATTTTTTTATCCTTCCTGACAAAGAAAGAGTCGTTATGCAACTGATCGGTTACCGGCAAAAACTTTCTGAAAAGCCTTACCAGACCATTTTTTTCAGGGTCAACCTTTGCTTCTTCTCTTTGAAACAGCATTTTAAGTCCTGTAAATACAAGGAAAGCCCCGAAAATGATCACTATCCAATGGAACCTGTTAATAAGTGCCACCCCGGCAAAAATAAATATCGCCCTCATCACAACGGCTCCAAGTATTCCCCAGAACAATACCTTATGCTGATACTCCCTCTTGACGGCGAAGAATGAAAACACCATTATAAAGACAAAAATATTATCTATGCTTAAGGAGTATTCTATGACGTAAGCAGTTAAAAACTCCAGAGCCTTGGTCTTGCCGAACTGCGTGAGAACGATCAGATTGAAGATCAAGGCCAGTGAAACCCACACTCCTACCCATGTCAGAGCTTCCTTTACCTTAATTTCGTGCGATTTCTTGTTGAACACACCCAGATCGAGAGCCAGCATCACAACAATGATTATGCTGAAAATGACCCAGAAAATAGGACTGACTTCCATATTGAATTATTGATGTGCAAAGCTAAAAAATTATTTACAGCTTGCTCATCATGACCCGATCTTTGTAGGCATCTGATATCAAACTACCTGAATTATAATATCCTTTGCTTTAAAAACTTTTATACATTTAGCCCTTAATTTCAATCCTTTTATCATGGTTCACAAAGCAATCAGTAAACTAAGCGCCCTTCTGGCACTGATAATCTGCAGCAATTATTCCTGGTCGCAAAAAGCAACCCCCGGGACCGATAAGATCACTTCAGCCGACCTCGAAACCTATGTCTCTTTTCTTGCCTCCCCTTCGATGAGCGGAAGGTCAAACGGAGAAAAAGAACTGGATATAACAGTGAATTATCTGACTTCACAGGCCAGACTGATGGGCTTAAAACCAGCTAACGGAAGTAGTTACCTGCAGCCATATTCCCTGATGAAGAAGTCAATTGACCGTGATAAATCGGAGATTAAAGTTTTCACATCAGGAAAGGATTCCATTGGTTTCAGGGAGCCTGTTTTCCAGCTTTTCCCAACCGGGGCATCCGATTTTGAAATCGAAGGAGAGGTAATATTTGCAGGTTACGGCATTAAAGCTGATGGATACAAGTACGACGATCTTTCAGGAATAAACACTGAAGGCAAAATACTTCTTGTAATGAACAGATCGCCCTTGTCTGAAGATGGCTCAGAATACCAGTTCGAGGGTTCAATCTGGTCATCCATGATGGGGATCCAGCCAAAGATGACTTACCTTATGTTCTCAAAAGCCAGGGCCGTCCTTATTGTCTCCGATCCGAAATCAGGTTATTCTTCAGTTGAGCAGCAATATCCGGGCATTGCCGGTGAACTTGAATCGTTGAAATATCTGAAAGGATCCAAGCCAATGATCATCGACATGCCGGCCATGCCCAGAATACTTTTCGTTCACAGAACTATAGCCGACGAACTTCTCAAGGGCACAGGACACACACTTGATAAGCTGCAGAAAGAAATCGACTCGGAACTTAAGCCAAATTCCTTCCTTATACCCGGCAAAAAAGTAAGGATAACCGAAGCATCACGAACGGATGAAATAATCCTGAATAACGTGGCCGCCTGGATAGAAGGAAGCGATCCTGTTCTGAAAAAAGAAATTGTCATATTTTCCGGACACGCCGATCATGTTGGTGAAACGGGAGGAACGGTACACCCCGGAGCCGATGATAATGCATCGGGCTGCGCAGCGATTCTTGAAATCGCACAGGCATTCCAGAGTCTCGAAAAAAAGCCCCTGCGCTCCTTATTATTCCTATGGGTCACAGGAGAGGAAATAGGATTGTTCGGCTCTCAATCGTACGTTAACAACCCATTGTTCCCACTTGAAAACACAGTGGCTGACCTGAACATGGACATGATAGGCAGGGTCAAAGGGGTCGCCGACACTACCGGAGATACTCCAATGACCGGAAAGAACGGTTTGTTTGTAATAACAGGAAACCAGAGCAGGGAACTTGTCGATATTGCAAAAGAAGTCGATCAAAAAACACCACTGGATCTTGATTACAGCCTGAGCGGCAGAAATCATCCCCTGCAGCTTTTTTCAAGAAGCGACCATTACAATTTTGTCAAAAAGGACATTCCCGTTCTTTTCTTTTCAACGGGATTGCATACAGATTATCACAAACCCGGAGACACAGCCGACAAAATAGATTTTGAAAAGATGGAACTTGTAACCCGGACAATTTATGAGATCGGATACAACATCGCCAACCGGAGAAACCGGATAGTAGTGGATAATCCCTTCAGCAAGTGGTAGAATGCTGATGAGCCCAAGGGGTCATCAGGCTTACCGCTTCTCTTCAAAGAATGTCTTAACGGATACAGAATATTTACTGTCGATTTCAGGGACTCCGTCATTATCACCGTCCTTCATTGATCTGATGTATTCCAGAAGAGCCAGCCATTCCTTTCCCTCCTGTACCCCCTGCTGCTCCTTGTCGGTGTCAATCACTGCATTCTTCATGTCTGTCAACGGATTACCCGATTCATCCTTCGGAACCACTTTGATCAGCCCAAGGCTCATATTCTTTATTATTCCGATAAACTCGAGCATATAAGAATTGGCAGCAATGGAGTAAAGGGTATTATCATCCTTTGAAAAACTTACAGCCCTTGATCCGCCATCGGGGCCAATAATCTCTATGCTGTTTATCCTTCTCAGTAATCCGCGATCAGGATCGTGCTTAACTTTTAAACCGGAGTAAAAACAGTGATTTGAGGGAGATGATTTATGTGCTATCATAAGGATTTCCAGAATGTTCTTCAGTTCCCTTCCTGTGACGTACAGCCTCGACAGGGGATATCCCGGAATCTCATCGTCACCCGATCCGAGCGACATGATCCTGAAAACGTCAGGGGCCGTCATTATGCCTGGCACCATCCTGTCCCTTATCACCCCCACTGCAACCATTGAAATGTCGCAACCACCTGATGAATGGTGGTTGATATAGCTGTGAATTGCATCGGCAATCATGGGCCCGAGATTGCTCGACCGGAAATCGCCCTGTTCGTTGCATTCAACCAAAAATTCCGTTTCAGCCACCTTATCGGAGTAATTTATTCCCAGGGGAGTCAGTATCTCCTGAGTTACAAGCGACTGCTGAGCCTCTATGGCTTCAATAACATCACTTTCTCCTGCAATCCTGTCATCAACCGGGATGAGCCTGTAATCAGTCACGCTCACCTTACCATTTTTCCATGCAAGCTCAAGCCTTCCTACATTCTGACCGTATTCACCGGTTTGAATCACGGGAACTCCTTTAACAATTAAAGGCTCTGTAAGCCTGGAGTGACTATGTCCGCTGATTATCACATCAATCCCCCTTACCTTTTTTGCAAGCCTCACGTCTTCCCCTGTCCACCTTCCCTTCTTATCCTTTGACAGCCCGGAATGAGAAACACAAATAATAAGGTCGCATCCTTCCCTTTCGAGTTCCCTGACCATCCTCCTGGCAAAAGGAGTCTGCTTTTCAAAGGTTACCGGAAAGGCCAGCGGGGCCACATCAACCGCATCCTTCCCCAAAAGCGAGAAGAAGCCAATCTTCAGTCCGTCCCTGGTCAGAACAAGTTTTCTGTGAATGGTTTCCGAATCATACAGTTTCTCAAGCTCATCATCCCCGTTATCTTCAGGACTCATTACTGCATTGCTCAAAAGCAGAGGCGGAATATCTCCCCTGCTCAATGATGTGTTGATGATTCCTGCAATCTTTACGGGTCCAAAGTCAAATTCATGGTTGCCAAGGCCTACCACATCATACCCCATTTGTTTCATCAGTCTCAACTGGAAGCCTGTTTTTATTTCAACTGAATGAAATAATGTTCCCATCAGGAAGTCTCCGGCATCAACAGTCAGAGTCGTTCCTGAATTACTTTCCCTCTCACTCCTGAGAATAGCTGCAATTCTTGCAAAGCCTCCCCTGGTTTTGTCATCGCCGGTCACTGAAGGCGTATATTCAGCCTCAGGGGTGAAACCATTCAGACGGGAATGAAGGTCGTTTGTATGAAGTATCACAATTTTCCTTTCCGTCTGGCCAGGCAAGGAACCGGCAATTGAAATAAACAGCAGGTATAGTAATAATCTTTTCATTATCAGCCGATTTTACTTATCAAATTTACAATTTTTTAATGCATCAGCAACAATAAAAGTACTTCCCCCGATGAATACAACATCATTTTCCGAAGCAGCATCCAGGGCTGACCTGACAGCTGATTCCACATCAGGATATGCATTACCCTTAAGGTTCCATCGCAGTGCCTCAGCCATCAGTACCTGTTCGTCAAGCGCTCTCGGCACCGAGGCCCGTGTAAAATAATAGTCCGCCTCTGACGGAAAGAGCGGCAGAACAGACCTCCGGTCCTTGTCATTTACAAATCCGATTACGATATGCAGCTTCTCACCTCCGGTGCTTTTCAGCTGAGACAATACATAGCTGAGACCTTCCAGGTTGTGTCCGGTATCGCAAACCACAAGAGGTTTCCTGCCAACGATATGCCAACGGCCCATCAGTCCTGTATTTCCGACTGTCCGTCTTATCCCGTTTATTAGATCCTTGTCGCTGCAGGGGATTGTATCCTGCAGCACCCGGATGGACTGAAATACAGCCTGAATGTTCTTAGCCTGATAATCCCCTCCAAGACTTATTTCTCCGGTGAAGCTGCGTCCGGTTGATTTCTCGAGAACGGAATATTTTCGCCTGCCGGTACTGTAATTCAGATCATCAGGCCTGCACTCAAACTCCTGATCAGCAAACCGGATATCAGATTTTTTTTGTCGGGCCGTTGCAGTGAAAACTTTGCTGATTTCATCCTGAGTCTCACTTACAACAACAGGCACTCCGGGTTTGATTATGCCTGCCTTCTCCCCTGCAATTTTCAGGAGTGTGTCTCCCAGCAGGTCGGCGTGGTCATGACCAATGTTAGTAATAACCGAAAGCTGCGGTCTGATAATATTCGTCGAATCAAGCCTTCCCCCAAGCCCAACTTCAATAACTGCAATATCGACTCCGGCACGTGCAAAATAATCGAAAGCCAGGGCAACCGTCATCTCAAAAAACGAGGGTTGCAGTGAAGCAATAACGATCTTATGCTTTCTCATGAAACGAGTAACCTCCCCTTTTGGAATCATCCTTCCGTTAATCCTTATCCTTTCCCTGAAATCCCTGAGATGAGGCGAGGTATAAAGTCCTGTCTTGTATCCGGCTTCCTGCAAAACAGAAGCCAACATATGGGAAACCGATCCCTTGCCGTTAGTGCCAGCAACATGAATGCATTTATACTTTAAATGGGGATGGCCATAATATTCATCCAGTGCGAGCGAGTTCTCAAGGTCATTCTTGTAGGCTGCCTTCCCGATCCTGTGGTAAGCCGGAAGCTGGCTGTACATGAATTCAAGTGTCTGATTGTAATCCATATTGTTACTGATAAGTCGATACCGCAAAACGGTACGGCAGGAACCATACAAATTAACATAGTTTCAACATATGCACCAATCTAATCTTTATTTTAGTTATTTTTGCAAACTGGCAACATAGCGGCATAATGCTTACAGTGTATTGATTACAAATTATTTACCATGACGAAAAAACACAATAAAAAACTTTTTATCATTGACACAAACGTACTTTTGCACGATTATAAATGCATTTACAACTTTGAAGAGAACGATGTAATTATTCCGATCGTTGTACTTGAGGAACTGGACAAATTCAAAAAGGGCAACGACATCATTAATTTCCATGCCAGGGAATTCACCCGTGAACTTGACAAACTTTCAGGAGATATGCTCCTTACAGCCAATATTCCGCTGGGCGAAAGTCTTGGAAATCTTCATATAGAAACCGGTCGCGATTTCTCAGAAAAAGTCAGCCAGTCATTCGCTGAAAGAACACCTGACCACAGGATCCTTGCAATAGCAGATTACGTCTGCACCTCGAACAAAGACAAGACTGTCGTTCTGATCTCAAAGGATATCAACCTCAGGATGAAGGCCAAATCTCTTGGGATTATGGCTCAGGATTACCAGAATGATAAGGTTGCCAACATCGATGATCTTTACAAGGGCATCAAGGTTCTTGAAGGGACAGACCACAAACTGATAAGCAAACTTTATGAAGTTCCTGAAGGTGTAAGCGCTGATGAATTCAATATTGAATCTGATCTTAAGGGGCACCAGTTCTTTATCATGAAAAACAGCGGGGCGAGCGCCCTTGCGCATTACAATCCTGTCACCAGGCTGCTGAACAGGGTCATCAAACAGACCACTTATGGCATAGATCCGCGTAATGCAGAACAGACTTTTGCAATCGATGCCCTTTCGAACCCTGACGTTCATCTGGTTTCACTAACGGGCAAAGCCGGAACAGGTAAAACCCTTCTTGCACTGGCAGCTGCTCTTCAGCAGCACAAGAGATACAAGCAGATATTCCTTGCCCGGCCCATCGTTCCCCTTGCAAACAGGGACCTCGGATTCCTGCCGGGCGATGTTAAGGAAAAGATGGATCCCTATATGACGCCCTTATATGACAACCTTACGGTTATCAAGCATAAATTCAGCCATCAGAGTCCTGAATTCCTGAGGATAAACGATATGATGAAGGAAGAGAAACTGGTAATAACCCCTCTTGCCTATATCAGGGGCAGAAGCCTGTCGAGCATCTTCTTCATTGTGGATGAAGCACAGAACCTTACTCCTCATGAAATCAAGACAATAATAACAAGGGCAGGCGAAGGAACAAAAATGGTCTTTACCGGAGATATTGAACAGATCGACTCTCCCTATCTCGACACAGCTTCGAACGGGTTAAGCTATCTGTCGGACAAGATGAAGGACCAGGACGTTTTTGCACATGTGAACCTCGTAAAAGGTGAACGCAGTCCGCTGGCTGAGCTTGCCAGCAAATTGTTATAAATTACAAAAGTTAAAGCCGTATCAGATAAAATAATCAATCAACAATAACATGAAAAACAAATTATCCACACTCCTCCTTTTTATCCTGATAATCATTACAGGAACCTCTTTTGACGCTGCGGGCCAGAGATCGCGGAAAAACGACAGAGCATCCAAATCAGTAAAAAACAAGAAAAGTGCAGAGATCAAGCTTTTTAACGGCAAGGATCTCTCAAACTGGGTATTATTCCTCAAGGATCCTGCAGTTGACCCTGCTTCTGTTTTTACTGTCCAAAATGGTGTTATTCATATAAAAGGTGACCCTTTCGGATATATGAGAACCAAAGATGTATATTCTGATTACCAGCTTCATGTTGAATGGCGTTATCCCGGCGAATTATCAAACAGCGGAGTCTTTATTCACGCACAGACTCCCGACACCATCTGGCTTAAATGCTTTGAATGTCAGTTAAAAGCAGGCAGTGCCGGAGACTTTGTCTGCATGAATGGGGCAAAAATGAATGAAATGAAGAATAACTCGCGGGTGGTAGCCAAAATGGCTGCATCTTCGGAGAAACCAGCCGGTGAATGGAATACAATGGAAGTCACCTGCAAAGCAAATACAATAGAGGTCAGTGTTAACGGAACACTTCAGAACAAGGCTACAGGTATCTCTGACTCCAAGGGTCATATCTGCCTTCAGAGCGAGGGAAAGGACGTTGAATTCAGGAACGTCTACCTTACCAGACTACCTCAGATAAAAAGCAGAAGCAGAAAATAATTATTAATACACAGGCTGTCAGGAATTGTCAGCCTGCCGTATTCAAACCGTATCCTCTGAAGATGGAAAAAACCCGGAAAAAGGTTTCATTCTATACACTCGGATGTAAACTGAATTTCTCGGAAACATCAACCATAGCGCGGTCGTTTCCGGAAGACCAGTATGAGGTGGTTAAACCCGGTGCAAAGGCCGACATCTACGTCATCAACACCTGCTCGGTTACAGATATCGCAGACAGGAAATGCAGACAGGCAATTAAAAAATTCAACCATCTGTCACCCGATGCAGTGATTGCAGTTGTGGGATGCTACGCTCAGCTTAATCCGGATGAAATTTCATCAATACCCGGGGTTGATATCGTATTGGGTACGAATGAAAAATACAATCTTGCAACTTTCCTGAGCAACCCCCGGAAAAGGGAACTCCCCGAAATCCACTCCTGTGAGCTTTCGGATAAGGATAATTTTTCCCCTTCCTTCTCTGCCGGCGACAGAACCAGATCGTTTCTGAAAGTGCAGGACGGTTGTGACTACAAATGCTCCTACTGCACGATACCGCTTGCCAGGGGTAAAAGCAGAAACCAGGACATTGCTTCAATTGTTAAGGAAGCTGCATTAATAGCCCGGGAGGGGGTTAAAGAGATTGTGCTGACCGGTGTTAATATCGGCGATTTCGGAAAAACTACAGGAGAGAGCTTTGCTGATCTGTTAAGGGAACTGACTGCTGTAGAAGGAATTGAAAGATACAGGATTTCATCAATAGAGCCGAATCTGCTTACGGATGAAATAATTGAGCTTGCCGCCCTTTCTCCCGGAATTCTTCCTCATTTCCACATCCCTCTCCAGAGCGGCTCGGATAAGGTGTTGGGACTTATGAGAAGAAGATACAGACGCGAACAGTTTGAAAACAGGGTAACTGCAATCCGGAAGCAGATGCCCCTCGCAGGCATAGGAGCGGATGTCATTGTTGGATTTCCGGGTGAATCGGATGACGATTTCGCGGATACATACAGTTTTCTTGAAACCATGCCTCTGTCCTATCTTCATGTTTTCAACTTTTCGGAACGTCCCGGCACACCGGCTCAAAAGATGCCCGGGAAAGTGCCTTTTAAAACCAGGGAAGAGAGAAGCCGGAAGCTGATAAGCCTCTCTGATGGAAAACATGCTGAATTCAGCTCAATAAACACAGGAGCAACAGCTGAAGTGCTTTTTGAACACACCCGAAGCAACGGCATGATATCAGGATTCACGGAGAATTACCTGAGAACCGAACTTCCATGGGATCCGGGCCTTGCAGGAACTATAAGGAGAGTCAGACTGACAGGCATCTCCGGATCAGGAAGAATGACATCTGAATTAATCGACTGAAACATGAAAGATTTGAAAGCCTTATGTGCTGAAATAGAAATTGCCGCCCGGCAGGCAGGGGAATTCATAATGAAGGAATCGGCAACCTTTGACGTAAGAAATACCGAAATCAAGGGGTTGAACAACTTTGTAAGCTATGTGGACAAAGGTTCTGAAAAAATGCTGATTGAGAAACTGGCTTCTCTGATTCCTGAAGCAGGATTCGTAGCTGAGGAAGGAACTTCGGTTAAAAAGGGGAAGAAATTCAACTGGATAATAGATCCCCTCGACGGGACAACCAACTTCCTGCATGGCGTCCATCCCTTTGCGGTCAGTATCGGGCTTATGGAAGACGATGAAGTGATAGCCGGAGTGGTTCACGAACCAGGGTGGAATGAGACCTTCACCGCATGGAAGGGCGGGGGTGCCTGGCTAAACGGGAAAAGAATCAATGTATCACCTGTTCAGCATTTATCAGGGTCCCTGGTGGCAACCGGATTCCCCTACAACCTTTTTGACAGGCTCGACCCTTACATGGACCTCCTGAAACACCTTGTACGGAACACCCATGGTATTAGGCGGATGGGATCAGCTGCCATCGATATTGCATATGTGGCTTGCGGACGGTATGACCTCTTCTATGAGTACGATCTTAAAATATGGGATATTGCTGCCGGCATGCTGATACTCAGAGAGGCCGGAGGCAGATTCAGTGATTTTTCCGGAAAAATGACCGATCTTGACGGAAGTGAGACTCTGGCAACAAATGCATTTATCTACAATGAAATGCTGGAGATAGTCCGGTCGTTCATGAGTAATAAAACCAATTAAGCGATGTGGAGGGCAGGATACTATATCTTTTACGGTATCATCCGGATAATAAACCTTCTGCCACTTGGCGTTCTTTACATTTTTTCTGATGTCCTGTTCCTTTTTCTTTATCACTTCCCATCCTACAGGAGACAGGTAGTCAGGGAAAACCTGCTTAATTCTTTTCCCGGCAAATCTCCTGAAGAAATCAAAAAGATTGAAAGGGGATTTTACAGGCATCTGGCGGATCTCTTCATAGAGACTCTCAAATTACCAGGGATGAGTAATAAGCAATTGATGAAGAGAGTCAGATTAACCAACCCAGAACTGCTCAGAAACCTTTATGAATCGGGGAAGGACATAGCAATGGTGTACAGCCATTACAACAACTGGGAGTGGCTGTCTGCATGCACTTCCCTGTACACTGAATACAAATGCGTCGGCGTTTATAAACCTCTGAAAAATCTTATTGTAAACAAATTCCTTAACGATCAGAGAACGAGAAACAATGCAGATCTGGCTCCGATGCAGATGATTGTCAGAAAAATTGTCGAAAACAGAAAAAAAGGGATCAGGGGATTGTACGGATTCATGTCAGATCAGACCCCCGCCCCTACTTTGATCGAATACTACACCAGGTTCCTGAACCAGGAGACACCAGTTTTCCTTGGTCTTGAAAAAATCGCGTCAAAATACAACATGGCAGTTGTGTTTATAGACGTCATTAAGATACGGCGAGGTTATTACGAAATGACTTACGATATTCTGTTCGAGACGACCTCAGGACTTCCCAAATACCTGATCACCGATACTCACGTTAAGAGACTTGAGAAAGTGATAACAGCCAGGCCTGAATACTGGCTATGGACACACAGGAGGTGGAAATACAAAAAAGAAACTGCCAATGATTAAAACTGCTGTTGTTATACTGAACTGGAACGGCATTGACTGGCTTAAGAAATTTCTGGAAACAACGTTGAGATTCTCCGGCAGCAATGACACCATGGTATATCTGGCCGATAACGGATCGACCGACGGCTCAATGGAATGGGCTGCACAAAAAATGGGACCAACTGGTTTAATCCAGCTTGATACAAACCATGGATTTGCAGGCGGCTATAATCTTGCCCTGTCACGTATCACCGCAAAATATTTCGTTCTTTTAAATTCAGATGCCGAGGTCACCGAAGGCTGGTTAAGGCCGCTGACCGATTATATGGATAACAATCCTGATGTTGCAGCCTGCCAGCCTAAAATAAAATCGTACACCAACAAAGATTATTTTGAATACGCAGGTGCTGCCGGGGGGTATATTGACAAATTCGGATATACCTTCTGCAGAGGCCGCATTTTTGAGAATGTCGAAAAGGATGAAGGTCAATATGACATTACAGCTGATATCTTCTGGGCATCAGGAGCATGCATGATTGTGAGATCCGATGCATGGAAAAAATGCGGGGGATTTGACGATGATTTCTTTGCCCACATGGAGGAAGTCGACCTCTGCTGGAGGTTCCATCTGGCAGGGTACCGCGTTGCCTGCATCCCTGAATCGGTTATTTACCATACCGGAGGGGGAACACTTCCCTATGATACAGAGAGAAAGACCTACCTGAACTTCAGGAATAATCTGTTCCTGCTTTACAAAAATCTGCCCGAATCCAAACTAAAAAAGATCATTTTACTTAGAAAAATTCTTGACGGTATCGCCGCAATTATGTTCCTGCTGAAAGGCCGCCCTGAAAGTCTCATTGCAGTAAGGAAGGCTCATAAGGACTTCGATAAAAGCATCGATTCACTCCGGACCAAAAGGGAAACAGTCAAAAGCCTGACTCTGCCGGAAAGCGGGAACTGCCTTTTGAACATTAGTATTGTTTCGAGGTTTTATCTGAGAGGTCAAAGGATTTACTCCAGCCTCGGGATCTAAAACACAATTGAATGAAAACTTACCAGTTTGTTATTTTTTTCACAGTAGTTTTTGCAATATACTCACTTGCAAACATCTACATCTACTTTAAGGGATACGGGGCCATTCAGACATTCCAGAAAAACAAGCTGGCTTACTTCTCAGTCTTTCTGTTGATTTCTTCTTTCTTCATCGTCGGCAAAATACTTGAATCGCGGCATTCAACAGTTTTTTCCGACATCCTGAATATTCTCGGAGGCTTCTGGCTGGCCTTCATGCTTTATGGTTTTCTGTTTCTTTTCCTTTCAGATATAATTTCCATTCTGCTGCGTCTGGCCGGAATTCTTAATGGAAGCAATATCATGACATTCAAAAAATGGGCATATACGGGTACCCTTGCTATCAGCTTCCTTCTTATTGCAGGCGGATTTGTAAATGCACTAAGACCGAAGGTTACAGAATACAACATAGTTATCGACAAATCCGCCGGAGATGTTAAGGAACTAAGGATTGCAGCTGTTTCCGACATTCATCTTGGAAGCATAATCAGGAAGAGGAGCATGAAAAAGCTTTCGGAGATATTGAAAAAGACCGAACCGGATGTTGTGTTGCTTCTTGGTGATATTGTGGATGGCGAGATAGGCCCTGTCCTAAGGGGCGATCTCCTTAAGTACTTTACCTGTCCCCATTGCAGTGGAGGAATGTATGCGATTACAGGAAACCACGAATTCATTGGGGGTGGCGACAGGACCATACCCTATATTGAGAGCAAGGGAATACGGGTTTTAAAGGACGAAGTGGTTACACTCGACGGCGGAATTCAAATTGCCGGACGTCTTGACAGAGATTCAAGGAGATACTTTGGACAGGACCGGATGCCGTTAACCAGACTTCTGGCTGATGCTGACCGCTCCAGGCCTCTCATCCTGCTCGATCATCAGCCTTACCATCTGGATGAAACCGTGAACAGCGGAGTTGATCTGCAGCTCTCAGGCCATACACATAATGGCCAGATGTGGCCTCTTAACCTTATTACTTCCAAACTTTATGAAGTCAGCTATGGCCACAGGAAAAAAGGCAACACCCACTTCATCGTTTCATCAGGCTTCGGGCTGTGGGGCCCACGCGTCAGGATAGGAAGCAGATCTGAAGTCCTTCTTGTTAAAGTCAGCTTTGGCAAACCCGCTCTTACCGGCACTGACTGATCATCCTAGAGCAGATCGTATACCTTTTCAAGGGTCATTCCCCTTGATCCCTTGATCAGAATAAGACTTCCGCTTACCGGTTCACTTTTTAAATGCTCCCTGAGCTCCCCAACATCATTGAATAATGAGAATACTGAATCACCAGAAGCCTTTTTGAATTCAGATCCAACAAGGAATATTTTCTCATATTTCATAAGCTTGAGCTCCTCAATGAGTTTCCGGTGTTCCTCATCACTCTTTTCCCCCAGCTCAAGCATGTCACCCAGAATGAGCACTTTCCGGACTGCCTTCAGCTCCGCGAATGATTTGATTGCGGCTCTCATGCTGGTTGGATTTGCATTGTAAGAGTCACAAATCAGAGTATTATTGTCAGTGGTTTTCACCTGCGACCGGTTATTACCCGGCTGATATTTGCTTACGGCTTCGGCGATATCTTCCATCCCCACACCCAGGAAAAGCCCGGTAGCGACTGCTGCCCTTACATTATCGAGGTTATAGTCGCCGAAGAGAGCTGTCTGAATATCAACCACCCTGTGCTGATATCTGATCCTTACTGCCAGGTTCATCTCAGAGGGCAGGGCTTCAACCGAAAGTTCAACTCCTGTAGGATGGGAGTACGGAATTCCTTTGCTTACGAGCTTGTATATCTTTTTGGTCAGATGGGGATTATTATCATCGTAGATGGCTATGCCGTTCACCTTTCTGAGATGTTCGTAAAGCTCGGTCTTTGCTTTCAGGATTCCTTCGAAGGATCCGAAACCCTCAATGTGGGCTGCACCTATATTAGTAATTATCCCATAATCGGGCCGGGCAACATTGCATAAGGTGCGAATCTCACCCAGGTGATTTGCTCCCATCTCCAGGATCATCATTTCCACATCGGGAGGAGCTGAAAGTATCGTAAGAGGCAATCCGATTTCGTTATTGAAGTTTCCCTTTGTGTAATGAACCCTGAACTTCTTCGACATTATTGCAGCAATAAGCTCCTTGGTGGTCGTTTTTCCATTGGACCCGGTAATAGCCAGAACAGGAACCTTTATCATTTTCCTGTAATGCTGGGCAAGGCCATGAAGCTCCATAAGACAATCATCCACAAGGATGGTCCTGTCAGTCTCGTAAACCGGATCATCGATAACGGCATACGACGCTCCCTTGTCAAGGGCTTCGGAAGCATATTCGTTCCCGTTATAATTCTGACCCCAGAGCGCAAAAAACAACTGGCCTTTCTTTAAGGTGCGGGTATCTGTTGACACTCCCGAAGATTCCTCCCGGAATATCCTGTATAGATGTTCTGTGTACATAGTAAAAAAATTGCCTCATTATGTTTTTATAATGAGGCAATTTATATAAAATTATTTTATTACCCTATAATCCTGACGGGCTTCCTACTCTTATCATTGCACATCTGAAACCGATGTCATCACGGCTGCTCTCCTGATCAAGGAACCTGCGTGTGGAAGGATTCAGCCAGTAGGCCCTGTCTCTCCATGAACCGCCCTTGTATACTCTGGCGTTATCATTTATAAGAGTGTAGTATTCCTTTTCCTCCTGAATATACATTCTTGAAGATCCTTGCTTGTTGTCTTCAACGGTCCAGTCGGAGCCGCTCACAATCGAGGATGACAGATCTCCATCCCTGTAATTCCTGTAATCGCCCCTCTGGTAGTTATACCGGTTTGCAACATCAGCATCCCTTACGGTATCCACGTAAAGCCTTCCGAGTCTGTCCTTGCCTACCACCTGTCCGTTTGCATCTCTCCTCAGGTCGGTGAAGACGTTACCCCTGTAAGGATTGAATCCGTCAACATCCTGTGAGGTCATCGGACGGTAAACATCCTGAACCCATTCATTGACGTTGCCAGCCATACAGTAAAGACCATAATCGTTAGGCCAGTATGATTTTACATCTGTAGTGATACTACCATTATCGTTAAGGCTTCCGGCTACTCCCATGAGGTCCCCCCTTCCGCGGACAAAGTTTGCCATCATCTCACCGCGTGATTTTTTAGCGGCATTCCTTACATTATGACCATCCCATGGGTAAATCCTTCTTTCATAAATTCGTTCCTCATAGGTATTGCCCCTGAGTGCATAGGCAGCAAATTCCCACTCGGCTTCGGTCGGAAGCCTGTAGGCAGGAAGCAGCAGACCATCCTCAAAATTGGTACGCCTTTCAGTCTGGTTTGGATTAAGGCTTTCCCTCAGCCTGTTGACAACACCTTCATACTGACCTGCAAGATAAGCCTCAGTATTGAAATTCTTTTCGTTGAGCTGATTCGGATCAGGATTGAGTTCCCCTTCATCTATAAGAAGCTGCTCGTTGACCCTGTCCGTTCTCCATAAACAGTAATCATTTGCCTTAACCCAGCTTACTCCTACAACAGGATAGTTGTTGTAGGCAGGATGCCGGAAGTAATATTGAACATAAGGATCGTTGAAACCCATCGGACTTCTCCATACCAGAGTATCGGGCAATGCTCTCCTGAATACTTCAGGATAATCCTTGTAAACCCTCTTCAGCCAGAACAGATATTCACGGTAATCAATGTTCCTAACCTCCGTCTCATCCATGTAAAATGAAGATACCGTGACTGTCCTGGGACTATTGTTCCAGTCAAACATCACATCCTGCTCAATGCGCCCCATGGTGAAGCGTCCACCTTCAATAAGCACAAGTCCCGGTCCGGTTTTTTGCTCAGCGCCGATGGCAACCTCAAATCCTCCATTGTCAGGATCATTGTAACTCCACCCCGTGGTTTGTGATACATTCGAATCGCCTCTTTTGCCCCCCTTGCACGAAAAGAGAATCAGAGCCGAAATTAGTATGACCGACAAGATTCTGAATCTAGACATAACTCCTTAATTTTAATGCATTTATGATTTTCAAAAATACGTTTCCTGTAAAATATTTTTTTTAGGACACCAATATAACTACATATCAGGTGCATTTATTGTTCTCCCTTTAATTCTTTTTTCAACATTATTGAAACGGAAATTCAAGCCAGTCTGATGCATCAGCGAGAAAGGCGTTACCCTGCTTTCGGATGAAATATTGAACCTGTAGCTGTAAAAAAGAGACATACGTTCAAGCCTTAAAGAGAAACCTGCCTGACAATCGAGGCCGGCAGAGTTTTCCATGATCATCATTCCGCTGACCGACAGATTATTACTTTCCACTACCGCACCAGCCGCCACTGAATGATAATCGCCCTGCAATTCGAAACTTCCTGCCGGAATCAGTCTCACTCCGCTCCATCTTTTCATACCCAGATCGGCAGATAAATGCACAAAAAGCTTCCTTCCGAGCCGTTGCTCCGGCGATCCGCTGCCACCAGGATCAGATCCCGACAGATGAGTAATTGCCAGACCTCCTGAAATATTTCTGTAAATGAACATGAATCCGGTTCCAACATCAAAAACCGTGCTGTTTTGCCTTCCCTGAAGATCGGCAGTCGGCATAGTAATGCCACCCATTGCATCAATCTCGTCAGGGAAAACAGCATCATTGAAATTGAATCCCCGGTGGAAGAAGCCGGCGGAAAGTCCGCCATTAATAAACAGTTCCCTTCCGGCCTGAAGAAAATAAGAATATGACAGTCCTCCCCTCAGATCATTCATAATACCGCCTATATGATCGCTGGCGATATAAGCGCCGGTACCTCCGTGAAGCTGCTCAAAGTAAGAATCATAGGAGATGAAAAAAGAATGAAAGTTATAATTGTTGCCCGGGTAGAAATTCATATACGAAAGTCTCATGGTACCATCATACTCACTCCCTGCAAATGCCGGATTATTCATTACAATGGTCTGGTAACCCGGCCCGTAGCAGGTCTCCTGGCCGCTGACCGCTTCACAAAAAGCGAAAAAGACAAGCATTATTATCCGGGTTGAGTTTCGCATCAGTTGTTAAGTTCCTTACTAACGGAATGAGTGGCTAATAATTTCTTTAAAATAATTTTCAACCTGCAAAATAAACCAAAAACCTTAACTACATTTCTATCTTTGTCACTCATAATGAGAAAACATTTAAAAATAGAGTGCCTTTCCACTATATTTTTTATCCTGACACTCCCCGGAATCTCTCAGGATTACTCCTCTTCATCTGTTCTTTCGTCCGGAAAATGGTACAGGATTTCAGTAACCGGAGACAATATCTACAGAGTTGATTATTCAACCCTGAAGGCACTGGGTCTCGAAAATCCCTCAAATCCAAGGATATTCGGCAACAATACCGGCCAACTCTCCTACTACAACGATGGCTCTCAGCCTGACGACCTGAAAGAAATCGCCATTTTTACAAATACAGGTACCGACGGGATCTTCAATGAAGGTGATTACCTCCTTTTCTTCGGCTTAGGTACAGCCAGATGGATCTACGACTATTCAACCGGAGAATTCAATCATAAAAAACACAACTATTCCGATACGGCATTTTATTTCCTTACATCCGGACAGACCCCGGGCAGAAAGGTAACCCGATCGGAAGTGCCTGTTAATGTGCCAGATCAGATAACAGAAACGTCAGATGATCTTTTTATCCATGAAATCGATTCTGATAACATCCTTCATTCCGGAAGGGAATGGTATCAGAATGCCGGGAGCGGAAGGGATATTGAGGTTAATCCGGGATTCAGGGATGTCATTACAACAGAAAAAATTAAATACAAAATAATGGTGCTGGCAAGAGCATCAGTTTCAACCCGGTTCAGTTTCAGCGATTCAAAATCAACACTTTCATCGGTTCAGGTTGAAGGCATTAATCCTTCGTCGACAACCGGTATCTGGGCCCGGACTGCAGAACTGACAGGCGAGGTATTCCCGCAATCTTCAGAACCTGCATTCAGAGTTTCATATTCAAACAACGGTGAAATTTCTGCAAGAGGATGGCTTGATAATGTAATATTGCACGCCCGAAAACAGAATAAATTTGACGGCCGGTATTCTGCATTCATTGACTCCCGGTCGGTAAATGAAGGCATGGTCACGGAATTTGCGATATCCGGCGAGGCTGAAAACGTTATTGTCTGGGATGTCAGCGACCCGTTCAATCCCAGGGAACAAACCCTGACCGTCAGCGGAGGTAAAATCAGATTCAGAAGTGAAACCGATTCGCTGAAAACATTCATAGCCTTCAGCCCGACTTATGCAAAAATCGCCGACATTGACGCAAGTCCTGTTCCCAACCAGGATCTTCACAGTTCAAATGCTGCCGATATGGTTATTGTCGTGCACCCTTTGTTCTATCCCTATGCCGTTCGCCTCGCAGAACTGCACAGAACCAGCAGCGGACTTGAGTCCCTTGTGATTACCCCTCAACAGATCTATAATGAGTTCTCGGGAGGCACACCTGATATCGTTGCAATCCGTAACTTTCTGAGAATGAAATACCAGAGGCAGAAAAACGGGGAACGCAAACTACAATACCTTCTCCTGTTCGGCGACGGATCTTATGACAACAGGAC
>JAVEXG010000050.1:0-21042 GCA_034004115.1 Bacteroidales bacterium | reverse complement strand
TGGGGATTGTTTCATATTTTCTGGAAATGGAATCTTTTAGTTCTTATTCCATCATGTCTGGCCCTTTCCTATGTAATCTATAAACGAAAAAACACCTGGATTGGAATTATTGCCCACATGGCTTTCAATAGCGTGCCTTTAATAGGACTGATAATCGGGATAATTGGGTAAAAGGGGGCTTAAGCCCCCGGAAGGTGTGGGATATCCCCTGCCGTTTGTCTGAAGCCAACGGTAAAATTATTAGAGTGCCAGATCTAATTTCAGTTAAGTGTAATAATCTGACGTTCTTATTGTTACCGTCAGCTTCAGCTGACGGTTAAGAAAGTCCCCCTCCCTGCTGCCGGGGCTTTAGCCCCAAGGGAAAGACCAAAAGGGGCTTAAGCCCCCGGAAGGTGTGGGGTGTCCTCTGCCGTTTGTCTGAAGCCAACGGTAAAATTATATGAGTGCCAGATCAAATTTCCGTTAAGTGTAATAGCCTGACGTTCTTACCGTTACCGTCAGCTTCAGCTGACGGTTAAGAAAGCCCCCCTCCCTGCTGCCGGGACTTTAGTCCCGAAACAGTATAGTGAAGTATAGCAGGCAGCGACTAGCATATATGTGAATAATTTAAATTTCTAAAAGACAGTATTATGATAAAAGTTGCCATTAACGGGTTCGGACGAATAGGTCGTCTGGCCCTCCGGGAGTTGATGAAAAGCAAGAAACTGGAAGTCGTTGCCATTAACGACTTAAGTGCACCTTCTATGCTCGCCTATTTGCTTAAGTATGATTCCACCCAGGGTACTTTCAAAGCTGATGTGAGCCATACGGAAAATGAACTGATTGTCGATAATAAGTCAATTGCAGTATATGCAGAACGGACCCCGCAGAATCTGCCCTGGTCAAAGCATGAGATTGATCTTGTACTGGAATGTACCGGGATTTTCGAATCGAAGGAAAAAGCTTCCTCCCATTTTGCCGCCGGTGCAAGGAAAGTGATTATCTCAGCGCCATCGGACAAGGATGTAAAAACAATAGTATACAATGTAAATCACGACGTCCTGCAAAGCAATGATGTGCTTATAAGCTGCGCTTCATGCACCACCAATTGCCTTGCGCCAATGGCTAAGGTACTTAACGATAATTTTGGAATCATTACAGGACAGATGACTACCATCCACGCTTATACCAACTCTCAGCCATTGATGGATACACCCGATCCTAAAGTGAATTACCGTAAATCACGGGCAGCTGCCGCCAATATTGTTCCATACACAACAGGAGCAGCTAAAGCCATCGGACTGGTAATTCCTGAATTAAACGGAAAACTGGATGGTTCTTCACAGCGGATACCCGTCCAGTCGGGCTCTGTTGTAGAACTTTTCACGGTTCTGAAGAAGAAGGTCAGTGCCGAAGAAATTAATGAAACAATGAAATCAGCTGCTAATGAGTCTTATGGCTACAATGAGGATCCCATTGTCTCAAGCGACGTCATCGGGATCAGCTTTGGTTCCCTGTTCGATGCAACCCAAACCAGGGTGATAACTTCCGATGAAACACAAATGATAAAAACTGCAGCCTGGTACGATAATGAAATGTCTTTTGTATCCCAGATGATTCGCACTGCCGAATATTTTGGCACATTATAAAATATAATGACCATCGGCAATGATGACTAAAACTCTTATTTTTTATTGTTTATACCCCCTTCACCAGCCTTTACCCCCTTCCCTCCCGAAATTTCGGGATTCCCCCAGGGGGGAAGGGGCCGGCAGCATTTTGCAAAGCTTTTCCCCTTGGAATTCCGACAGCGATCGATAGTCTTCAGGATGACCTGGTAAGGATAATCGTCCAGGGCCTTTCCCCTTTGGGGGAAACGGGAAAGGGGGTAAAATATAACACTGATGTCTCATCCGTAGAGGTAACTATCCGGAAAAAATATAACAAAGAAAACAAACGCGTATATTTAACAAGTACGGATACCGGGCTTGTCACAATTTTTCCTGGCACCTGCGAATATTTGAAATCTTCCTGCGAACTTTACAGTAAAAACAAGTAATCGAACAGATGGGTGGATCGGTTTAGTTAAACTTCAGTTTTACTGCTTTTATTAACCCTCAAATCAATAACCAATGATCAAATCAGAAGAAATAATTGCCGGGCTTCAGGCAATTGTAAACAACAACGTGCTGATCGCAACTTTGTGGCATATTGCGATATATGGGCTTATAATCTCTCTTTTATTCAGCTGGAATCCGTCAAACAAACTGATGGCGGTTCTGTTCTGCCTTCCGGTTGTATCGGTTTCTGTTCTGGCCTGGCTTTCCGGCAATCCTTTTAACGGAACTCTTTTCGCCGTCCTGGCTGTGCTGTTAATTATTTTCGGCCTGAAAGCTTCTTCACAACCCGTAACAGTTTCACAACTTGCTTTCCTGGTGATTGGAATCCTGATGATTATTTTCGCCCTTTCATATCCTCATTTCCTTGAATCTGATTCAATTGTCAAATATCTGTATGCATCCCCTGTCGGACTGATCCCATGCCCTACCCTTTCCCTGTTAATCGGTTTTGCGCTGGTCTATAACGGCTTTGGCTCCAATGCGTTAACCATCTCCCTGGTTGTCTATGGATTGTTCTACGGATTGTTTGGCGTTTTCCGTCTTGGCGTAACGCTTGACACAGGGCTCATTATCGGCGCTTTCTCGTTATTGGTTAAGTATATTATGTCGATAAGGCACATCTCTTAACACTGCCGGTGAAATAAGCAGACAAGCTGGAGAATTCGCATTAGAAACAAATAAGAAACTGATAGTTTCCTGTTTATTCAAATACGCACTATAACTTAATTCCTTAGCACATGAACAGGTTAATACCAATGGCATTTTTATCATTTTGCCTTTTCATCAGCTGCAAATCTCAACATAGGGAAAATGGCGATATTTTTGTCATTCCGATTGCTGATAACATCTCAAAGCCCGTTGAAATTAAGTGTTCCCAATTCATTGATGATTTTGAATATATCCAGCTTGAAACAAATGAAAAATGCCTGATACCTGATGGATATAAAGCCTTGATTCTGAAAAATCACATCCTGGTATACGGTGTTAAGTATTGTTACGCTTTTGACAGGAGAACAGGGAAATTCCTTTACGAAATCAGCAAATACGGGAGGGGTCCGGAAGAATATCAGAACTCTTTATCAGCATACAACTATTCCGATTCATTAATCTATTCATTGGGATGGAATGAAAATTCGCTGGTATTCGACCTTACCGGAAGATTTCTCGGAGAATTCCCATTGCCATCATCAGTCAGAGGAATGGAAAACCCGTCATTCATCTGGAAATATAGTTATTTAAAAGACTCTGTCCTGGTTGGATACTATCCGAATATACTTGGAACCGAAACAAAATTGCTGGCTACTTTCAATCAAAAAGGAGAACAGATTAAAGTTTTTCCAAACAGAAACGTCTTTCCAAAGCGTCCCCTGACGATGCTTGACCTGATGGATGCGGAATTCTACCATGTGAATAGTGATACATACTTCAAGGAAAAATCGGTTGATACAGTATTTAAGGTGAATGCAGAGTCTTTGATCCCCCATATCATATTCGAAACGGGTGAATTATCAGTACCTTATGAATACAAATGGTGGCCTCCTGAACAGAGGAAAAACGTAAATTTTATTTTTGTTAATCTTATCCTGGAGAACAGTAACTGGATATATGTTCTCGTTGAGAAAGAATCTGCTGATTATTTTGCTTTGTACAACAAACCAGAGCAGCAATTGACTTTAACCAGAAAAGGAGATGGAATTCCAAATGACATTGATGATTTTGTTCCTTTCGATCCGCAATTTATGGATGTTGATGGAAATCTGGTTGAATTTGTAAATGCATCAGAAGTCAGCAACTGGTTCAGGGAAAATCCTTCAAAAAATTCAGACAAGACAGATGCACTACGTAATGTGGAAATGACCCAGAATCCTGTAATAATGACCGCCATTACCAAAAAAAGATAACTGACGAATTATTTGTAACCCTTGATTTCAATACTACCTGAAATGCTCACAAAATTTCTCAAATGACAGGGCTATGAAAAACCTGTCAGGCTTACTAAGTCGTGCTCATCAGACAGCCTTAAAAACAATCAACCAAAACAGAACAGCAAAATCAATTTAACCTTGCATCATGAAAACTAAAGCCTTAATACTCTTGGTCATTGGGATTATCCTGGTCGTCAGTTTAATATTTATACTGATCAGGTACAAAAAAGCTCTTACCGTCAATACCTCCAGGACAAATTCAATCAAATCGTCAATCTTTAAATCCACTGAAGGTGATATTGAATATATTCTGGAAGGGAGTGGCCCGACAATATTGATATCACATGGGGTCACCGGGGGGATCGATCAGGGGATCGGGCTTGTCAATATGTACATCGGTCAGGGATACAGATACCTTTACATTTCAAGGTTTGGATACCTTAAATCCTCCTTCCCCGGCAATCCTTCCGCAAAACTTCAGGCCATCGCATATAAAGAACTGCTCGACTATCTTGGTATTGACAGTGTATTCATGTTTGGCAATTCTGCCGGAGGCACATCGGCAATTCATTTTGCAATTGACTATCCCGGAAGATGCAAAGGCTTGATCCTGGTTTCCTCTGCTGTCCCGGGAAATACCTTACCCCTCCCGCCGGAACCAGTCATGAAGGTCGTATTCGGTTGTGACTTCGTTTACTGGAGCGCTATTAAGCTCTTCGGCAGTAACATGCTGCAAATGTTTGTTCCCGGACCAGTTTTAAAGAAATTATCGAAGCCTGAAAGGAAAGAGTTGATTAATGATATTTTTCTGGCTGGCTTCCCGATATCTTACCGGACAAAAGGGGTCCTGTTTGATACATATGTTTCCAATCCCTCAATAGATCAAGGGATTGCATTTGAGAGCATTAAGCCGCCTGCCCTGGTAATCCATGCAATAGATGATCCCGCTCCCCCTGTTGAAGGAGCCCGGAATATTTCTGCAAGAATACCTGATTGTGAACTCATTACCTTTGATATCGGAGGACATCTGATATTAGGTCATGAGCAGGAAATAAAGGATAGCATCAGTCTTTTCATTTCCCGGCAGAAAAACTCAGATTAATCCCTTTCAGAATCTGATATGGTGACCGGGATTAAAACAATCACAACTGACAACAACAAGGATGGTGCTATGAAAAACATGTCACGCAGGGCGTGAGAAATCACCCAGCAAAAAGGCTACACTGACATTTACCGGATTAGCTCCACGTTTATTGACGAGCTGATAGAAAATGCAAGGGTCTCAGCCATATTGTTCAGCTTTTACAGACAATGAATTCTTATAAAGGATATGATCATGCAAAAAATCAGAATGCCAGGACTAATACCGGCCTCAGTCCTTGCCCTATTGCTGTTTTCTTGTAACGGTAATAAGCAGGTAAAAACTAATTCAAAAGCGGAAATGAACAGGTTATTACAGGCCAGATTAGATTCACTCACAAACAACCAGATAGTACCGGGTGCCACTCTCTCGGTCAGGTTCGGTGACGGGACAAATATTTCCCTTGCTTCAGGCCTGGCAGATGTTGAGGAGAAAATCCCGATGAAACCTGACGATATCATGTTATCAGGCAGTGTCGGAAAAACATATGTCGCTGCCGTTATTCTTAAGCTGTCCGAGCAGGGACTCATCGATCTGAAGGCAAAAGCTGTCTCATATTTAAAGGATACGGACTGGTTTCAGAAGGTCCAAAATGCACCTGATATAACAGTTGAGATGCTTCTGAACCATACTGCCGGAATTCCTGAGTATGTTTATCAGAAGGAACTATGGGAGGCAATAAAGGAAAATCCGGATAAAGAGTGGAGTGTTGAAGAAAGACTCGCTTTTATAAGTGATGAGCCTCCCGTGAACCCTCCCGGTGAAGGATGGGCTTATGCTGATTCACACTACCTGATACTGGGTTTAATTATAGAGACAGTGACCGGCCGCACTTACTACGAGGTGCTTGATGAAGCGATCCTTGGTCCCTGCAAGCTGGAGCACACATTTCACTCGGACAGGAGATCAATCCCGGGATTAATTCCAGGTTATACAAATCTTACCGGGGAATTTCAACTTCCCCATAAGGTACTGAATGATAACAAATATGCCTTTAATCCTCAGACGGAGTGGACCGGCGGGGGTCTTGCCTCAACGGTGTCCGACCTGACACTGTGGGCAAGCCAGTTATACGGAGGGAGTGTCCTTAAACCGGAAACACTGAAGCTGATGCTGACACCGGCACCATACGAAACCACATTGTTTGAAGGTGCAATGTATGGACTGGGCAGTTTCATTGCCGAAACGGACGGGGTTACCTGGTACGGCCATACAGGCTTCTCCCCCGGATACATAACATATGTTCAATATCTGCCCGAATTTAAGATTGCTCTGGCTTTACAGGTAAATGACGACTCATCACATGATAAATTTTCACTGAAAGAATACTTTAATACTATCAAGAAGGTTGTTTTGGACCACAATTACCCAACGTCCGGTAAAAGCAAGTAAATGATTATTATACCTGCCAAAACAGAATAAACATCAATTAATTATTAAATATCATGGATAAGCTTACTGTTACAGAAACAATCATTGCTTTGGAGACAGCTGCTCTCGAAGCATGGCACAACGGGAATCCCTCTCCCTATCTCGAACTTTATTCGAAGGACTTCACTTATTTCGACCCTGCGCATGAAAGGCGGCTTGACGGTTGGGACAGGATAAAGGAGTTGTATGAAAGCATGCGCGGAACGGTAAAGATGGACAAATTCGAAATCATAAATCCCGTTGTGCAACAAACCGGTACAATGGCTATCCTGACTTACAACCTGCATTCATACTCCGGTGAAACGCTCTGGAAAGAGAATTGCACAGAAGTATACAGGTTTGAAGAAAATAACGAATGGAAAATCATCCACAGTCATTGGTCGTTGACCAAGCCTTCTGTTGAATAATTTCAATTATGCACAAGCCACGAAGGAATCAGAATTTCAACATTCGATAAACGAAAATGAGCGAAAGGCAAAGTCTTTCAACCCTGCAAGATCCCGATAATAATTTCTTTATTTCCACATACCAGATTTCCCCCAAAGAGGGCAGGAGTTTTCAATGGAGGAATCATTTCCCCCGGGGGAATCCCGATAGCTATTGGGAAGAAAGGGGGTAAGTGAAATGCTGAAGAAAAAGGGGGGGTCAACAGAATTTAGAGGCAAATTATTTATTATTAAGACTATGAGAATACAATAAATTATTGCTAACTTTTTATGAATGATTACCGACACTCATTATGCAAAAAATAAAATCCTTAGAAATTCCCGGAGTAAGATTCCTTGTATTCTTCATTATTATGCTGGCAGTAAGCTGCACTAATAAGAAAACAGCTCAGGGAACAGATGAGATTGCAGTCTTACCTTACCCGCATATAATTGATATGAATGAAGGATTCAGCAATCCTGCAGAAATCAAACTGAGTGAAATAGCCGACAGCATCAGATATGTTGTTCTTTCGAAGGATAAGCAGGAGGTAATCGGGGATATCGGCAAGATCCAGATATCGGAAAATTATATATATCTGAGGAGTAGCTCCGACGGCCTTGTCAAACGGTTTGACATGACCGGGAATTTCCTTAATTCCTATGGAAATAGCGGAAGAGGTCCAGAGGAGTACCTGCCGGGAAGTGTTTTTACGACAACAGCAAATGATGATAAAATAATAATCTTCCGAAGTGTAATGGACAGCTATCTGGTATTTGAATCAGATGGCAATTACGTTAATACCGTGGATTTCCCTGTTTCCAGAACCTTGTTTGATTTCAGGAGTCTTTCCGATTCAGCTTTTCTGTGCACGTTCTTTTTTATTGGTTCAATTATGAAAGACAATATTCCAAATCCCTTTGTTTGTTCGGCCGGACTTTTCGACTTCAATGGAAATCCGGTTAAACTGATTGAACATCCATTAAAAAATGCTGACATTTCAGAGTCTGACGCCAGGAATATAGTATCAATGGCTCCGTCCATTACATTCTTTGACAACAGGATCGTTCTTATCCCGGATGGAGATACAATTTATGAAATCAATTCAAAGTCAGTATTCCCGGGGTATGTAATAAACTGGGGGAACATCCCTCATAATCAAAGCAATGAAGATTTCTTTTTCAGACAATCCGGACCTTCAAATAAAGCCCATATCTGGAGTCTTATTCTTGAAACTTATGACAGGATATTTTTAAGAGTTACAAGAGGGACTGAGTACTATATTTTTGAATATAATAAAGCCAGCGGCACGGTAAGTTCTATGCCTTTTGAGAGGGATAAAGGGTTTATAAATGACCTGGACGGGGGTGATAGTTTTTTCCCTTACTATACAAACAGAACCGGAGATATATGGATCATTGAAGAAGATGCTTTCAGTTTTAAGGGAAAAAACAGCCCGGAATTTCTTGATAAGTCGGAAGCAGTATATCCTGAGATGAAAGAAAAGCTTAAAACATTCGCGAATAATCTGAAACAGGATGATAATCCGGTATTAAAGATTGTCTATCTTAAAAAGCACAACCGGCAAAAATAACCAGAAAGGGGGCTTAAGCCCCCGGAAGGTGTAGGGTGTCACTTCCCGTTGACTGAACCAACGGTAAAATTATTATAGTGCCATATCAAATTTTAGTTAAGCGTAATAACCTTACAATCTTACCGTTACCGTCAGCTTCAGCTGACGGCTCAGAAAGTCCCCTCCCTGTTGCCGGGACTTTAGTCCCCTGGGAAGAACCAAAGGGGGCTTAAGCCCCCGGAAGGTGTAGGGCGCCCCTTCCCGTTAGCTGAACCAACGGTATAATTATTATAGTGCCAGATCAAATTTTAGTTAAGCGTAATAACCTTACAATCTTACCGTTACCGTCAGCTTCAGCTGACGGCTCAGAAAGCCCCCTCCCTGTTGCCGGGACTTTAGTCCCCTGGGAAGAACCAAAGGGGGCTTAAGCCCCCGGAAGGTGTAGGGCGCCACTTCCCGTTAGCTGAACCAACGGTAAAATTATTATAGTGCCAGATCAAATTTTAGTTAAGCGTAATAACCTTACAATCTTACCGTTACCGTCAGCTTCAGCTGACGGCTCAGAAAGCTCCCTCCCTGTTGCCGGGACTTTAGTCCCCTGGGAAGAACCAAAGGGGGCTTAAGCCCCCGGAAGGTGTAGGGTGTCCCTTCCCGTTGACTGAACCAAAGGTAAAATTATTATAGTGCCAGATCAAATTTTAGTTAAGCGTAATAACCTTACAATCTTACCGTTACCGTCAGCTTCAGCTGACGGCTCAGAAAGCCCCCTCCCTGTTGCCGGGACTTTAGTCCCCTGGGAAGAACCAAAGGGGGCTTAAGCCCCCGGAAGGTTTAGGGTGTCACTTCCCGTTGACTGAACCAACGGTATAATTATTATAGTGTCATATCAAATTTTAGTTAAGCGTAATAACCTTACGATCTTACTGTTACCGTCAGCTTCAGCTGACGGCTCAGAAAGCCCCCTCCCTGTTGCCGGGACTTTAGTCCCGGGAAGAAAAGCCAAAGATTTAATCTAAACAGATTAAATTTTCCTTCGAAGAAGAAGTTTTTTAATCTGCTCTAATCTGTATAAGTGCATTCAAATCATAAAAACAATGAATAAAAGACTGTTTGCTATCGGTGATATTCACGGATGTTTTAATGCATTTCAACTAATGCTTGAACAGAAAATACAATTAGAAAAAAGTGATAAACTCATTCTGCTTGGAGACTATATTGACAGAGGGATACAAAGCAAAGAAGTGATCGATTACATAATGGATCTTCAGGCAAAAGGATTTGACATTGTTCCACTCCTGGGAAATCATGAATCGATGTTGCTGGATGCTTTTAATAATGAAATACGTACACCAACATGTATTCAAAATGGAGGTTCTGAAACGCTTAAGAGTTTTAAAATTGCCTCTTTAACAGAAATAGAACCAAAGTATGTTGAATTTTTCAAAGGATTATCTTACTCTTTTGCTTTTAAGGAGTATCTATTTGTTCATGCCGGATTTCATGATTTCGATATAAATCCTTTCGCTGATAAGTATTCCATGATTTGGGTATGCAGACCTGCATATGAAAATCCATTGCTAATGAAAAAAACTATAATCCATGGACATCGACCAATTCCCATAGCCGTATGTAAAGATATAATTCAAAGTAACAGACATGTTATTAATCTTGATACTGGTTGTGTTTATTCTAATATTATGGGATATGGGACTCTAACTGCTTTTGAATTAAATACCAGAACTTTATATTTTGCATGAGTTGAATTAATTGCTATATTTGCAATTCGCGAATCGCGAATTAATATAATGGTTATGAAGAAACATAATGGAATGCGCCCACAAGACATTGCAGTGTTACTGAAAATTGTTTCATTGCAGAATCAGGAATGGCGTAATATTGATTTAGCAAATGCTCTTAATTTAAGCCCATCTGAAGTATCTGAAGCTTTGAACAGAAGTAAGATTGCCAGACTAATTGATGGTAAAAAGAAAAGTGTTAATTCTAATTCATTTAAAGAGTTTTTAATTTATGGATTAAAGTATGTATTCCCGGTAGAACCAGGAGCAATTGTCCGGGGAATACCAACAGCTCATTCTGCACCTCCAATCAGTGAAAATATTTCTCAAGGTGGAGATATATATGTTTGGCCTCATGCAAAGGGAATAAAAAGAGGTCAGGCAATAGAGCCTCTGTATAAGACCATACCAGAGGTTGCCCAAAAAGACAAATCTTTCTACGAATTACTTGCGATTATCGACACTCTTAGAGTTGGCCGGGCAAGAGAAATTAAAATTGCCATAGAGGAATTAGAAAAAAGAATGAACTATGTCAGGTGATAATATCAAGATGCTGCAAAAGGTTGCAGGTGGATCAAGAGATGGAAGACATTCGAAATGGAGATGAGAACGTTAAAAACTATTTAAAGACAGAATGTGACAGGCTATTTGCAAATGATGGACTATCTGAGGGAATAGAGTGTGCCTTAGGTCCAGGGGCCGATTCTGACAGAGTGGAAATTATCGAAGATTTGATATCTGAAATTGCTGCCCTTGATTGATTCTTAAGGAAGTCATTTATCTTGAATAAAATTCATGCAAAGAATCAAGTTCCGGCGGAATAAGCGGATAATAAAACATGAATGAACAGGTTATTAAAATAAACAAAATGCCTGCCAGTTAATCAAAATACATTGCTGGTTTGTCAAGACTGGTTTTTTTGGAATCTCAGGAAAATGAATTCTATCGCATTTATTGATATCGAAGTAAGCGTTAAAAGACACCAGATTATTGATATCGGAGGAATCAAGGATAACGGAAATACTTTCCATTCAAATTCAACTTCGGAATTCATTTCATTTATCAATGGAACAGGATTTATTTGCG
Source organism: Bacteroidales bacterium (assembly GCA_034004115.1). Classification (GTDB taxonomy): domain Bacteria; phylum Bacteroidota; class Bacteroidia; order Bacteroidales; family VadinHA17; genus LD21. Next base: position 9,565 of record JAVEXG010000050.1, on the reverse strand, counting down.
GCCACAATATCCTGAACCATGACCTTATATATCTTCAGAAAGCTCTGCCCGGCGCCGGCTTAAATAAACTGAATGCAATTGATACCCTGTTTCTGTCCCCCCTGCTTTTCCCGACCAGGCCATATCACCATCTTCTAAAAGACGATAAGCTTCAGTCTGAAGATTTAAATAATCCTCTGAATGATTCAATAAAAGCCAGAGATCTTTTTTTAGACGAGCTAAATGCTTTCCTTAGACTTGACAACTCCTTAAAGAGCATTTATTATCTCCTCCTGAAGGATAAAAATGAGTTTCGGTCATTTTTTGAATACATCGCCTTTAAACCTGATAATAGCCCTGATCTGCAGGATTTAATTCAAAATGTATTCATCAATGAGATTTGCGGCAATTCAAAACTGGATGAAATAATTGCCGGAAATCCTGTAGATCTTGCTTATTGCCTGGCTTTAATAAACTGCAGAAGCAGATACTCAATCACCCCTCCATGGGTATTAAGGCATTATCCGGAAGTGGAGAGAATAATGTCAGTTCTCAGAAACAAGCCATGCCTTCCCGGCTGTGCTTACTGCAACAAGGCATTGGACCATTTTGCAGGGCTTAATCACTATTTTGGATTTGATTCATTCAGAACCTTTGGAGGACAACCTTTACAGGAAAATGCAGTTAAGGCTGCCATTGAAAACAGATCAATTCTGGTCGTATTTCCGACTGGCGGAGGCAAGTCACTGGCCTTCCAGTTGCCTGCCTTAATGAGCGGGCAAAATATGAAAGGATTGACTGTTGTTATATCTCCGCTGCAGTCGCTGATGAAGGACCAGGTTGATAACCTTGAGAAAAAAAATATTACAGATGCTGTAACAATAAACGGACTGCTTGATCCCATTGAACGAAGCAAGGCTTTTGAAAGAGTTGAAGATGGATCAGCTTCTTTACTGTATATCTCCCCGGAATCGCTGAGATCCAAAACCATAGAACGACTTCTGCTTGGACGAACGATTGTCCGGTTCGTTATTGATGAAGCACATTGCTTTTCCTCCTGGGGACAGGATTTCAGGGTAGACTACCTGTATATAGGTGATTTTATCAAATCACTGCAGGAAAAGAAGAATCTGATGGAAGGAATTCCCATTTCCTGTTTCACAGCAACAGCAAAACAAAAGGTAATTGAGGATATACGTGAATATTTTAAAGAAAAACTATCTCTCGATCTTGAGATCTTCAGAACGAATGAATCCAGAACAAATCTGAAGTACAGGGTTATTGAAACCAATACAGAACAGGATAAATATAACAGGTTAAGGGAACTTATTGAAAGTAAAAACTGTCCGGCCATAGTTTATGTTTCCAGGACAAGAAAGGTATACTTACTGGCTGAGGCTCTGAATAAGGATGGTTTCAATGCACGGCCTTATCACGGCAAGATGGATACAAGGGAAAAAACTGAAAACCAGAATGCCTTTATTTCGGGAGACGTCCAGATAATGGTGGCAACATCTGCATTCGGCATGGGTGTTGACAAGAAAGATGTTGGAATGGTTATCCATTACGAAATATCCGATTCACTGGAAAACTATGTCCAGGAGGCAGGCAGGGCAGGCAGAGACGAAAATATAATCGCTGATTGTTATGTTCTGTACAATGAGGACGATCTCGGAAAGCATTTTACACTGCTAAATCAAACAAAGCTTAGCATCAAGGAAATAAAACAGGTCTGGAAAGCTATTAAAGAGATCACAAAATTCAGATCGACTGTATCGAATTCTGCATTGGAGATTGCCCGGAAGGCTGGCTGGGATGAAGGTATAACCGAGATTGAAACACGTGTCAAAACAGCGATCTCAGCCCTTGAAGAAGCCGGCTATCTGAAACGGGGGCAAAATGTCCCCCGGATTTATGCAAACAGTATTCTTACCAGGAATGCACAAGAGGCTATTGACAGGATCAACTCGTCGGAGCGGTTCGATGAAAGGCAGAAGGTTAAAGCAATCCGAATAATCAAAAAACTCATATCAAGTAAAAGCAAAAGCCAGTCAAATGAGGAAGTCGCGGAATCGAGAATCGACTATATATCAGATCACCTTGGCATTGTCAGAGAGGAAGTCATAAGGATTATCACTTTACTGCGGGAAGAGAAAATCCTGGCTGATACCAAAGACCTGACTGCCTTTGTTAAAAGAGGGATTTTTATAAATCGTTCAAAATCAATTCTAGACAATTTCAGACAAATAGAAAATTTCTTAATTCAACAACTTGAAGAACAGGAAAAAACCTGGCATATCAAAGAACTGAATGAGAAAGCCATTGAAGCAGGTTGTGATGATATTACGCCAAATAAGTTAAAAACCCTAATTAATTTCTGGGCAATTAAAAACTGGATTAAACGTCAGAATCTGGAGAACTCAAAAAATTTCATTGTAGTAAAATGCCTGCAACCTAAAAGTGAATTACAGGAGAAATTGAAAAAGAGACAAGCTCTGGCAGATTTTGTAGTCAGATTCCTGTACGGTAAAATCAGCAACGACATTGATACAAGCAAGGAAGAGGTATTGATAGAGTTTTCAGTAGTTGAGCTTAAGGAAGCTTACGGGAAGAGTCCTGAATTATTCAAATTCGGGATTACAGCAGATGATATTGAAGACACATTGTTCTATCTTTCAAGAATTGATGCAATTAAGATTGAAGGAGGATTCATGGTTGTCTATAACAGGTTGACAATCGAAAAACTGGAACAGAATAACAAGGCCCAGTATAACAGGGAGGATTATCAAAGACTTGATCAGTTTTATCAGAACAAGGTGCAGCAGATACACATTGTGGGAGAGTATGCGAAGAAGATGGTGGAAGATTACCGCGGAGCACTGCAGTTTGTAGAAGATTACTTTCAACTGAACTATCCTGTTTTTCTCACTAAATATTTCAAGGGAAGCCGGCAGACTGAGATAAAAAGAAATCTGACTCCTGCAAAATTTCGTCAGTTATTCGGTTCCTTATCTGCTTCCCAACTGGCAATTATTAATGATAAAGAATCCAGATACATTGTTATTGCCGCCGGTCCGGGAAGCGGAAAAACAAGAGTCCTGGTACACAAACTTGCTTCCCTGCTTTTAATGGAAGACATTAAGCATGAGCAGCTCCTGATGCTTACCTTTTCAAGGGCAGCTGCAACGGAATTCAAGAAAAGACTGATAGGCTTGTATGGCAATGCAGCAAATTTCATAGAGATAAAAACGTTCCATTCTTATTGTTTTGACCTGTTAGGGAAGATTGGCAGTCTCGAAAAATCTGATGATATACTTAAGACAACTGTTGCGCGGATTAAAAATCATGAAGTTGAACAGAGCAGGATTGCGAAAATGGTCCTGGTGATTGATGAGGCCCAGGATATGGATGCAGATGAGTATAATCTCATTAATGCACTTATTGAGGAGAATGAAGACATGAGAGTTCTAGCTGTTGGAGACGATGATCAGAACATCTTTACTTTCAGGGGGGCTGATTCAGTATATATGGAGAAGTTCATTACTGAAAGGAAAGCTAAAAAGTATGAACTCCTTGAAAATTTCAGGAGTAAAAGCAACCTGGTAGCTTTCTCCAATCAATTTGTAAAGACAATCAGGCACAGGTTAAAAATGCTGCCCGTTGTGCCATATGATAAAGGAAACGGAGTGATCAAAATTGTCAGATATGCTGGAAATAATCTGATAGTCCCCACTGTCAATGATATAATGTCAACGGACCTGTCAGGGTCAACATGTGTTTTAACACATACAAACAAGGAAGCATTGAACATATCGGGTCTTCTTGTAAAGAATGGATACAAGGCCAAACTGGTGCAAACCAATGACGGGTTCAATCTGATCAATCTTCTTGAAGTGAGAACCTTCCTGGGATTGCTCAGGTCAGTTAATGATTCACCTGCAATAAGTGATGATAACTGGGCAGAAAGCAAAAGAAAGTTATTTGGCAGATATGCAAATAGTTCAAAAATAGATGTATGCAAGAAAATCATTGAAGAATTCGAAGCTACCAATACAAGGATCAGGTATTTTTCAGATCTGGAAGTGTTTATCCGGGAATCAAAACTGGAAGATTTTCTTGGGGAAAACGGAGAAACGATTTTTGTATCGACAATACATAAGGCAAAAGGCAAAGAATTCGATAATGTTTTTATGTTGCTCGATAACTACGACTTCGCAGGTGATGAGAAGAAGCGTCCTTTGTACGTCGCAATGACAAGAGCTAAAAGAAACCTGGTTATTCATCATAATATTAGTCTATTCGGCAACATAAGAACTGAGGGCCTGGTGTCGGTTACTGACCGGGAAAGTTACCTGCCGCCTTCCACCATTTCGATGCAGTTATCCTATACAGATGTCAATCTCGGATATTCTGAATACAGGCAAAACCAAATAAAAAGGATGGTTTCCGGAGATAATCTTATTATCGGTAAGGATGGCTGTACAAATTCAAATGGCGAATTTGTATTGAAATTCTCTCGAAAATATCAGGAGACAATCGCTCATCTGGAGAATCAGGGATATCATCCTAAAGATGTAAGGATCAACTTCATAGTTTTCTGGAAAGATTCTGAGAAAGAAAAGGAGTTCAGGATCATTCTTCCGGAATTGGATTTTGAAAGATAAAAAGAATCTCTTACAGACAAATTTCCTTTTAATCGTTATAAGCTGATATATTGACCGTTACCGTCAGCTTCAGCTGACGGCTCAGAAAGCCCCCTCCCTGCTGCCGGGACTTTAGTCCCGGGAAGAAAAGCTAAAGGAGTTTAAAGTCCGCAGGATTGTATTTCAATAATCAGTAAGTTTACAGAGAGTTGTACCGCATAGTCCTCAAACCAACGCAACCATTTGATGGCATAATGAATCATATATCTATAGTGACGCAACACAAACCGAGGAAGTCGTGAAGAAAAAAATGTTACTCGTTTTGACACTGATATTTGCTTTGTCCTGCAATAAGGATGACAGCGATTCCTCAGTAAAACAGAATATCGGTAACGTGTGGCTTAGCGGCGGTTTGGCCTTCTGCGCTCAACAAATTCATCTCGACAACGGAGATACTCTGATAGTTAGAATAGAAGATGTAATATCCTTCACGTCGGGAGACAGGGTAACCGTAAAATACAAAGTAACCGGCACAAATGAGTCCTGCCCTCCGGGAAAGGATTGTGAAATCATCGAAATTAAAAAAGCTGAATGACTCAGAAGACCAAAATAAAATCTGAAAATCCGTTATAGATCTTCCGCTATCAATAGTCATTTTTCAACCCTCCATCCGGAGTATCGGCAGTATCTTGCAAATGTCGTGTAAATGTCGTGTTTTTGTAGTTGGAAAGTTACCCTATTATACCTGACATTTGAATAAAAAAATAAAATGGAAACAGGAAAACTGATCAAGGAATTAAGAATCAAAAAGGGTATGACTCAGGAAGAGTTGGCTGAGAAAACCGAAGTCAGTGCCAGAACAATACAACGGATTGAGAACGGAGAAGTAGACCCCCGGGCTTATACCCTTCAGATGATCGCCAAAGCTCTTGAAGTTGATTATAATCTGCTTGTGGAAAATGAACCGGATGAAGAACAGGAAATCAGGCAGGCCAACTCAAATAACTGGCTGGGACTACTACACTTTAGCGGTATTATTCCTCTTATCTTCCCTGCCGTGATAATATGGCATCATAAAAAAGATGAAATAAAAGGGATGTCCGAACACTATCGTGATGTCATCAGCTTCCAGCTGAAGGTATGGGTAGCCATTCTTGCCACATCATGGATTTATTATAACTCTGGTCAGCTCATACCAATGATCCTGGTGTTCCTGGTTAACTGCATATTTTCGATATTCAATACAATAAGAGTAGTATCAGGAGAACCTTATCAGCGTTTCCCTGCCCTTAAATCAGAAGGTAAAAGCGAGAGAAACAAATAATACGCCTTGCCTGACACGGTGGGGCTTTAGCCCCCGGAAGGTGTAGGGTGTCCCTTCCCTTTGACTGAACCAACGGTATAATTATTATAGTGTCATATCAAATTTTCGTTAAGCGTAATAACCTTACACTCTTACCGTTACCGTCAGCTTCAGCTGACGGCTCAGAAAGCCCCCTCCCTGTTGCCGGGACTTTAGTCCCGAAATAAGGCAGTCGGGTATTGCCGACACCGACTGGCAAACAGCAATCCATGAAACCGACTGTTACAATATTTATAATTTTGGTGATAAGTTCCTGCCACCCTCAAACAACAATTCAAATGGATGAAACAGACAAAATTTTAACTGAACAGGTAAAATGTAATAAGACGCCTTCTGTTCAATATTTTCATTTTAACCAGGACAGTATTCTTAAGTCCTTTAAAATGGGCTTCGCTGACATTGGGAAAAAGAAGGAAGTGGATCTGTCAGTCACATACAATGCTTTTTCGGTCACAAAAACATTTACCGCATTGGCAATTTTGCAGCTGTCAGGGAAAGGATTAATAGATATAAACAAACCCGTCATCCAGTATTTACCTGAATTTCCATACGGAACAGAGATCACGGTAAAGCAACTTCTCAACCACACAGCAGGAATACTCAATCCTGTCCCGCTTGATTGGATACATTCAGAAAGCGAACATAAAGTATTCGACAGAGACACTTTCTTTAATACAATTTTCGAAATAAACAGCAAAACGAAATCCGGACCCAATGAAAAATTTGCGTATTCCAATCTGGGCTATGTCATTTTGGGACAACTGATTGAAAGGGTATCCCTAACGACATATGAAGAATATGTTACTGAAAATTTAATCCGAAAGTTGCCTGTCAATCCTGATGACCTGACTTTTGATGATATCAATGTTGAATCTCACGCCATAGGTTATCACAAAAAATTATCGTTCTCTAATCTTTTGTTAGGCTTTTTTATTGACAAGTCAAAGTTTATGGGAGAAGTAACAGGAAAATGGCGTTCGTTTAAGAAATATTATGTGAATGGGGCACCATATGGCGGACTAATTGGAACGCCAACTGCATTTGTGGCCTATCTTCAGGAACTTCTGAAAACAGACAACAGCCTGATTTCAGACGAATACAGGCAGCTGCTTTTTCAGGAAAACTTTACCAGTAAAGGTGAAAATACAGGAATGTGCCTGTCCTGGTTTTCCGGAGAACTGGATGGTAACAGGTATTTCGCACATGCTGGCGGCGGCGGTGGCTACTATTGCGAAATAAGAATCTATCCCGACATAAAAAAGGGGAGCGTAATTTTCTTTAACAGGACAGGAATGTCAGACGAGAGATTCCTGGATAAAACGGATAAATTCTTACTTAACGACCTGGAATCCCCGGGGAAATGATGTTTTTTCACGGACTCACTTCAAATGCCGGCCCGATACGACATAAAAAAGTTCGCTGCTCCGAACATCTCTTTACCACTGCTTGTTTGTTGATAATAATCGACGGCTCCGTCGAAATCAGTAATGCTAATCGCAATGAGTCTGATAATTTGGATAGGCAAGTTTGCACTAACATTTTTGACCATGAAAAGTATCAACAGCAATGCACCGGTAAAATACAGCAAGACAGTAGCTGTCAACGCAAGCATTGAAAAAGTATGGGCAGCCCTTGCTGACATAAACAATTGGAAATCCTGGCTCTCCCTGTTGAAACAGGAGTATGGGGAAGAGAACCGGGAACCGGCCTATATCCGGGCAAATAAACCTGGAGATAATGAATCAATTGATCAGCATGCAAAGGACAGGAACATTTTTATAATGAAAAGGGCTGCTTTGCTGATTGCGTTTTCTGTCTTTTGCGGCAGTGCTTATTCCCAAGTTATAGTAAAGGATACCCTGCCTGCATCTTTTGAATGGAGCCTTCACATTTTGGATGTTCCATATATGGTTGATGCTGCAAAAACTGAAGCCATTAGGGCAGGCGGCGGGAGTCTTCCTCAGTCAGTTAGAGCGGAAGCCCGGGATTACGGCAATTTCTACCGTAATCTGAGCATGGTACAATCGACGGAAATGGCCCGAAACCTGCATGGCAGTCTGTATTTTGGGCACAATGTTCTCTGGAACAATCTGGTTGAGCCAAAAAACACAAAGAAATACATCCTGAACCGTTTAGTGGCGAATGTTGCAGCCCTCGGTACCGATTATCTTGCAATCAAACTGCCTTATGGATATGCATTTCAGCACGAGGAGTTTCACAGGGCAGTGATGTCGGCACGACATATTTACAGCTATGATGAGGTCTGGAAATTTGGCAAGGGGCTGGACATTGCTGTAACCAATGTGAAGGACGAAGATCTGATTTACCTGAAGCTGAATCATCCGGCAGATCAGGTTAGATTATCGGCAGCCGGTGTTGAAGGTGAGTATGCGTATATGCTCCGGATGAGAGAAGATAACTTTTTCAGGCAAACCGGCTATCCTTTTGTCGGCATTTCACTGTTAGGCACTCTTCATGCCGTGAATTACGTAAATCTGCCTTTTACGGAAAGATTCAATTCAATTACTGACAGCATTTTGTCGCACGACAGAGACAATATCCTGGCAAGGGATTTTACAGGCTGGGATTTTTCTGCGTGGGTTTATGATCTGTTTACACCTGATGAACCGTATGAAGCCCGCGGTACATGGCCCGGAGGCATAGGTATCAGGCGCCCGGTGAAGGAGTCTGATCTGACTCCTGAGATGAAGGACTTTCTGAGAGAAACCGGAAACATGCAGTATCTGAATTTCATATCCCCGTTTATGATCGGTATAAACAGGATTCAACTAAAACCGGGGTATTATTTCAACTTTGCCTTACGCAGTATCCCCACATCCTTTGGCTACTATGCCGGCGGTGATTTCTTCCTTGACTTTAATGACCGGCAGGTGATGATAAATCTAGGTATAAACAGGAGCAGAAGCCTTACCCTTCCATCCCTGACCGTAAGTTACCTTAACATTGCAGGGAAGGAGGATTCACGGTTCAATACAAGTATCAATCTGGCAGGATGGCTGCAGCCAAAGGATCAGATGTTTGCTGCCGGTAAAGCCGCCCCCGGCATGGCTGTCGGGGTACAGCCGCGGTTTGATATCGCAAAGCGATTCTCACTCCTGGCTGATCTGTCATATAAAACCAAAGGCTGGGTATTTGGCAACCCTTACCTCGATGATAATTTCACATTTCGTTTAGGCTTTGGCATCAATACCCGTTTTTGGTGAAGAGAACTTTATATGAGAACCAGGGCTTAAGAAGGGTTTGACCGTAAAATTAAAAGATGCCTGCCTGATACATCCGGATGGGGCAGGTTCCTTCCTATTCTTGCTATGCAGGAATGCAGCAACAACGAATTATTCATGTCTCTTTGTTATAGTAATCCATAGAAAAGAAATCTCATGAACAGATTCAGGCTGGCAATTCGTCCCTTGTTCCGAAAGGGAGAATACACTATTACACGTATCATTTCCCTGGCCGCGGGACTGGCTTTCGGGATCATCCTTCTGGCTGAAGTATTTTATTATTACAGCTATGACAGTTTTTATCCTGATGCCGGGCGTATTTATGTTGTGCATGAAAA
>JAVEXG010000049.1:0-21099 GCA_034004115.1 Bacteroidales bacterium | reverse complement strand
CAGTCTCTTTCTTAACCAGCTTCTCATCTAAAGTCACGCCGTTTTTATCCTCATATTTGGGCAGGATAGCCCTGAAAATCCCGGGAGCAATGGTGACAAAGAAAAGCACAAGGAATGCACCCACTATGGTATCGTATGTGAAGAGAACCACAAAACGGTCGGCATCGACATCCAGGATAAGCTTGAGTGCAGCAAAGTTTGGAGTTCCTCCCGTGTAGATTCCCTCAAACATTCCTGCCAGTTTCCAGGCATCAGGGAAAGCGTCCTTCCAGATGAAAAATCCGGTTGTTACCATTACAAGTCCTGCAATAAGAGCCAGCGCAACTGAAAGAAATCCCTTTTTGGCAAATTTCAGCCATCGTCTGATGTTAAGGGAGAACAGAAGCAATGGAAACGCAAGAAGCAATGCAAGTGAGTAGATCCCGTCCTGCAGTGCCAGTATGTCATTCGCCACCCTGTCGTCCGGAAGCGCCTTTCCTTCAGCAATAAGGGCCTCAAGGACCGGCTTGCTGAGCGATGGCTCGTTCTGGAGTGCAAATTTAAAACCTTCACTTCCCTGGGGAAGAAGACCGGCGGTACCGATAATAAGCCCGAAGAGATATGCCAGAACTATTGTTCCGAATTTCTGGAGGAAGGTCCACTTTCTGCACAGGAAAATAATTATAAGCGGGAACAGAAAGTAAAACAATGCCAGCAAAATCATCTTGATCATACGGCGGGGTTTAGGTTACCCAAATATAAAAAAAGCGATTCACCTGCAGGTAAATCGCTTGAAAAATAGGTATTTATACTTAGCTATTTATCGTCGCAATCGCATTCCTCAAAGCTCTTGTTATACTGCTCTATTGCCTTGAGACTCATACCCATGCTCGAAAATCCACCGTCGTGGTAAAGATTCTGCATAGTCACTTTTCTTGTTAGATCTGAAAATAGCGCCAAACAATAGCTGGCACACTCCTCGGCAGTTGCATTGCCCAGCGGTGACATCCTCTCTGAAAAATCGAGTAGCGATTCCATACCGTGAACCCCGCTTCCCGCGGTAGTAGGTGTCGGCGACTGGGAGATCGTATTTATCCTCACTTTCCTGTCGCGCCCGTATATATATCCGAACGATCTGGCAATCGACTCCAGCAGAGCCTTGGCGTCGCCCATGTCGTTGTAGCCCGTGAGGGTTCGCTGAGCTGCCACATATGTAAGCGCGACAACTGAACCCCACTCATTTATAGCATCATACTTGTAGCAGGTCTGGAGTATCCTGTGAAAACTCAGCGCCGAAATGTCAAAGGTCTTGAGCATGTTCTCGTAGCTTGTATTCTCATAGGGTATGTCCTTTCTGACATTGGGCGACATCCCGATCGAATGTAGGACAAAATCAAACCTTCCGCCGAATATCTGAAGGCTCTCGGCTATCAGCTTGTCTATATCCACCATACTCGTTGCATCGGCAACGATCACTTTGGAGGAGGTTATTTCGGCAAGTTCACTAATGGTTCCCATCCTGACAGCTACAGGAGAGTTGGTAAGAACCAGGCTGGCCCCCTGCTTATGAGCCTTCAGGGCAACCTGCCAGGCTATCGATTTCTCATTAAGGGCACCGAATATTATTCCCTTCTTTCCTTTTAACAGACCTTCATTCATATTTGGCTATTAATTTATTACTTAATTTATCTAAAGTCCCGCTAAAGGTTGTTGCCACGGCAGAATGCTTCTACCTGCTTCCTGCCCTGATCAGTTCCCTTGCATTCTTTATTGCGGTTTCAGTTACCTCGCTCCCGCTCAGCAGCCTGGCAACCTCCTGCACCCTTTCTTCAGCAGTTAACAACTTGACCCTTGTAATTGTTGAATCACCGGTATCTTCTTTGTAAACATGGTAATGTACATTCCCCCTGGAGGCTACCTGAGGCAGATGGGTGATGTTGATCACCTGCATGTATTTCCCCATCCCAAGGAGAATCTGACCCACCTTATCTGCTACTTCACCAGATACTCCGGAGTCGATCTCGTCGAATATGATTGTCGGGAGGTTCATGCTTCTTGTAAGGAGTGATTTGAGGCTGAGCATCACTCTCGACAATTCACCTCCTGATGCGATCCGGGCAATGTTCTCCGGCCGTGTCTGCCTGTTGGCTGAGAAAAGAAAATCAGCTGTATCTGTTCCGGATGCCGTGAAATCGTTGGTTCGCAGGAGGGAAATCTCAAATCGCGCATTGGGTATCCCCAGCTGTTTAAGTTGTTCAGTAATTTTCGACTCAATGGCAGGGAGAGCCGATTTCCTCTTTTCAGAGATTATGCGGGCAGATGCAACGAGCGATTCGGTTGCAGGTGTCAGAAGCTTCGACAGTTCATTAAGTCTGTCGTCGTTGCCTACTATCGATGTTAAGGTATTTTCAATCTCTTTCTTTCTGGCAATCAGCTCTTCCAGGTCTTTTGCCCGATGTTTCCTGAAAAGCGAATATAGTGTATCGAGCCTGCCATTGACAAGTTCAAGGCGGCCGGGGTCAGCTTCGGTTTCCTGTTCAAGCCTTGCGATCTCGTTCGAAATATCATCAAGTTCAATGAATGAAGAGTCGAGCCGGGATAGGAGCTTAAGTTCATCGGGCAAAAATGAGTCGATCTTTCCGATTGTTGTTTTAGCCTCCCTGAGGAGTGAAAGGACGGAAGCGGTCTCGTCCGAAAGTAGCCTGGAAGCATTTTCAAGGGCTTGTTTTATCTCCTCTGCATGCTCCAGGAGTTCCTGTTCCTTCTCCAACTCCTCCTGTTCCCCTGTTTTAAGCCTGGCCTCCTCAAGTTGATTGAGCTGTGCCTGATAGTAATCGAGATCGGCGCGGTTCTTTTCGTGCTTATCCTTTAATTCGTCATACTCCTTCTGAAGCTTTCGGAAACTGGTGTAGTCAGACCTGTATTTATCCTTAAGCTGCCCCGTCCCGGCGAACGAATCAATTATATTCAGCTGAAAGGCATTATTGTTAAGCATCAGTGTCTGATGCTGGGAATGAATGTCGATAAGCCTGTCGCCCAGCTCTTTCAGAACATTCAAAACCACAGGAGTGTCATTTATGAAAGCCCTTGACTTACCGGCAGGATTGATCTCGCGCCTGAGAATAGCCTGATTGTCAAAATCAAGGTCATTCCGTGTGAAAAAGTCCTCGAGATCATAATCCTCGATCCTGAAAGTGCCCTCAACTATGCACTTCTCAGTAAGGTCAAGGAGGACCGAAGAATCGGCCCTGGAGCCCAGGATAAGCGACAGGGCGCCAAGAAGAATCGACTTGCCAGCACCTGTTTCTCCGGTTATGATCGTAAGGCCGTTCTCAAAAGAGAGATCAAGCTCTCTGATAAGTGCGTAATTCTGAACGGCAAGTTTTACAAGCATAATCGGGTAATATGGTTAACTGGAAGCGGTTATCTTCTCGTATTTCGTTTTATTTCCCGGATCTACCTCGATAAGTAACTGGATCACCCTGCTCTTTTCCTCGGGGAATGCTTCGGTGAAGATATTTACAAGTTCATCCGACTTGGATTCCAGTACAACCTGAATCAGGTACATGTAAGGATCGGGCTTTGCCCTGTAAACCTCCAGCAGAAGTTTCAGGCTTTCGGCAATTCCGGCCCTTGACTCGGCAGCTCTTGATTCCATCCTGTCAAGTCCGTTTATATAATACTCATGAATAAACCGCCTGACTCCCTCATATTCCTTATCCAGAATGTTCTTCACAAGCCAGTACCTGTTCCTGTTTCTTGAACCGTCATAAGGCTTCCAGCCCGGTTCTGCTGCATTCTGGGCATTTGTAACGATCTTTTCGGCCACCTGGAAGAATTCTGTCCCGCCAAGAGGGGAAAAGGAATCGTAGTCGAATCCGAGGATCAGATAGGCATAGTAGCCAAGAACCGATACAAGACTCGACCTGTATGAGTTGGGATCAAATTCAAGAGGCTGAAACTCGACATATCTGAACTGAAAATTATTGTCAACGAAATTAAGGACTGTCGAGTTATAGGTTGTATTGTAGACCGGCCGCCGGAGCTGGACCTGAATTGTACCCCTGAATTCATCGGCCGAAAATTGTTCCGTAAGATTAATAAGGATATTGCAGTCGACCCTTTCCGCGTAGCTGAAAACATGATTCGACCACACCGTATTGTTCATGAATTCGTAGATATCCCTCTGCATTGATTCGAACACCTGGCGGTTTGAACCCTGAATCTTTTGTGCAGATACCTGGACATTGCAGTTCAGTTCCTGTGAATGGATCATCCCGGTGAACTGAACCAGCAGTATCAGCAGATAAAATCCTTTATTTCTAAATGGGTTCATAATCATCAGCTTTTAAGCAACGCAACTATCTTATCCAGAATATCCCTTGCAGCTTCATCCTTTGATTTCAACTCAAATTTATTAATAATATTGTTCCTGTCAATCAGCGTAACCTTGTTAGTGTCATAGCCAAATCCCGCCCCTTCGTCCTGTAGTGAATTCATCACTATCAGATCGAGATTCTTGCGTTTCAGCTTGGCAGCCGCATTTGCCATTTCGTTGTGGGTTTCGAGTGCAAACCCGACAAGTATCTGCGATATGTTTTTCATTTCCCCAAGTGCTGCAGCAATGTCGCCTGTAGGTTTAAGCTTCAGGAGTATTTCCTCTCCTTCTCTTTTTATTTTCCTGTCGCTGATTTCAACAGGAGTAAAATCAGCAACCGCGGCTGAAAGAATTGCAATATCGCATCCGGGGAATGCGGCAATGCATTCGGATGCCATATCCTGAGCCGAGACTACATTTATGATTTTCACTGAAGGGTTTACGGGAATTCTGTCCACAGGTCCGAGAACCAGAGTTACATCTGCCCCGTATCCTGCTGCCGTATCGGCAAGGGCTATTCCCATTTTCCCGGTTGAATAATTGCTGATGAAGCGCGCAGGGTCGATCTGTTCACGGGTGGGGCCTGCATTTATAAGAACCCGCTTTCCGGTCAGAGGCTTATAGTTTTTTTTTTCAGGAAGAAAGCTTTAATCTCCCCTACAATATCTTCAGGTTCCGACATCCGCCCCTTTCCCGTAAGTCCGCTGGCAAGCTCTCCTCCGGGTGCGTCGAGGATGTGAACCCCATATGATTCCAGTGTCTCCAGATTCCTCCGGGTTGAAGGGTGTTCGAGCATATCAACGTCCATCGACGGAGCAACAAAGACTGGGCAGCGGGCCGAAAGAAAAGTTGTAAGTAGCAGGTTATCGGCAATACCGCCTGCCATTTTTGCCATTGTATTCGCTGTGGCAGGTGCTATGAGAAAAAGATCGGCCCAAGTTCCAAGGTCGATATGGCTGTTCCAGCTTCCGTTTTCAGGATTGAAAAACTCAGTCAGAACAGGATTCCTGGATAATGTAGAAAGTGTAAGGGGTGTTATGAAGTTCTTTGCGTGATCGGTCATAATTATCATGACCTCACATCCCTCCTTAACGAGAAGCCTTACTATCGAGGGTGTTTTGTAAGCCGCAATACCTCCCGAAACTCCGACAAGTATCTTCTTCCCCTTAAGCATTGGCTTCAGATTTTCGGTTTCGCCGGAGAGATGTCAGGATTACGGTGAAATATCTTGCTTTCCTCAAACTCCTGAAGTGCAATAAGTGTAGGTTTGGGAAGCCTTTCATAGAACTTGGATATTTCGATCTGCTCACGGTTTTCGAAAACCTCCTCAAGGTTATCGGTATAGGAAGCAAATTCTTCAAGCTTCTTGTTAAGCTCCTGCTTCATCTCAACCGATATCTGATTAGCTCTTCTTGATACTATAATTACCGTTTCATAAACGTTTCCCGTATCCTTTGTCAGCAGTTCCATGTTACGGGTCACTGTGGTTGTGGGCGCAATTGTTTTTCTGTAATCCATATTGTTTTATTGGTTGTTTACTAAATTGTCAGCCGGATCAATTTTCAGAAATCTGGCGGTAGATTCGTACAGCTTCTGCACTTCCTTTGAGTATTTACTCTCGGGATACTCCTCCATAAACGAAAAATAATCATCGAGAGTCTCCTGATATCTCTCTTTCTGCTTGTTCGGAACGCTTTTTTCAGCGTAGAGAAACAGCGAATTTAGCTTGAGATACATCATTTCCTCACGATACTTTGATTCCGAATATTCCTTAAGGCTGTTTGTGAGAGCTGTAATAGCTGCCTTATATTGCCTCATATTGTAATAAAGCCTTGCATTCAGATATGACTTCTCTACAAGCCTGTCCTGAAGAATCCTCAGATAACCCTGGGCTTCTCCGACTTTCGGACTGTTGCCAAACCTGTTGATGAAGACAGTGAATCCTTCAATGGCGTTTTTCGCGTTCTCCTGGTCAAGCTCCGCCCGCGGAGAAGTGTTATAGTCGCACAAGGCCCCCAGGAAGGTTGCTTCTTCAGCATAATCTCCGAAAGGATATTGCTCGACAAGCGCTTTAAAATATGACCCTGCAACATCGTACTGCTTCATTTTGTAGTAGCACTGGGCATTGAGCCAGTTGAGCTCCTCCGACTCATCAGTAGCCCTGAACCTCGGGATGACCTGGGAAAATAACTCAGCCGCCCGGGCATATTGCTCTGTATCGAAGAACTCCCTGGCCTTGGTCTTCTTCAATTCGTAATCGGTGCTCTTAAGCAGCTTTTCATATTCGCCGCATGAGCTGATACTGATTGCAACCGCAATTAAGATATATAGCCTGACTCTCATAAAAATGTTGCGCAAAATTACATTTTTTTTTTGAATCGCTGAATGAATGACCAATATTTAACTATCAGGCAAATTAGGTATAAAGTGGTATCTCTTAATAAGCCTTATTGTTTACATTTGTGCCAAATTCTAAAAAGCACTTCAAAATGGATATTTTCAACAAGATCAAAACCAACATGGGCGCGTTGGGTCAGTATTCAGCGTTGGCGCACGGATATTTCATGTTTCCCAAGCTGGAGGGTGAAATCGCGCCAAAAATGATGTTCAGGGGAAAGCAGGTACTTGCCTGGAGCCTGAACAATTACCTTGGCCTTGCAAACGACCCTGAGGTCAGAAAGGCTGACGCGGAATATACTGAGCAATATGGTCTTGCCTATCCGATGGGTGCCAGAATGATGTCGGGCCAGACAACAAACCACGAGAGATTTGAAAAAATGGCAGCAGAGTTTGAGATGAAGGAAGATGCCTATCTCCTGAACTATGGTTATCAGGGAATGGTTTCAATCATCAATGCTCTTGTCGACCGTCACGATGTAATTGTTTACGATTCCGAATCGCATGCCTGTATTATGGATGGCCTTCGCCTCCACTTCGGAAAGAGGTTCGTATACGCCCACAACGATATGGCAAGCTGTGAAAAGCAGCTTCAGCGGGCAACAAAGCTCGTGGCTGAATCAGGAGGAGGTATACTTGTTATTACCGAGGGTGTCTTTGGAATGGCAGGCGATCTGGGAAAACTCGATGAAATAGCAGAATTCAAGAAGAAATATAATTTCCGCCTCCTGGTGGATGACGCTCATGGATTCGGAACCATGGGCGCCAACGGAAGAGGTACCGGAGAACACTTTGGTGTCCAGGACCAGATCGACGTCTATTTTGCAACTTTCGCCAAGGCAATGGCGGGCATCGGCGGATTTGTGGCCAGCAAAAAGGAGGTGATAAACTACCTTAGATACAATCTCCGCTCACAGATATATGCAAAAGCCCTGCCCATGGCCATGACGCTTGGCGCCATTAAAAGACTTGAGCTGATCCAGACGAAACCGGAATACAGGGAAAAGTTATGGACAATCGTAAGGGCTCTTCAGTCGGGACTTCGTGATGCCGGACTTGACCTTGGAAAGACGGAATCGCCTGTGACTCCCGTATTCTTCACATGCCCGCTCGAAATAGTTACTCAGCTGATTTACGACCTGAGAGAAAATTACAACATATTCTGTTCAGCAGTCATCTATCCGGTTGTGCCCAGGGATGTCGTAATGCTCAGAATTATACCGACCGCTTCTCATTCATTGAAAGATGTGGAATACACAGTTAATGCATTCAGGGAGATAAAAAGGAAAGTCGACAACGACGAATATCCGCACGTTATGGCCGATTTCTCAAAATAAAAAATCCAGATCCAATTTAAAAGCTGCAGCAACATGCAGCTTTTTTTTTATAACCTGTTTATAACTCATCCTGGTTTGGGAAATCCATGCTGAACATTTTCCCTTTCCGGCGGTTTAATAGATTAAGGCCACCAGTGAAGTCAATATCAATAAGTAAGTGATCTCAGGCTGCAACTATGGAAATAAGTTTGGACAATAACAAAAAAAACCTTCTGAAGGGATATAACATGTTGATTTATTTCGCAGGTTCGATGATAATGAATGAACCTGTGGAAGAATGTGTGGTGGATTTCTGGCAAAAGGGTATATTAAAAACGCTTCCGGTCAACAGCACCAATCCGCGGTTTATCGAGGCAGCTTCGCAGCTCAGAAAATCCTGTACCGACAAGTCAACATGCTTAAGCATTCTGCAGGAGGATTTCAGAAAACTTTTTTCTGACAGTTCCGGATCACCTCTTGCACCACCTTACAAGTCAGTCTATACGGATGCAATACTGGAAGCAGCAGAGGGTAAAGAGAAGGTTACTGATTTCTACAATTCCTACGGCTGGAAGAAAAGATCAAATTACAAAGCTGACGATGATAACCTCGGAATTGAACTGCTTTTTGTTACGCTTTTAATTGATAAATACATATCCTTCGAAGACGAAGCCTGCCGCATTGAAATGGCCAGAGAGATAAGAAGGTTTATAAGCACCCACATAATGACCTGGCTGCCTGCCTGGTACGAGAGGATGCAGGAAACTGCCGGCTCAATGTCCTATAAGGGGATTGCCACACTGATCTATGCTTCAGTTGAGGATATTTATGACCTGATGGGTAAGCCCGAGTCCGGTTTCAGGAAAGAGCTCAGAAATTAGGACTGAAAAATCCTGCTATTGCACCCATGTAGAATTCCCGCCAGCCTTCAGCTATCTGTTCAAATTCATCATCGGGGATATTCGAATGCTCGACTGTCACTGAAGAGTTCTCCCCTTCAGGTCTGATATCAATTGTAACTATCGACTTCTCCTCCTGATCTCCAAAGTACCATTCCTGGACCACTTTTCTGTCCTTAACGAATTCAAGATTTCTGCCGCTGATATCACCTTCCCAAAGTGTAAACTCGGCACCCGGCTCCTCCGACATTTCTGCCGGATAACCCGACCACAATTCGATCGTGAAAGGATTGACAAGCGCCGAATAAACATCTGAAGGTTCGGCGTTAATTTTAAAAGTCTTTTTAAATGTCTTCATTGTTGTTCAATAAGATATCTTTCCGCGTCAATGGCTGCCATGCATCCCGAACCCGCTGCGGTTATGGCCTGCCTGTAAACAGGATCCTGAATATCGCCTGCAGCAAAGACACCCGGAACCTGGGTCTTCGACGTCCCGGGAATGGTTCTTATATAGCCGTTTTCGTTGGTTTCGATAAAATCCTTGAATACATCAGAATTCGGGGTGTGTCCGATTGCAAGGAAGAAACCATCGATCTTAACCCTGATTATCTCCTCAGCCGGGGTACCCTTCTTCTTTACCAGCACCACGCCTTCAACCCCGTTTTCACCGAACAGGTCTATTGCCTGGTGTTCCCAGAGAATCTCTATATTGGGGGTTTTAACGACTCTTTCCTGCATTGCCTTTGAGGCCCTCAGCACATTCCTCCGGACAACCAGGTAAACCTTGTTGCAAAGACCGGCAAGATAAGTTGCTTCTTCGGCTGCAGTATCTCCTCCACCGACTACTGCGACATCCTTACCCTTGTAAAAGAATCCGTCACAGGTGGCACAGGCCGACACTCCCATTCCTGCATAGCGTGTCTCAGCCTCAAGCCCCAGGTATTTTGCAGTGGCTCCCGTTGCTATTATAACTGCATCGGCTTCAATTACCTTGCCGTCATCAAATGTCACTTTATGGATTTTCCCTGAAAAATCTGCCTTCACAGCAATGCCAAATCGGACATCGGTCCCGAAACGCTCGGCCTGCTTTTTAAAATGCTCCAT
Source organism: Bacteroidales bacterium (assembly GCA_034004115.1). Lineage (GTDB taxonomy): Bacteria > Bacteroidota > Bacteroidia > Bacteroidales > VadinHA17 > LD21. Next base: position 11,026 of record JAVEXG010000049.1, on the reverse strand, counting down.
TAATTCAGGTCCTGTAACACCATCAGGAAACCCCGGATAATTGTCAACCTCGGTAGTGGTTGTCAGTTGGCCCCCCTCCTGAAGACCGGTATAAAGAACAGGACTGAGATTTGCCCGTGCGGCATAAATTGCAGCTGTGTAACCAGCAGGACCGGAACCTACTATCAGACATTTCACCTTTTCTGTTACGGTTCCTTCAGTCTGCTGACTGTCATTTGAAAGATCAAGAGGTTTGAACACATCCATATCTGTGAATATTTTTATATGTTTCAGATGCAAACTTAATTAACTTTAATTGAAAATCATTACAGCGGCAGGCTGTCTCACCTGTTCTTTTCAAACAGGATGTGATTATCCGACAAAAATCCCGGCAGTTCTGAATTGTCTCCCTGTTCCTTATTTCCCGCAACTTCTATCCCATTGACCTCCATGAATTTCTTCATTGAGTCATGATCGCCGAATTTCACTGAAATTGTATATTTCTCATCGCCTTTCAGGATAACTGTGGTATAATTCTGAATACCTTTGAAACTATCTTCCAGGTCAGGATCCCCGTTGACTATTCCCAGCTTCCCCTTTGCCAGAAAACAGCCTGACTTAATTGCTTCCTCCGGAATTCCGGGCAGGTATTCCTGCAGTTTCAGTTCGCCATCAGCAATCCTGCCTGCGAGAAGTTCTCCAATCCGTGAGGAAGCTGTGCTGTCGGCTGCCGTGCCTGATGAATTAATTATACTGATGTAATAAGGACCCTTGCATATCTGAAGCTGATACCTGGTCCGGCATGTAAAGGCGGAGTACGGAGGCATGTCGAGACATCTGAATTTTGATACCGAAAAGATGCCAAATGCTTCCTCCGGTCCCTTCATCCTGAAAATTTCAGTTTTATATTTCCCTCCCATGAAGGTGATTTCTGTTATCGAAGCCAGTGAAAACCCGTATTCCAGGTAAAGTTCTGCGCCTCCGTTCATATATCCGAACAACGAAGAACCGGTAAACACCCTTGGGGATAAAACAACTGCGCCGGGCATATCTTCCGTCGTTATGGCCGGGAAATCATCCGGCAGCTGGGAATAAATCCCCTTGGGCATAAAAAACATAAGACAAATTGCTGTCAGCAGCCTGTACATATTATTGATGTATTTGATATTGTTAAGTTTAACCGTAAGCTGAATCAGGCATCATAATCTCCGGAGCTTTTAACCAAGGTCGAAACTCCTGAGATCGATCCTGTCCTTTTCCGCAACCCCGAGTCCAAGCGCGGCTGCCATTTTCAGGAATGTAAGGGACTCCGGCGACGGTGCTTTCTGAAGTCCTTCAGCTATTCTCTTTTCTGCAATTATATCATAAGCGATCCGGTCCATTGCAACGGGATCGGAGGAAACCAGCAGAGCGTTGTAATTGCAGATGAACTGGGGATTGGCTCCCGGACCGCCGTTAAAACAGCCTCTGAGTCCATCGCTTATATTCAGCACCACCTTGTCGCGGATGGGAGAAAAGGCGCAAACTTCAGCACAGGTTTCATTCCAGAGCTTCTCATGAAGCCGTCCGGTATTTGAAACCGATCCGAAGGCAAGATTCTTCATTGCATTTGTAACGGATCCGCCTGCATTCTTCAGTATGGGTATATTGATGATCTTGTCAACTTCGCGGGTGACAATTTTAGTAAAATACGAGAATTTGCCGCCATTAACCATGTAAGGCATCGTCTCCGAATCATATTCGCCTTCAACGTCAGCCCAGTAATACCATTCCTTATCGATGTTAGCTTCACCAAACAGCTTTCCGTTTTCATCATAAAATGATCCCTTTTCGTCCTGACACTCGGTTCCACGGAAGGTTATTCCGGGATAATTTTCCGGGGTGAAACCCACATCAGCCAGTTCCATTGCCCTGCGATCCCAGATAACTATGTCCTTCCTGTCGATACCGCTTTCTGTTAATTGTTTAACAACACTTTGAACCACGGCATGGCTGGTCGAAAGCAGCTTGCCGGCAACGGGATTAACCTTCAGTCCTATTTTTTCACCCGGTTTCACAAAGGTGCGCCAGGCCTTTTTAAGATTCTTCTCACCGGTGAGTTCAAGCATCGATTTCTGAAGCATAAGGTAGGCTATCCCTTCTACAGGCACTTCATCAACAACCGATCTGAGATCCCTGACTACCACCACTTTACCCGGATATTTCCCGGGCATCGATGTTTGCTTTCGGGGGGTCTTTCTGGCATCAGCAATGTTTGTGGCTGGCTTTGCATCAGTCTGAGTCAGTCCGGATCCCACGACCGAGACCGGTTTAATTGCAAGAGCCGCAGCTCCGGAACCAAGTATCGTGAAGAACTTCCTGCGGTTTAGTTTATTCGATTTCATATAGCTTAAGATTCAATTAATATGCAAATATAGAAATCATCACCGTTTATTTGTTTTCGATGAGAGTTTGTTCCTGATGACTTGACCTGAAATCATCCTCGTTGTCTATTTCAGGCGATTCGCCGAGTGATTCCCACCTGAAATCGCGATCGTAGGGATCTAGAGCCTTCTGAGGGTCGAAAATTCTGTTATCGACCATCACAAGTTCGTATGGAGTAAGGTCAGGCTTATCGGTGAAAAAATCCTGTAAAAGAGTGGCGGTGGCGTCGAACTGGTTCAGTGCCGGAATATCACAAATGTTATAAATGGTTTTAAGAATAGCTCCGAAATTGGAATGCGAATGGGAAACATATCCCCTTTTTATCCACGGGCTTATCATCATAAGCAGCGAACGATGGGCATCTATGTGGTCGCGGCCGTCCTGGGCGTCATCTTCAGTGACTATTATAAGCATTTCGGGCCACCATTTACTATGGCTTAATTTCTCAATAACCCTTCCGAGGGCAAGATCATTGTCGGCCATGTACGATTCCCTGAAGGGATATCCATCTTCAATCCTCTCCGTTGAACCGTGATCGTTCGGGACAATCATTGTGATGACAGCAGGAAATTCCTCCTTTCCCGACAGCCATTTTTCTTCAAGCTCCTCCTCGAACATGTCAATCCTGAACTGGTCGGGAACACTTGTATTATATGTTGCATATTTACGAGAGGTTCTGTCATACAAAGGCTTGGGCATGGGGAACATAACCCCCATCTTTATTCCCGTGAACTGATGCCATTGCTGTTCATCGGCACCTGAGAATTCGAATCCCTGTCCGAAGTTAAAAAAGCTGACTCCATGCCTCGACAGGTGTTCCCACATGCCTCCGGCTTCGTTGTAATCCTCGGGATACACGGCACCCGAGGAACCGGCCACATATTTCCTGCCGGGAGCAGAGCTGAATAAGTCCCTTGTTATGTCCATCGAGCTGTTTATCTCCACCCATTCGTTGGGATAGGTTCCCACCATCCATCTGTGACCGTGGACCGATGCGTCGGAGTCGCAATAGAAATTGTCGCTGACTGCAAATTCCCTTGCAAGCTTCTGATGATTGGGCATAACGTTGACATTGTTCACCAGCCGTGTTCTGTCCCTGCTTGCCACATTAACATTCAGGCCATATCTTGCCAGTGAAGGATCGGCTTCGGCGTTCTCAAGCTCTCCGTACACTTCGTCAAAGGTCCTGTTCTCCTTTGTAATATAAACTATATGTCTGATGGGGCTCTTTCTGATTCCGGCAACGGGAGGCAGAGGATTACCCGGATCGTCCTTTATGCTTATCTCCCTGAAGGTATTGACCACAACCTGTCTGGTAGTAAGATCAAGGTTGATCTGTCCGAGGTCTATTTTCTCAAAGGTACCCTTCATGATGTCGCCCACATAGGTGCCTGCAGAAGTTAGAACAAAGTTTTTCCCGCCGTTCGGGCCCGATCCGAGTCCGCGTGCGGTAACAACGTAAAGTGTCCTGTCGTCGGGAGAGATCCTGAGCTTGGTGGGGAACCATCCGGTGGGGATATATCCGAGAACGTTCAGACTCACAGCATCAACCACACAAATGGCGTTGAGTCCGCTCAGAGCCACATAAAGCCTTGATTCGTCGTTGCTGAGTTCGATTCCAAAAGGTATCATGCCCCTGAATGAATCGATACGGGGATCAATATTGAGTTTGACATTTGAGATCACCTTGCCTGTCACCGGATCCAACACCGAGATGTTATCGTTGGTGGCGTTGCTGACGAAGACCCGGTTCCGGCCGGCAGCAATTGAATTGGGGCTGGATCCGCCTACAATCTCGAGACCTTCGACCCTCTCCCCCATCCTGTAGCCTGTCTTTTCCATTGAGATGACCTTGTTGCTGTCGAGGCTTACAGTCCACACTGACACAGCTTCCGGAACATCCGGACTACCAAGTCCGGGAATCAGGCGGCCGTCAACTTCCGTCCCCTGTTCTGCTTCCTCAGACGGAAGGCCATAAGGAGGAAAATCCAGGCCGGCTTCTTCGAGATTCTTTTCTGTCAGACCCGGGGCAAGGGGATAATCGAATATTCCCGTATTGGCTATATAGGCGAATTTCCCGTCAGGAGAAATATCTATCCCGAGCGGAAAACGTCCGACAGCTATTGAGTGTAGCACCCTTTTCCTTTCAGGATCCAGGATCACCATCCTGAAATTGAACTGATCGAGCACATAAAGCCGCTTCTCATCCTCCGACAATACAATATCCCCGACAAGGCTGCCGCTGTAGTCCTTTCCGCCGGATTTCCCGTTAAGGGAGATTCTGCCGGAGCTTTCGTTCGATTCAAGGTTCATTATTATTATATCCCCGCTGTCGCCTCCGCTCAGGAATGCGGTTTTGTTATCCTTTGATATAGCGGCACCCATGTACGATCCCTTTTCACGGAAGGGAGCGGACACCTCAGTTGTACTGTTATCAGCAGTATTTATGAGGGTTAGCAGGTTGTTATGAACCGACAGGGCCAGGGTTCCGTCAGGCGAAAGAGTCAGGCCGAAAGGGTCGGGGGCAATCCGGACAAATCTGCCATATGGTTTGACGATTCTGCCACTGGGGATCACACTTTCTCCCGCGGAGTCAATCTTGCAGTAGAGGTCCATGCCAGGTACCTGAAGTGTTGAAATCGTTTTCTTTTTATCACAGGAAACAAGTAGCAACATTAAAATCAGCGGAAGTATTTTCTTCATGGGATTAATATCTAATATATGGATTCAATCACTCAAAGTTATGCAGTTTTTCGGTTAAGGTAATTGACGGAAAATTTTTCTGTTAGGAATTCTTGATTAAATTTGCACAATTATTCGGGGTGTGGCGCAGTTGGCTAGCGCACTTGCATGGGGTGCAAGGGGTCGTCCGTTCAAGTCGGATCACCCCGACAAAAAGGGGCAATTTATCCTGCTCCTTTTTTTTATGATTCTGATATTAACTATACTTTCACAGTTGGCTAACGCATCACGCAGGGCGTGAGGGTCGTCCGTTCAAGTCGGATCACCCCGACAAAGCCCTCCTGAGTACCGGTTCTGAGGTACAAAGGAGGGCTTCTTGCTTCAGTCTGATGCCAATATTTAATAAATCATAAGGGTTGAACTCTTTTCCAGTCAGCCGTTGATTCAAAACGGCCAACCGTTGAATGACCCTTTTCCCACATTTCTTTATGTTATAAATTCGTTGTGAGTAAATGACAGGACAGGTCTTTACTCAACAAAAAAAAGACTACGGACAGTAGGACAGTAAAAGCAATTTTTTCAATTAACCATTAATTTTTCAAAGCCATGAAAAGAGTAATTTTATCAGCAGTACTTGCAATCGCATTCTGTACTGCATCGTTTGCCGCAAAAGTGGTCGCCAAAGGCCCGACTTTCACCGCACTGGGTGACTACAGGATTGAAACAGCCGTCAATCCCGCCATAATAAATGGTGAGGAATGCAAAACATTCACAATCAGTTACGAAAACTCTCCGATGAGTGTTAAGGTTGCAGTATGCAAAGCCGACAAGTGCACAAAATACATTGTGATGTCCGACAAGCTTTCGGTTCAGTATGTTTGCAACGGCGCCTATTTCGGTGTTGAAAAGCTTGACAAAGCTTTTAAAAAGGATGGAATGAATACATCCGATTCAGAACTTAACCTGAATGAGTACTACCATCAAAAACTTATCTCACAGACCAGGTTGAGTGAAATCGAATCCACACAACTTATTGCAGCCTATTTCCCGCTTCTCCTTAATAATCCTACGGAAGCAGTGGCTGTAAAATAAAATTTTCTTCAGCTAATCCAGCTAATTGTTGGTCTTAGGTTTGAGTTTAACGAAGAGGGGCTTTATTCAAAGCCCCTCTTAATTTCCCCCTTGTTTTCCCATCTGCTCCTATCCGTGAAATTTTGCCATCTGTGCGAGAAAAATATCTTTCCTGTTCCGTGATAAAGGAATTATAGCACCGTCGTTCATCTCAATGCATCCGCCGTCCCGGCGGATATACTTCTTTACAAACTTGAGGTTGACGAGGTATGAATTGTGCGAACGGAAGAAATACCTGTCCCCCAGAAGCTCCTGAAATTCCTTCAGATGCTTTGACACCAGGATTTTCCGTCCTCCATTCAGATAAAACCATGTGTAGCTTCTGTCTGCTTCAATCCGGATAACATCCTTCGGATTAAGATATTCCATGCCGTCGGCGGTTGGGATGGCCAACCTTGACGGAAGCGCCGTTCTCAGGTTTTCCATAAGGACCTGAAGGCCTTCGTTTCCCTTTGAGCTTCGCTCCTGCCGTTTCACGGTAACTCTTCCCACCGCTTCAATGAATTCATTGATGTTTATGGGTTTAAGAATATAGTCGATGGCACTGAACTTAATCGCCTTTATTGCATAATGATTGAAGGCAGTGATGAAGATAACATCGAAATCCTTTTCAGGAAATTGTGCCAGCAAATCGAATCCTGTTCCATTAGGCATTTCCACGTCAAGAAAAAGCAGATCGGGCCTGGTTGCGTTTATGGCATCAACTGCCTGAACTACGTTGTACGCCTTAGCCACCACTGCAAGCGCAGGACAGTACTCTGAAATGATTGAATCGATAAAATCGACTGCGTCGCGTTCATCATCAACTATCAGCGTCTTCAGCTTTTTGCTCATGATATCAAAGGTATATGAATTTCAACCCTGGTCCCGGCCGGCTGTCCGTTTTCATCCCTGAGATCGGAATAGACAGTCTGCAGTCCGGTACCATAAAGTTCGTTCACCAGATCGAGCCTCGATCTGCTTATCCTTGTTCCCAGCGAATTGTGATTATCTTCTCTTTTTAGATTCCTTTCCATAGAAGCTTCCCTTCCTATGCCATTGTCTTCAATGGTGCAAAGTATGCAATTGCTGTTGAGCTTCAGATCGATATTCACAAATCCTTTCCCTTCCTTGGGAATCAGCCCGTGAGAAATTGAGTTCTCTACATAGGGCTGGATAAGCATGGTCGGAACCTTATACATAATGGGGTCAATCTCATCGTCAATCGTTATCCGGTAATCAAATTTATCCTTGAACCTTATGCTTTCGAGCTCAAGATACAGGTTCAGGGCACTGAGTTCATCGCTCAGGGGAACCGAAGTGTGCTGGGAATTGTCAAGCACTTTTCTCATTAGGCTTGAAAACTTGGTGAGATAGTTATTGGTTGCCAGCTTATCATGCTGGTACATGTAGTATTGAATCGAGTTGAGAGTATTAAAGATGAAGTGAGGATTCATCTGCTGACGAAGGTTTGCCTGCGTAAGCTCGCTGATCCTGCTGTTCATTTCACTAATACGGCGCTTGTCTTTTAGTTTTGAACCGCGAAAAAGCAGAAATCCTATAACAATGGTAAGAATAATAAATCCTGCAAATCCGTAATTAAGCAGCCTGTTATTCTTGAGCCTCAGCGAGAGCAATTCAAGTTCCTTGTTCCTGGTATCCGCTTCATATCTGATCCTTGTATCCGACATTCCCTGATTGCTCCTGTCAGCATTATAGGCGTCGGAATATTCCTTGTAAAGAACATAGTTAAGGTAGGCATTTGTGGTGTCCCTGAGTTTAAGATACATATTGCTCATATCCAAGTATATCCACTGAAGGTTAAACACCGAATTACCCATAATTGCATTATCTATTGCCTCCTTGTAATAGTCAATGGCCTTTTCCGGCCTGTTCAGGTCGCGGTAGAGAGTGCCAAGATTTCCAAGGGCGTTGGCAGCTATGCTGTACTTTTTACCCGGAAGACTGTAGCGCTCGAGAGATTTCTCGTAATAATAGATGGATGAATCATACATCTTTTCCAGGTAAAAATTCCAGCCCATATTTGAAAGAGACCATGAGCTTAATAACGAATCCTTCTTTGCTGCAGCCAGGTAGTAACAAATTCTGAGCAAAGAGTCGGCTTTCCTGAAATTCCTGGTGGCCGATGTTGCCGAATCGCCGCAGAATCGTGTTCCCAGATTAAGGTAACCCGACAGGGAATATGAAGTGTCTCTTTCGAAGGTACTTGCTTCTATCATCCTTTCAAGGTTCTCGCGTTCCTGCTTAAAATCATCAACCGAGTTGAACAAAACCGCTTTTTCCAGATAAGCTGCCGGAATTATTCCCCTGAGTCCTTCCTTATCGGCGATAGCTATGGCATTTTCATAATTCTCAATGCTCTCCTTGAAGAAACCGGTTCTGCGATTATATTTTCCGAGGAACAGATATATTTTTGCCAGATCTTCCCGGTTTTTAGAATCTTCAGCGACATCCATTGCCACCATGGCTTTTTCCGAAGCGGTTCTCAAATCGCCGCTGGCATAAAAGTATTCGGCTTCCAGGAGATAGAGTCCTGAAGGAATATCAAGATTTTTTCGTTCACAAATCAGATTAGCGCTGTCGATACATGCCTTTACCTTGTCAATTCCGGCTTCCTTTGATGATAGCAGTTTACTGCCATTTTTTATTAACCTCATCACGGCATCGAGGTCCTGAGAGGATTTTGTCCCGGGTCCTTTAAGTCTAAATGATGAAGCTGCCGGTATCAGAATATCACCAAAAGAAAACGGCCCGTAAAAGAGGAAAAGAAGAATTATTATCTGGATAAAAGCTCTCATAACTCCGGCAATTAATTCAATTCCAATATCAGGTAAACAACTTTAGCGAGGTCTGTCAGGAAAGGTCTTCAAACTGAACATCAAATTAAGATTTTATTCCGACTCAATAATGGTCCGGTTAACGAATGGCAGTTCCGGGTTAACGGATGTGATATTCCGGCAAACATTCTGAACGGGCTTATTTCTGCCAGACCCTTACATAATCTACAAAAACCGTATCCGGAAAAACAGTGGTCTCGTCGGGATTCTTAGGCCAGTCACCTCCGATTGCCATGTTTAGAATTATATAGTGGGGTAAATGGAATTCATGAGTACTGTTCACGCTGTCCTTTATGCATACGCCGTGAAACCTGGTTCCGTCAAGAAACCATCTGAGCGAATCAGAATCCCACTCAACCATATAGGTATGAAACTGATCAACCATACAAGGGATTCTTGTTCCCGAACTTACATGCTTTTCATTGTGCCAGTGTAAGGTGCCATAGGTAAAATCCTCATTATTGATGTGCTCCATGATATCAATTTCACCGCACCGCGGCCAACCGACTTCCCTGATATTCTCTCCAAGCATCCAGAACGCGGGCCAGAGACCCTGCCCTTTCGGAAGTTTCATCCTTGCTTCTATCCTGCCGTACCTCCAGTTGTGCAGGCCTTCAGTTGTAAGGCTCGCCGAAGTGTATTCAGCTGTGTCATACTTCTCCTTCCTCCCGATTATAAGAAGATGCCCGTCATCAATAATGGTGTTTTCAATTCTCCTTTCAGTGTAATACTGAAGTTCATGATTCCGGATGAAACCGACTTCATTGACCCAGTTTGCTGAATCGGGCAATCCGGGATTATTGAATTCATCTGACCAGGCCAGTTCCCAGCCGGGTTCAGCGGTCCGGCCGCATGCAGTAAGGACCAGCATAAGCAAAAGCAGTTTCTTCATCTTGCATTGGGTTTAGGGTGAAATTTATCACTCAGGATATTTATTCAGGTTCTCAAATCTTACATTCCATGTTCCGTCTGCAGGGAATTGTTTTTCAACACACATAAGAGCCACCGCCGTCAGAAGGCCGCCATTGCCCGGAAGATACAGCGCAAGCCTGGCGTCCTGGTAATTATGGCCATTTGGCAGGTACCTGTTCTTCGGGGCATCCATCATCAGGAAATCAATTGCCAGGGAGGGCCGGCCGACTGAAGCCGCTGACATTGCAAGCATTGGGAAATCCCAACCCCATGTTGTTTGCCAGTTCCACTTTGCCATGATCGTATCAAGCGTTGAAGAAAGGATTTTATCGTTAACCATTTTTGTAACAGGAAGCATCCCGGAAATCCCCGATACTATCGGATGATCACTCAAATACCTTGGATTCTCATAAGAGTCGTGCGTGTCTTCTGAACATAGATACAAACCGTCACTTAGGGGCAATTCTGAAAGCTTGTCAATTACTTCGTCCCAGTGAGGATCAGGCTTAACTCCCGAACGTATTTTCCATTCCCGGGCAGTTCTCAGACCCCAGTACCAGTAGGCAAGCTCGAAAGTGGGGTTTACAGTGGACTCGAGCCTCAGGCTTTCCTGGGCAGGAATCAGAACAGGACCCAGAACATACCTGTCGGTTGATTCGTCATGCCAGGCATAGCTTGCCATAAATTCGGCGGTTTCAAAAACAAGGTCCCTGTATTTTTCGAGTACCTCGTCCGGATTTTCGGAATTCCTGTACAGAAGTTCGGAAAAGAAAATGAAATGCGGCTGCTGCCAGATCAGATACGTTCCAACTGTGCTGGGACTCTCCCGTCCGTCGGGTCCTACCATCTTGGGCCATCTTACACCCCTGTATCCCTGGCCGGCAGCTGTCTTCCGTGCATTATCCGAAATATTGAAATAGTACTCCATTTGTTTCTCCAGTATCTCTTCCCTCTGCCACATGGCAAAATGGACGGCGTGCCACCAGTGCATTTCAAGATGAAACTTGCCGTACCAGCTGTTGTATGTGAGACCGGTCTCGGCAGGGGGCAGGGATCCGCTG
>JAVEXG010000206.1:0-4401 GCA_034004115.1 Bacteroidales bacterium | reverse complement strand
GTTCCCACACGGTCTTGATATCCATGACAGCTGCCTCGCGCATTCCAGGCTTGTAAGCCACGATGAAATTAATTAGCCATAAACTGTCGCGTTTGAACATCACCAGCGGGCCGACTTTCTTTTTTATACTTGAAAGGTGAAAATCATTCACAACGCCGATGATTCTGCCGCGGGGCAAAACAATGCCCGGCGAATCGAACTTCAGCCTGAAACTCTTTCCGATAATATCCTGTGGATTGTTATAGTTCAGGTAATTCAATGCCGCCTTATTTATTAAATATTCACCTGAACCATCGGTATCCGTATTCTTTTCCGTGAAATTTTCACCGGCCAGGAATTCAAGCTTAAAAATCGAGGCAAATGAAAAATCACATGGGAACACCCCTATCCGTTCATATTGCTGTTCATCGGTTTTAACAAATCCCTCCAGTTCGAAAGCGAACATATCGTTAGCCTCGCCGCCGGGTGGCTCCATCATAGCCGATACCGACTCAATTGTATTGTGCCGGAGTAATTCGGCCTTAAACAGTTCGAACTTCTTTTGTACCTCCGTATGAACCGATTCGAAACAAATCAGGTTTGAATTTTGTGCACCCATGGATTGGTTAAGGGCAAACCTGGTCTGCCTCGAAATGACCAGCACCGCGACAATCAGTACTATTGCAAAGGCAAACTGAACCACAATTATGCCCCGGTTGAAAACAAAGCCATTGTGAAAATTCTTGCCGGGGACCTGTTTTTCGAACTTGTTTTTCAATACAGGCTGAACGCCGGCCAGAAGGGCCAGAAAGCTGAATAACATTATAATAGCAATAACTGGCCAGGTATTCCCCCGAAGAAGGCTGATACCAGTGTTACTGTAAACGAAACCATTGGCCGGAACAACAATCACCAGTGCAAGCAATATGGCCAAACCGGTAATCAACAGGCTTTCTACCACGAAGTAGTTCAGGTTCATTCGTTTTGAACAACCAAGGACCCGGTTGACAACAAAAAACTTATGGTTGAAAAACGACATGCTCAGGTTTAGGCTTGCAACGTTGCTTAATGAAATGAGCAGCAATATGAAAGCAGCTATGCTCAGAACGTAGATATTGGTTATGTTGCTGTTGGGTTCGATTTCGCGCAACTTATCGGATCTTAAGTGGATATCGGTAAGCTTCTGCAGATAAGCCTTTGTTTCAATCTTTTCAGCAGGCTGACCGGTAGTAAGTTCAAGGTGTCCGGTGTAACCTGCAACAATTTTATCCGGATCGGCATTTTCAGCGAGCAGAAGGTAAACAAAAGCCCACCAGTTGACAGAACCTTTGGCAGGAGTAGTCACCATGTCGGGGTGCATATGGCTGTTTTGCGGAAAATCCTTCATCACACCCCTGATCGTGAAGTCGGTTTTTTCGCCGTAATACTGGCCGGGAGGAATTGAAATAACTTCACCAACCGGGTTGTCTGAACCGAAAACCCTTCGGGCAAACGACTGTGATACTACCATTGAGCCCGGGTCGTCAAGTATCGTCTGGCTGTCGCCTGTCAGTAATCCGGAATCAAAAATCCTGAAGAAAGTACTGTCGCACTGGAAAGCTTCGTCTATTGTGTAATACTTATCCTTGTACAGCATCAGGCCTCCTCTGATGGGCGCCAGTCTGACGTAACTTTCAATTTCAGGAAAAGAAGCGGCAAGGCCGGGAATGTCTTCAGAATTGTAGACCCGTGCAAAATGGCTGTTTGAAAGGAATCCGGGATCGGTGGTTGTGAACCGGTAAATACGGTTTGCCCTTGTATGAAAGGAATCATAAGACAGCTCATTCTTAAGGAAAAGGATAATCAGAATTATGCCGCTCAATCCGAGGGCAAGTCCCGCAACTTTGATAAGATTCAGTGAAAGTCTTTTCCGGATATTCCTCAAAACAAATCTGAGCAGCATATGAAGATTCTTCTTACCCCGGCAAAGATTGTCCTGTTTCTGCCATTCCGGCTTTACTTTCTACGGATTTTCATAGAAAGGATAAAACCCTGGCTTTGCCTATTCCGGAGCTGATTATATTAATCATGTAAATTTGAGAAAAATTTCTTTGGAAGTTCTTCGTACTTCAGATTTTTGATGGAATTTATTGTCGCTTCGGGGAATCTGAAATCCAACTTTGAGATCCAATTTTGTTTACCCCCCAACCCCCCTGAAGGGGGGGCTAAGAATCAGACAATGAGTAATATAATATTTCAGAGATTATCAATACGTTGATAGTTTTCGATTTTCGGGACGAATAGTTATCCAGCCTGGTAATATCATTCAAAAACCTTATATAGCTGTAAATCAACGATCTTAAGTCCCTCTTTAGGGGGGGGTAAAGCACTCCAGGGTAAAGCACTTGTGAAATCCACCCCTAAATCCCTGCCTGCGCTATCGCTCCGGCAGATGGGTGTCTCGATCTATGTTTTTTTGGATGTTTGTTAGTAGTGGTAGGGCATTAACCGGGAAGTCCAGCCTTGAGGGCTGGCCTTCCAGTAGCCCGGGTCTCACCCCGGGATAGGGGCAATAATACCAGTCCGACCCCGGAGGGGTGGCCTTCAATTTTGACATGTAATTGGAAGTCAACCCACTCCGGGGTTGTACATGGTATGTGGTGCTCTCTTCCCGGGGTGAGACCCGGGCTACTGGAAGTCGACACCCCAGGTGTCGGAATAGGTTGAAGTCATATTTGGCACGACAGAATACCCTGGGCATAAAAACCTTAACTTAACTTTGGGTGTATTTCGCACGAAACAGGCGATGGGAAGAGGGAAATGATTCCCCCAATGAAGACTCCAGGAAAATTAGGATTAGTGCATCCGGGAATTCTGTCCATAATCATTCAAACCTCAAAGCCTCAACAGGATTTATCCGTGAGGCTTTGTATGAGTGGAAGAATACCGTAGCGATTACGACCAGGGCCGAAACTACAAAGGAAACAACAAACACCCATGGCGAAATGGACGTTTTAAAGCTAAAGTTGCTTAACCATCTGTTCATGAAATATATAGTCACGGGAATTGAAATTAGGGAAGAGATTAAAACCAGTATAAGATTTGATCTCAGAAACGACAGAACAATAGCCTGCCCCGAGCTTCCGAATACTTTTTTTATCCCGATTTCCTTTGTCCGTGATCTGCTCACAAAAAGAACCAGACCGAACAGCCCGAATGCAGCTATCAATAAAGTGAAGAGAGCAAAGATTGATACTATGGTGCTTAAATTTTTCTCGGATGAATACAGACTTGCAATAAGTGACTCAATGGTTGAAAACCGGAAAGGTCTGTCGGGAGCAGCTTTTTTCCATTCAGCTTCAATGAACGGCAATACGGCATCCATCATCCCGGGGCGGTAATGAACCGCTACCTGCTGAATATACCTGTCAGTCATGTTGATCTGGAGCGGAGGTATATCAGAGTGGATCGAGTGAAGATTAAAATCCCTGACTACGCCTATTATAGTATTATCACCAAGCTTCTTCCCGACAGGATCTGTTATCCCAAGTTCTTTCACGGCTGTTTCATTTAAAATCGCCGATCCGGTCAGATCGCTTCCAAACTCTTCGGAGAATTCCCGGCCTTTTAAGACCGTTATGCCCATCGTCTTTATGAAATTATAATCGACAGCCAGGCCTTCCACTTTGATTTTTGTCTCCGGATTCTGAAAATGATTGAGCATCATAGACATTGATCCCTGCATTGGAAGCCCGGTCATTACTCCTGCTGCCATAACTATATTCGGATTCGATTTTAAACTATTGATATAGGATGAATAGCCCTTGAAACCCCTGCCAAGCTCAACCAGCAGGATATCTCTGGTGTAATGTCCGGGGTCCCTGTTAAGAGCATAATTATATTGTGACCGGATTATAAGGGTACTTGATATAAATGTGCAGAAGATAACAAGCTGAAGGACCATCAGGGCTGATCTCACAAACTGCCGTTTTTTGCCCGTCTGTACAGGATTTTTCAGAATGTTATTTACTTCAAGGCGCGAAAGGTAGGATGAGGTGTAGAGACCTGAAATGAAACCTATCAATATGGTAACGCCAAGGTAAACAATGACATAAATCCAGATGTTTGACTGAAGTATTTTGAGGTTTGTCTGAAAGAGTTTTCCTGCGGCGGGAAGTGCGGATACGGCCAGCAAAAGAGCCACCGGCAGGACCAGCAATACGAGTACGACGGATTCGCTTAGCAGTTGTCTTCTGATATTGTTGTCATATGCTCCAAAGGTCTTTCTGATCCCGATCTCCCTTCCCCGTGATGATGAGACAGCTGTGGCCAGGATTATATAATTCATTGCGGCGACAAGAACTATCAGAAAGGCGATCATCAGGAACAACTTAACATTTTTAGCATTCCCCTTCACTCCTGTGTTCGCCACATTCTCAGAAT
>JAVEXG010000205.1:0-4405 GCA_034004115.1 Bacteroidales bacterium | reverse complement strand
ATGTTGATAACTTGGTTTCCAAACTTATCAACATTATCTTATACTTGTAACGCGTTATAACAAAGATTCAGGTATAACGTTATTAGGTTGAATCATGAACTTTATCAGGGTTTTATCAAAGGTTTCCTGCTAAGGTTCCAAAAGAAAAACAGCTAGTGCGAATCAGGTTATTGATAGCAGCAATAATGTTAGCTCCGGTTGCCATGGGCCAGATTACGGCGACGGGGATGAATTCGGTGAGGTACACTAACTATCCTTCGGCTCCTGCCGTCAGGGATCCCATCTTCTTTTACTGCAATTCACAGGGAACCACAGCTGCCTCGCTGAACGCGGTCAGTCCCGGAGGCACAGGTCCTTTCACCTTCGCATGGTTCAGATGGAGCGATGCCACCAGGGGCTTTACGGTACCGGTCAGTTCGGAGACAGGGGTGATGAACTCAACAATTACCGGACTCGGAGAGGGAGGATACCGCGTTAACATAAGCAACAGTCTGGGCTACAGCTCATCCCTTACTGCGTGGATATTTTATGACAGTCCGCCCGGAGCCTCGGCCCGGCTTGCAAACAATACCTGTGACTATGTGGCTCTCGATGGCGACACATCGTCGGTTATAAGAAGATTTTATTACAGGGACCCTTTGAACGGGAATACCCAGGGACTTAAAAACGAGTTGACATTCACATGGTCATCCGACCCTGTATCTGTAATTCCCTATCCCTCGATTGAGCTGAATCCCATTACTTTCATGCCGCCTCTCGATGATGTGACTTATAAACTGACTGTGAACAGCCTCGGATGCGCAAGCGAGGCGACATTCTTCTACGAGTCGATCCATGTAAAGGCCGATTTCACAGTCAGTCCGGCCGATGGTGAGGCTCCTCTCGAAGTGACCTTCACCGACAAGTCTGTAAGGGCTGCAACTTATTTCTGGGAATTTGGCGATGATTCGGTGTCTACCGAGAAAGACCCCGGCCCGCATACCTATTATATACCTGACGAATATTCAGTGAAGCTTACGGTTGAGAGCCAGCTTCACTGTGTCGATTCGTTGAGGATCGACGACATTGTCGTGGAACCCTCGGCACTGGCAATACCAAATGTATTCACTCCGAATGAAGACGGCCTTAACGACAAATTCATGATTGACAAGCGATCGCTGCGGTACGTGAGTGTTGTAGTCTTCAGCAGGAACGGAACCAGGGTGTACGATTTCAGGGGAGAAGGACCGATTCTGAAGGATTGGGACGGATGGGACGGCAACGTGGGAAATACATCAGCAAAAGCAAGCCCCGGAGTTTATTACTACATTATCAAAGCCCTCGGCTGGGATGATGTGGAATATGACAGCAAGGAGTACAGAGGGTTTGTTTATCTGTACAGATAGCGGTATGCGATATGCGGTACGAGGTACGCGGCGACTCAGGGCTCAGGGCTCAGGGCTCAGGGCTCAGGGCTCAGGGCTCAGGGCCCAGGGCTCGGGGCATAAGACATAAGCCTAATCTACCGTCATTGCGAGTCCCGCCTCAGCTGGCCGAATCAGCCTCCTGAATGCTTTTATACCACCGTCATTGCGAGTCCCGCCTCAGCTGGCCGAATTAGCCTCCTGAACGCTTTTATACCACCGTCATTGCGAGTCCCGCCTCAGCGGGCCGAATCAGCCTCCTGAATGCTTTTATACCACCGTCATTGCGAGTCCCGCCTCAGCGGGCCGAATTAGCCTCCTGAACGCTTTTATACCACCGTCATTGCGAGTCCCGCCTCAGCGGGACGAAGCAATCTTTTTCCCTTTCCGCCTTTACACGCTTATCTTCCTCTTCCTGCCCTCAACCTCCCATTCTCCGGTCACCATACCTTTTTCAGCAACATAAACTTTATTATAGCGGTCGACTGTCGGACATATGTGGAATGGAATGCAGTAGAGGATATCGCCTATGTTAAGCTTTTCTTCTTTTCCGGGTCTGATGACCATATGTTCCTCGTTGTGAGTCACAAATTCGTAATTTTCAATTCCCAGGATCTTAATCCTGGGATGAGGCATCTCGGAAGCCACAGCCTTTGTTCCCAGATCGATGCAAACCAACCCTTCAGCCGGCTTGCTCACAACCCTTGCAAGCAGAACAGCCGCATGAAGAAACTGGAGGTCTGCAAAGGAGCTGCTGTATCCGTAATCCCACAGGGTTGCGGTACCCGGACTTACCTCCACGCCTTCACGGGCTGCATGAATTGTGAAAGTTGGCGTTCCGCCTGCAATAATCCTTAATTTGTGACCATCGGACCTCAGTTCCTCTATCATGGGTTCGACAGTTCTGTAGGCTTCATCGCACATTTGCTTCCTGATTGTAAAATCACTCTCATGCAAATGTCCGTCATACACATGGAGACCCTGAGGATCAAGCCCGGGGAGGTTTTTCAAAATTCTGAACAATTGAACGGCTTTCTGACCGGGTGCTATACCTGTCCTGTTCATGCCGTTATTTATGTCAATCCATACTTTGGCCGGAATGCCAGAAACGGCTGACATTTCAGAAAGCTTTGCTGCAACTTCCTCACTATCGACGAGACAGGCAATGGATACTCCGGAAAATTTCTTCTGAAGCTCAAGGTACCTTCTTATATTGGGCCCCACAGTCTGATAGGCCAGCAGTATCTCATCGGGCCCGGATTCTGCAGCCATCTCGGCCTCGGCAATGGTGGCGCATTTAAACCTGGTGATACCGTGCTTCATCATCATCCGGACAACTTCAGGCATCTTGTGAGTTTTAACATGAGGCCACAGCAGAGATTTATCCTGAACCGAAGCAATCATTCTTTCAATGTTTTCCCCGATTCTCTCAGGATAAACCAGAAGTGCGGGAGAATTTACCTCCTCTGGATTTGATATTCTGAACCATTGATCTGAATCCGGAATCATCGTGTCAGCTTTTAAGTTCGAACATTGCTTCTATCTCCACCGCTATTCCTGACGGAAGAAACATACCCACAGCGCTTCTCACACTGACTCCGTTATCGGGACCGAACACTTCAGCCATGAGTTCGCTGAACCCGTTTATCACGGCAGGGTGCTGTTCGAATTCAGGAGTGCAGTTGACCATTCCCAGGGTCTTCACTATCCTGCGGATCCTGTTCAGATCGCCGATATTGGCCTTTATTATAGAAAGCATTGCAAGCCCGACCTGCCGGGCGGCAAGTTTTCCTTCTTCAAGGGTCAGGTCAGCTCCGACCTTTCCCTTTATCAGGGAGCCATCTGATCTGAAGGGGCCCGTGCCGGAGATATAAAGGTAATTGCCTGCTATAAGTACAGGTTTGTACAAACCCATCGGTTTGGGAGCAGGAGGCAGTTCAAGCCCCAGTTCAATGATCATAGTGTCGGGATCTTTTTCCATGGTTTTAATATAAGGTGATTTGGTTTAATTATTACCTGCAATGAAATTTAAAATTATCAATTAATTGTTAAATACCCCCTTCCCAATCTTCCCCCAAGGGGGACGGGGCCGGCAAAGCCTTTCCCCCCTGGGGGAAACGGGAAAGGGGGTCATGGAGCAGCCAGTTCCCCCTTAAATATCGTAACTGCCTGTCCCGCTATCTCAACCCTGTCGCCGTGAAGTGATACCTTTAATATACCACCCCGGGCTGACACCTGGTGTGAGGTGAATTCCTTCCTTCCTGTCTTTTCGTTCCAGAACGGTACAAGGGCGCAATGTGCGGAACCTGTAACCGGATCTTCGTCAATTCCGACGGCGGGGGCAAAGCATCTTACACAGAAGTCGAACTGCGGATCGGATGAAGGTGCGGTGACTATCAGATCACCCCACGGAGAATGTCTCAGGGCATCAAAGTCGGGCTTCAGACTCCTTACTTCTTCTTCACTCCCGAGAAGCACAAAAGCCCAGCCGTGAGCAGTCCTGTGATATTCCTTCGGGGTGACTCCGATGTACCTGCAGAGTTCTTCCGGTATCTCATCCTGAACAAGCCCGTAGGAGGGGAAATTCATTGTTATCCATTCATCCTCCAGCCGGATCTCAAGCAGTCCCGCTAAAGATGAAAAAATGATGGTTTCATTTCTTCCTGCCATTCCTGTGCTGAACATTATGTGTGCTGAGGAAAGAGTTGCATGTCCGCACAAAGGTATTTCAGAAGAGGGTGTGAAGTAGCGGATATTCCAGTTACCGCTGCCCTTCCATATAAAAGCAGTCTCCGAAAGGTTCATCTCGGCGGAGAAGTTCTGCATCCATTCGCGGGGCATTTCTTTTCCCGGAAAACAAACGCCTGCCGGATTTCCCTTAAAAGGTTCGGTTGTAAAAGCGTCTACCTGGAATATTAATCTGTCGTTTTGCATTGTATCTGATTTTTCGT
Source organism: Bacteroidales bacterium (assembly GCA_034004115.1). Lineage (GTDB taxonomy): Bacteria > Bacteroidota > Bacteroidia > Bacteroidales > VadinHA17 > LD21. The sequence continues at coordinate 51 of JAVEXG010000205.1, read as the reverse complement.
TGACCATATGATCGCAGTTCACCGGTAAATTTCGTGTTTTTACCCGGTTTA
>JAVEXG010000204.1:0-4455 GCA_034004115.1 Bacteroidales bacterium | reverse complement strand
TCGCGGACTGCTGAGCAGATCATTCTTAAAATCTCGTTTCCCCCGGCGCATATGTACCTGATATTGCCATCGGCATAGCCCATCGAAAGGTTACCCGCCCTGAGGCTTGTAAGTTTTTTCATCGGATGGCCTCCGTGGAGAATACTATCAATATCCGTTGTCATAATATCAGGACTGGTTCGGTAAACTTGTTTATAAAGATAAATTTAATCTGAATTTTTAATCTTACAGTGTTTTCAGCAACAGATATTGTTATTTGGACAGGGGTAATTACTGATAATGTTCCTTATCTACCTTATAACCAGTATCCATAATATTCTTTCTTCAACCCACTCCGGGGTTGACACAGAAAGCTCCTGCCACCCCGTATGTGACCGGGGACATTGGACTTCAAAGCCTCCGGCTTTATTCTAATGAAACTGCATTATTCAAGATGCCGGGGATAATGGACTTAAAAGCCTCCGGCTTAACGCAATATCCGGCATTGTTGAGATGCCGGAGGCATCTACGTCCAATATCCATGGTCCCATCCATGGTAGATCGTCGGTCTGTTTTGTCAACACCGTAGGTGTTGAAGGAAATTTGACACCGTAATAATCTTTCTTTAACCCACTCCGGGGTTGACACAGAAAGCTCCTGCCATCCCGGATGTTACCGGGGACATTGGGCTTGAAAGCCTCCGGCTTTATTCTATTGAAACTGCATTATTCAAGATGCCGGGGACAATGGACTTAAAAGCCTCCGGCTTTATCGCAATGAACCTGCTTCATGATTAATCCCTGGTACATTGAACATAAAAGCCTCCGGCTTAACGCAATTAACCTGCTTCATGATTAATGCCGGGGATATTGGGCTTAAAAGCCTCCGGCTTTATCGTAATGAACCTGCTTCATTCATAATGTCTGGGATAATGCACTTAAAAGACTCCTGCTTTATTCTAATTGCCGGCTTTGTTGAGATGCCGGAGGCATCCACGTCCAATATCCATGGTCTCATCCATGGTGGGCTGGTTGTCTTTTAGGTCAACACCGGAGGTGTTGAAGAAGATCAGGTGAAAAGGTATTCATCTTTGTAGTCGACACCATGTTCTTTTAGCAATCTGATCAATTCATCCTTATATGAGATGGTTTTATGATGTTCAGCCTGATTCGTTACATACCTTATCAGAGATTCCTTACTGGATATGTGATAGGTAAATCCACTATAACCAACCTGCCACCCGGGGAAAGAGGAAAAAAGAGTACTTTCTCTCAGTGCAAGGGCATGAGTCGCAGCTTTTATATCCTTAATCAGGTACGCAGGAGCAAGAGACGGATGAACATGAGTAATAATGTGTACATGATTGCTGGCTCCCCCGACAATATAGGAATGGCAATCCTTCTTTTTCAGGACACCGGCGATGTATCCAAACAGAATATCCTGGTTGGCAGAAGACAGAAAAGGTAAATGATCCTTGCTTCCAAAGACGAACTGGTACAAAAATTGAGTATAGGTCGACATATTTTTCCACTTTTAGCACAGAATAAATATAAGAAAATTTCCTGACAATAATTCAACCCACTCCGGGGTTGACACAGAAAACTCCTGCCACCCCGGATGTTACCGGGGACATTGGACTTTAAAGCCTCCGGCTTTATTCTAATGAAACTGCTTTATTCATGTTACCGGGGACATTGGACTTAAAAGCCTCCGGCTTTATCGTAATATCCGGCTTTGTTGAGATGCCGGAGGCATCCACGTCCAATATCCATGGTCCCATCCATGGTATAACGTCGGTCTGTTTGGTCAACACCGGAGGTGTTGAAGGAAATCTGACGCCAAAACATTCTTTCTTCAATCCTGTCCCGGGTTAACACTTCTAACTCCTGCTACCAAGGATGTGACAGGGTATGTAACAATTATTATTTATAAATTTATTTTAATAATTTCCTGCTTTCAGCATCCAGCAAAATTCTCATTTGTTGAATTGCTATTTTATTAAGCCTGATCAATCGGTCTTTTTGGGTCATCTTTTCGTTGATAAAAACTGCATTCAGGTTTTCCATATTCGACAGGCAAATCAATTCATTTATTGTCGCATAATCACGAATGTTTCCTTTTAAATCTGGATTTGCGTCTCTCCATAGCTTGGCAGTTATCCCAAACAGAGCGACATTTAAAACATCGGCTTCATTGGCATATATAATTGATGTTTGCCCTGATGAAAGCTCCTGTGGTATTAAATTTTGTTTAATTGCGTCGGTATGAATGTGGTAATTCAACTTAGTCAATTCCCGCTTTGCCGTCCACCCAAATTGTTTCTGCTCTTCCTCTTTAAGCCGTTGAAATTCATTTATCAGGTATAGCTTAAAAGGAACACTGATAGCTGAACCAAATTCAAATGCAATGTCTTTATGGGCAAAAGTACCTCCGTACTTACCTTTTTTTACAATAATGCCGACAGCATTGGTTTTTTCTATCCATTCCGAAACACTTAAAACAAAGCTTGGCAAGCCGGCTTGTGATTTAAAGTGGTCAAATTCGACCACTTTAAAACCGGGATTATTTATTTGCTCCCAGGTACCTAAAAACTCAAGTGTAAAACGGCTTCTCAACCAGTTCTTAATAATATCGGCGGCACGGCTTTCACTTTCTTTGGCGTTTGCCATATCGGTGAGCGAAATGTAATCTCTGTCCTCAACTGTAATAATGGTTATTTCAGTATTTTTTACGTTGATTTTTGCCATTATTCATATTTTTTCACTTTTGTCTTATGCAGCAAAATTATCAGCTGCATCTTTTTTCCAAGCTTATTAGTAACTCTACAATAAAGTTACAATGAAATATTTGAAATAGCGTGCTTCTTATTTGTATTTTACTTCATCCGGAAAAATTCCGTACTTTTGAAAAGGCTTCAGAACTATTTCATAATTCATCTGTTTCACAGGTAAGTTAATTAAAGCAAGTTTATGAAACCCACATGATTGATTTCAAATGCAAACATGTAGTGAATATAGATACCAATAATGTGCGGTTCCATCATACCTTTTAAATTTATATTATATCATGATGAAAAGGATATTCTTAATAATCACAACTTTGATTCCTGTTTTTGTTTTATCAGGATTATCATCATTAAAATCTCAGGTATTTCTTGACCTGGAGTCAGGAGTAGTATTTTCGGGATACAATGACGTCCGGATTCCGGGTGATCAGGGAACTTTGTTCTCCCTGAGCGAGGAACTGGATGCCTCGCCGAAGGTATTTTACAGGGTTCGCGCAGGATATACGTTTGGAACCCGTCATAATCTCTCGGTTTTATATGCACCTCTTGAAGTAAAATCAGATGGCAGTATTAATCGTGACCTGACATTTGAAGGCGTTATTTTTCCTGCCGGTACACCGCTGGAGGGAACCTACAAATTCAATTCCTACAGGCTGACCTACCGTTATGATATTGTCGAAAGGCCAAAATTTGAATTCGGTCTGGGATTTACAGCAAAAATCAGGGATGCAAAAGTCGCGATTTACTCCGCTGCCGATGAAAGCATCAAGACGAATGTCGGATTTGTTCCGATAATCAATTTTCATGCTGAATGGAAAGCCAGTGAAAACCTGTCATTCCTGGTTGATGGCGACGCACTTGCTGCCCCCCAGGGAAGGGCAGAGGATGTTCTGGTCGCCATGCAATACAAGGTTTCAGAGAAAGTCCGGATTAAGGCCGGTTACAGGATACTCGAAGGCGGAGCTGACAACGATGAAGTCTACAACTTCTCACTTTTCAACTATGCAGCAGCCGGTATGGAATTCAGGTTCTGACGGTAGGAGTTGGCAGTTGGCAGAATGCAGTTGGCAGTCAGTCAACAGTCAGCAATCCATGCACCAAAGGTACCACCTATAGTACATCGCCTATAATACATTATCAATAAGACATTATACCTTTCTGCCGCTTGTAAATAGTAAAAAGACAACTTCGCTATACGAAATATTTCGGAACGATTCCTGCGATAATATTCGTAATCTGTTTAATACTATGAGGCGGTGTCTTCTTCTAAACCATTAGCCCCAATTAACCAGCCGGTCATCGATTTATGATAAGTTGCTTAACTGATACAGATTTACCGTTATCGATCCTGTTCAGATAATTGCCATCTTTCAGATTAAGGACGGGGATCTCAAATCTGTCTCCGGAATATTCTTTCCTGCTTTGAAGTACTCCGTACATATCGTAAACTGATACATCATATACAGCATTGATATCAGGAAGGTTTCCCGCGGCGGATACTGTCTGTACAACAGATATTGTTACAGTGGCCGATGCCGGATTGGGTGAAACAATGTAATCAAGTCCGTTTTCAGATATTAAATGAATAATTTCTGTGAATAACCTGCCTGCATGAAAAAGAGTGTTATTAAACCAATAAGTATTGTTGTTCTCATTTTATTTTTCTTTGTAATGATGTTAATACACAATTA
>JAVEXG010000048.1:0-21616 GCA_034004115.1 Bacteroidales bacterium | reverse complement strand
AATGGTGAAGAAGAGAGTGAAAATCAATCTTTTCATGTTTCCGGGTTTTAAATTTGACGAAATATATGAGTTTTTTTCATTCAATATTATTTTAAACGTTTTTAGCATTAATAAAGTCAACAATATTACTTTTGCAGGTCTTTATACAAATATATGCAGCAAATAAGGAATGTCGCTATAATTGCACACGTTGACCACGGCAAGACCACCCTGGTCGACCGTATCATCCAGGAGTGCAAAGTGCTGGATGGCAGGAAGGATGCGGGCGACCTGATCCTCGACAGCAATGATCTCGAGAGGGAGAGGGGAATTACGATTACCTCGAAGAATGTTTCAGTCACTTATAAAGGGGTTAAAATCAATATTATAGACACCCCCGGACATGCCGATTTCGGTGGTGAGGTTGAGAGAGTGCTTAAGATGGCCGACGGAGTCCTTCTGCTTGTTGATGCCTTTGAAGGACCGATGCCCCAGACCAGGTTCGTACTTGGAAAGGCGGTCAACCTGGGACTGAAGCCGATTGTGGTTGTAAACAAAGTTGATAAGGAGAACTGCAGGCCCGATGAGGTTCAGCAGGATATCTTCGACCTCATGTTCAACCTCGATGCATCGGACGACCAGCTTGATTTCGAAACCTTGTTCGGATCGTCAAAACATGGATGGATGAGCCCTGACTGGAAAAAACCCGCAGAGGATATCACTGCTCTTCTCGACGCCATTCTTGAACAGATACCGGCACCACGTTATGTTGAAGGAACAGCCCAGATGCAGGTAGCCTCACTCGATTACTCAAGCTATGTTGGAAGAATTGCAATCGGAAGGGTTTTCAGGGGCGATATCGTTGCCGGAAGCGACTATACTCTATGCAAGAAGGGCGGCGAAGTAAAAAAAGTAAGGGTTAAGGAACTATATGTTTTCGAGGGACTTGGCAGGGTTAAGGCTGACAGGGTGAGATGCGGCGATCTGTGCGCGGTTATCGGCCTGGAGGATTTTGAGATAGGGGATACCCTTGCGGATCTGATCTCTCCCGAGGCACTCCAGAGAATCGAGGTCGACGAACCTACCATGAGTATGGTTTTTACAATCAATAATTCGCCTCTTTACGGAAAAGAAGGTAAATTTGTTACCTCGCGTCATTTGCGGACAAGGCTTATCAGGGAGACCGAGAAAAATCTTGCCCTTAGAGTTGAAGAGACAAGTTCGGAAGACACCTTCAACGTCTTCGGTAGGGGAATACTTCACCTTTCAATTCTGATCGAAACCATGAGAAGAGAAGGATATGAGTTTCAGGTCGGAAAGCCGAGGGTACTGCTGAAGGTAATCGACGGTGTGAAATGCGAACCTTACGAAACACTGTCTGTGGATGTTCCTGCCAGTTCATCGGGAAGGGCAATAGAGCTGGTTACAATAAGAAAAGGTGAAATGACTGTGATAGAGCCGAAAGGCGATCTTATACACCTTGAATTTGACATCCCTTCGCGGGGGCTCATCGGCCTGAGGAACAACATGCTGACCGCAACATCGGGTGAAGCTGTCATGTATCACAGGTTCAGGGCTTACGACAAATACAAGGGAGATGACCTTTTGCCTGAGCAGAACGGATCCATAGTGTCGCTCGACGAGGGAATGGCGACTGGCCATGCTCTCGACAGGCTGCAGGACAGGGGACGCTTCTACATTGATCCGGGTGACAACGTCTACAGGGGTCAGGTTATCGGGGAAAGTACAAGGGCAAAAGACATTGAAGTCAACATTATAAAGGGGAAGAAACTGACAAACATGAGGGCATCGGGTTCAGATGAGAGCTACAGGATAGCACCCAGGATCAGATACTCGCTCGAAGAATCAATGGAGCAGATCAAGGATGACGAGTACCTTGAAGTAACCCCGCTGAACCTCCGTATCAGAAAGATCCCCGGTAGTAATAAACTATAGGAGTGGAATAGCTATTATGAAAAAAATGCTTTGGGTTCTGTTTGCGATGCTGCTGTTTTCATGTAATAATGATTCAGACTGCTATGAATGTACCACAACTTTTGAGATCATCGTCAATGACAGCGAAAAGATAGAGTCATATACTGTGTCTGCCAAACGGGAAATGTGTAACAGTACAGAGGCTGAGATCAGGCAATATGAACTGGATAATTCGGATACAACTGTCTATTATAACGGCAACATGAGGATTGATACCCTCATGGTGACAAAATGTATTTTATAAGCCGGAATGATCAGTAATCATTAAGGAAGTCGTTCAGGGGTTTCATTGCTTTGCAAGCTTTGATTGTAAAATCAAAGAAATCACCATTTAAAACGTCTTTATCTGAAATGATTATTGAGGCAAGATAACTCTTCATTCTCAGCAGATCGATGTAGCGGTTGTCACGCGAAAAACCCTTCGGAGCACCTTTTAGCTTTTCTCCTTCAATCTCTCCGAAAACAGCTCTGAACCTGGAGTCATTTAATATCTTAAGAAAGGTTTCACCTTTTTCATCAATATTGTTTCTTATTGATGTAAGCCATGGCATCGGCGGCATGTAGGCTCCGCCGGCAATCATGCTGTTGTTTCCCGGCTCGATATGAATGTAATAGCCGGCAAACCTGTCGCCGTTCTTTTTTCCTCCCTTCACTATAAAAGCTCCCAGATGGGTTTTATATATTGTTTTGTCGGGGCTGAACCGGATGTCCCTGTTTATCCTGTACATGCAATTTTTAGCCTCAAGACCCTTCAGTATGGGGTCAAACTCAACAATCCTTTCAATTAAGGCCTGCACAAACCTTTCATATTCAGCTTTTGCTTCATTATAACGTTTCCGGTTTGCATTGAACCATTCCCTTTCATTATGATACTTCAGGCCGGTGAGGAAATCGAGAGTCGGCTTACTTATCTGTTCCATTTTTCGGTTTTTTGATCATAGTTATTCTTACCTGACAAAATAAACACAAATTGCCCTTTGATTTAAGTTGTGCCGGTGATTTTTTGGTCAATTGTTTTTATTGACGAAATTTGACACGCCACGTGCAATATTATGGGAATGATGTATGTTAACGATGAGTAACTGATAACTGAAGGTGAGTACATGCCAAAACCTTTGCAGAAGGTATAGCCTTTTGTCCCTGATTGCGGGATTCTCAATGGCTTTATGTGCCCAGACGACTGATCACTGGGAAACTGTTGTATCAGCCGGTGATCTATGGTCGTGGTTCCCGGGATATTCCCAGCCTGCTCCAGGGTGGAATACTCAGGGATTTGATGACTCCTCATGGCTGACCGGACCGGGCGGGATAGGCTACGGCGACGGAGACGACATGACCGTAACTGACAATGTGCCTTCAGTTTATATGAGGAGAGAATTCATAGTCCATGATATCTCTGCCATTTCTGCTTTCTGTCTGTTTGTTGATTTTGACGATGGTTTTGTGGCCTATCTGAACGGTCATGAGATCGCCCGGGCCAACATAGGAACCGTTGGAACAGAACCTGGCTTCAGCGAATACGCCATTCTTGATTCCTACGAAGCGCGGCTGCCTTCAGGTGGTATTCCTTCACGCTTTGTCGTTGACATGCAGACTGTTGCTGAGTACCTTGTACAGGGCATCAATCTGCTGGCACTTCAGGTTCATAATTGCAACGAAGGTTCGTCAGATCTTTCATCAACCACCTTTCTGGTTGCCGGCATAATGGACGACAGCCGGAATTACAGCGATCCTCCGCCGTGGTTCAGGGATCCGGCAACGGAGTATACCAATCTGCCGTTGATTGTACTCGAAACCTGGGGCAGGGCAATTGTAAATGATCCGAAAATTACTGCCAGGATGAAAGTAGTCGACAATGGTCCTGGAAAACTTAATAACCAATTTCAGGAAGGTACTGATTACGATGGCTTTATCGGCATCGAAATCAGGGGTCAGTCATCGCAGATGTTTCCCAAGAAAAGCTATTCCCTGGAACTGAGAGACAAAGACGGAGCCGATACCACTGCAAGCCTTCTTGGAATGCCGGAAGAGGAGGACTGGGTGCTTTATTCACCGTATTCCGATAAGACGATGCTCAGAAATGCACTCACCTTCCACCTTGGCGACAGAATGGGAGGGTGGCAGCCCCGGAACAGGTTCTGCGAGGTCTGGCTGAACGGAGATTATGTTGGAGTTTACCAGCTTATGGAGAGTATTAAGCGTGACAATAACAGGGTTGATATAAGCAAACTTAATCCGGATGAGATATCAGGCGACGATCTGACAGGCGGGTATATAGTTAAGGCTGACAAGACGGACGGAGTAGGACAGGAGGAGTATTTCCAGATTTCTCCGTCAATAAGGTACAATTACTCAGAAAAATACAGGTTCACCTATGTGTATCCCAAATATGACCAGATCGCGAACGAACAAAAATATTACATAAAAAAATTCCTTACCGAAGCAGAGAATACGCTGAATGGTGAATCGTTTATGGACCTCTCTGAAGGTTTCAGAAAGTATTTCGATACGAAGTCGTTTGTTGACTTTCAGATTATTCAGGAACTTGGCAATAATGTTGACGGTTACCGTTACAGTACTTTCTTTCATAAGGATAAGGATTCAAAGGGAGGAAAGCTCAAAGCAGGACCGCTGTGGGATTTCGATCTGTGCTATGGCAATGTGGATTATGCTGATTTTAATCTGGCAACAGATACCTGGCTATATCCAAAATTTCAGGACATGTACGGCAGAAGGATGCACTGGTGGGCAAGGATGATGGAAGATTTTGGCTACAGGGCCTCATTTGCAACCCGCTGGAAGGAACTCCGTAAGGGTCCGTTCAGCACCGATTCAATTATGTACTACATTGACAACACTATAGCCGGACTTGGTGATGCCGTTGACCGCAACTTTGAACGCTGGCCGGTGCTGGGCAAATATGTATGGCCTAATTCTTTCACAGGAGAGACCTATGAGGAAGAAATTGACTTTTTCAAGGACTGGATCACACGGCGGGTCAACTGGATCGACGCCAACATAATGGTTGCCGAAACCGCGTCAGCAGGATCAGCCGGCATTCTTGTATTCCCCAATCCGGTTCGCGACAGGATAAGCCTGTATTTCAATCTTAAAAATCCGGGCAGGGTACGGATTGTGATAACTGACCTGATGGGTCACAGAATATTAGATGAGGAACTGATCAGGGAATCGGAGGGTGACCAGTTTATTGAATTCGGCCTGGGAAAACAGGTTCCGGGTTTTTATGTATTGCAGTTATTCCAGAATGACAGGATCATAGGCAGGGAAAGTGTAATTATCGCCAGGTAATTACGTATTTTTCAGATTTCCGGTTAATAAAGCAATACTTTATATAATCTTATTATTAAACTCATATGAAATCGTGTATGTGCCATTTTTCAATATGGCAGGTGACCCGTTTGCATATTGTGACTGGCCGTTTACAGTATAAGTGTCGCAGTTTTCCGGAATCACTATTGCCGCACTGCTGCCTGCAGGAATTGTAAGATCGATAAGCATTGAACCGTTTTCAATTTTCCAGTTGACAACCACAGTTCCATACGGTGTTTCCTTTGTTGTTTTTGCCCAGGTTACACCATCAGGCACCTGCGGATCAATAATAATTTGTTTATATCCGGGATGATCATTGTCGGGCCTGATTCCGCCCACTGCCTTAATGAACCACGAGCCGATACCGTTGTAGCAGTTGTGAATCCGGCTTCTGGCTCCGTTCCAGTGTTCCCAGGTTGTGGTTGCACCATTGTCGGTCATGTACAGATAGCCGGGATAGTCGCGCTTTTTAAGCATTGAATACATAAGATCAGCCTCGTGGTTAAGCGTGGCCCATTCAGTGAAGACGGGTATTCCAACCAGTCCGGAGGCAAAATGACCTCCGCGCTCCTTAAGTGTGAAGTCGAGCAGGTTTTGTCTGACATACGATGTCAGAGAATCCGGCACTATACCTGCAAGCATTGGATAGGTGAGGTCGATCTGGGAACCACTGCCATAGCTCCGGTCTGCCGTGTTATAGTATGTCTCATTTATGAGGGACTTCAGCTCTTCTTCCCTTGAAGTATATTTCCGGGCATCATCGGGCAGTCCAAGAACCATGGCAATTTTGTTCATAGTCTCATAACACACGGTCATGAAGCAGTTATTGACAAGTCCGATTGACCGGGGATCCGTCTGGTTGATGCCTTCAGGAACCGCCCAGTCGCCCAGGTACCACGATCTGTATTCGGTCTCGGGCCAGCCCTCGAGCAGGCCTTTCGGTGAATATTTTTCAGCATATCCCAGCCATTTCTGCATCGCTGGATAGTACCTCTTCAGAAAGCTCTCGTCGCCATAGTTCAGAAAAGTATTCCATGATGCTGTAATTATGAATCCGCACCAGTAGGGACCGCCGCCTGCTGAATACGGATTTGGGGCGGTGTGAGGCATTCCACCGTCATCCCGGACGCAATCTTCCCATGCTTGAAGCCAGTTTGAATAAAGAGGGGCAAGGTCGAACATTGTCTGCGCGGTAAGAGTGGAAGCGTTGCCATCACCTCCATAACCCAGGCGTTCTATCTGCGGGCAGTCGACCAGGTATCCCCCCAGACTCAGGCACCTGAGGGTGTAGTTGATCATGCTGCAGATCCTGTTGAGATCTTCATCTGAACATTCAAATGTCGATGCTTGTCTGAAATCAGTATGTATAAGGTAGGCACTCATATCCTCCTTTGAAGGTTCTTCCGCCAGATTGGTTATCATGGCATACCTGAAGCCGTGGTAGTTGAATTTGTTTATGAAATGCTCCTTGCCAGTCCCGGCTGCAATGTAGCGGTCAATCTGTCCCTGATTTGCTGTCCTTCCTTCATCATCCAGGTGATCGCTGTAAAGAATGGTGATTGCCTGTCCCGCTTTCAATGACCGGAAATTGATGCTGAACCACCCGGTGAGAGTGGTTCCCATATCGGCAAGCCAGGTGCTGTCGTTTAATCTGGTTATCGAGACGGCTTTTATTGTGTCGATGATCCTGTTTGCTTCGGTTGTCTGAGGACTTATTTTTCTTTCAGGCAATTTTACGGTTGAGACAGGAATCCAATTTATGTTCTCATCCGTTATGTTTTCAGAAAGCAAAGATCCATCAATCAGCTCTCCCCCAAACTGATGCGGCCTCCAGTTGCCTATTGTTGAATAACCGCTTGCCCTGGCAACCCAGTTTGAATCGGTAAACAGGATAACCTCTCTTTCGGTGCCTTCAATCCTTTCTACCTGAGCTCTTACAAGCGGACCGTTCCATTCCACACCAGGGAGCCCTTTACTGTACCATCCCTGTCCGGTCCATAGTATCAGGGTATTGCTTCCCTTTTTGATAAGCGGTGTGATGTCGTAGGTCAGGGTAAGAGAACGTTTATCGAACTGAGAAACGGCAGGAGCGAGGACATTTTCTCCGGCTTTCAGGCCGTTTACCCATACCTCGTGGTATCCAAGCGAATTTACATGTATGAAATAGCGGCCTGCCGGCTTTTCAATCTCAAATTCACGCTTCATCTGCGGGCTTACACAATATTCTGAGCTGTCGCTCAGCCCGATATAGTCGCCCTTCCATTCGGAATTATCAACCAGGCCCGTGGTGAAGGATGCCGTTTCACTCCATTCTGACGTCTTGCCGTCTTCGCTCCAAACCCTCACTTTCCAGTAACAGACCGATCCGGACAGAAGATCTTTACCCTGCCATTTGATCAGGATATTTTCGGAAGATTCTGTTTTTCCTGAATTCCATAGATTGGCTTTCTTTTCCGACAACATAGCTTTCTCACTGGCTGCAATGACCTGGTATGCTGACCAGGAGTCTCCGTTGACGGTTGACCTAACCTTCCAGCTTAACCTTGGCGAGGAGGTTCCTGTTCCCATGGGATTCGAGAGATTTTCACACTTCAGGTCATACACTTCAGGTTCCGGTCTGTGGCCTGTACAACCTGTCAGAACTATCGTTGCAATCAATGTGAGCAGGGCTGAAAGAATACGGTTCATGATTTTCTATTTTGAGTGGCCAAATATCTTTAAAGATAGAAAGATCGGTATAAAATCAGCTCAAATTTTTATCATCTGCATCAGTTTTTACCGAATTTATGATAGATTAGGGTTTTTAAACCATCCTCAGACATGACAAGAAAAAAAGTCTTTTATGGAATTGCGTTGTTTTTTTGTTTGGTCCTTATTGGAGGAGCAATCTATGTAAATACGCTGATGCCCATAATTACGGGTTATGCTGCGAAGAACCTGTGTTCTAATGTCTTTGTTTCGGGCAGGGATGCAAAGGAAATTGAGGATATTGATCTGAATTTTTCCTTTATAAAATTCGCCAGGAACAAGGTGGACCCGGAGGAGAAGAGTGTGACCAGCAGGTTTTTGTGGGGAAAATCAAAAGCCATACACAGGGAAGGGTTTGGTGCCACCCTGGTTAGGGATGCATCTGAGGAGGAGCTCAGAAGTAAAGTTTATGCTGCAGATACTGATCCCGGCTATAGTCGCGATACCACTGCGTGGCCATTGGGAGACCTGGTGCCGGATACCGTCGACACGGGCATTGACAGGAATGCCATAACTGAAATTGCAGGGAAACTTGTGGATGACACCGCGTATGGAGGGATACCATTTGCGTTTGTTGTTCTTCACAAAGGGATACCGGTAGCAGAGAAATACAGGTCAGGACTCGGCAAAGACACACGCTTTCTCAGCTGGTCGATGGCCAAGAGTTTTACAAATGCTATCGTAGGGGTTCTTGCCGGGATTGGAAAAATGGATACGTCGGAGCCGGCCGGGATAGAGGAATGGAAGGATGATGATCGGAGCCTTATCACTCTCAACGACCTTCTTCAGATGCAAAGCGGTCTGGAGTGGAACGAGGATTACGGAAGCAGGTCGGATGTGAACCTGATGCTTTTTGACAAGGGCGACATGAGCAGTTTCGCCGTTACCAGACCTTTGGAACATCCTGCAGGAACCCAATGGAAATATTCCTCAGGTACTGCTAACATTCTTACAAGCCTCATCAGTAATGAATTTGACATCGACACCTCATGTTATGCTTTTGTTCATGACAACCTGCTTGAAAAGATAGGAATTACAGATGCTGTCTTTGAAGTTGACCCGTCGGGCGACCTTGTAGGGTCATCATATCTTTACGCGACGGCACGCGATTATGCCAGGTTCGGTCTGCTTTACCTTAACGACGGAGTCTTCAATGGCGAAAGGATACTTCCTGAAGGATGGGTCGATTATACACGCACTCCGGCATCTGCCAGCGACGGGAAGTATGGTGCTCTTTTCTGGCTTAACAGGAGCCGGGAATATCCGTCAGCACCCGAAGACATGTACTCATGTCAGGGGCATGACGGGCAGATGATTTACATTTTGCCCTCCAGTGAGCTTGTTGTTGTGGTTCTCGGTTTTTCACACCGGCCCGATAATGCTCTTGATTTCGACGGACTTTTAGGGGATATTCTAAAAACCATCTGAAAGTGGTAAATTACAGATTCAATTTTATGCCCGGAGGCACAATAACTTGATATTTTGTCCGTAATAGAGGATTGACAGTCCATTCACGGATACAGGCTGTTATGTAGATTTTATCCATTAATAAACCAGAACCAAATTAACCCATATGAGTGAGAAGTATTCAGTCAGCCCGGCAGGAGAAAAATTCGCGCTGCCAAAACCTGAGGATTATGTAAAGGAATTTGAAACCATCAAAAAACGTGTTGAAAAGGAACGTGCCAAAGGACGGGAGATCGTAGTGGTGATGGGAGTAGGCTTTGTAGGTGCAGTCATGGCTGCCATAGTTGCCGACACGGTTGACAAGAAGGGCAAGCCTTCGAAGTTTGTGATAGGCATGCAACGCCCAAGCCCGAGAAGCTACTGGAAGATTCCCCTTCTGAACCGGGGTGTGTCGCCGGTTAAGGCTGAAGACCCCGAAGTTGACCCCATGATAGCAAGGTGCGTCAATGAAAAGAAAACGTTGATTGCTACATATACATATGATGTTCTGAAGCTTGCCGATGTGGTTGTTGTTGATGTGCAGTGCGATTATATTAAGGAAGAGCTTGGAAACGTGCGTACAGGCGAGACTGATATGGCTGCCCTTGAAGCTTCACTTCATGTTATCGCGGAACATATCCCTGCGGAAGCGCTTGTACTGATCGAAACAACTGTGGCGCCCGGAACAACCGAGCAGGTGGCCTATCCCATAATGAAGAAGGTGTTCAGAAAAAGGGGCATAAAGACAGATCCGCTTCTTGCGCACAGCTACGAGAGAGTGATGCCGGGAAAGAATTATGTGGCCAGCATCCGCGATTTCTGGAGAGTGTGCAGCGGGATTAACGAAAACGCAAAACAAAGGGTTGAGAAATTCCTGACTGAAGTACTTAATACTGAAAAATTCCCTCTGACAGTAATGGACAGACCCATTGAATCGGAGACTGCCAAGATAGTAGAGAACAGCTACAGGGCGACCATCCTGGCTTTTCTGGATGAGTGGAGCCTTTTCGCAGAAAGAAACGGCGTTGACCTTATCAAGGTTATCAAAGCAATCAAGGTGCGTCCGACTCATAGCAACATGATATTTCCGGGACCCGGAATCGGCGGATACTGCCTTCCGAAGGACGGCGGTCTGGGACTTTGGGCATACAAGCATATCCTTGGTTTTGAGGATGATATCTTCAAAATAACCCCGATGGCAATCGATATTAATGATACCAGGGGTCTGCATGTTGGTCAGCTTACCCGCGATGCACTCAGGAATATGGGACAGCCGATTGCCGGAGCAGAAGTTCTGGTTCTTGGAGCAGCATATCGTGAGGATGTTGGAGATACCCGCTACAGCGGATCGGAAATAGTAATAAGGAAGCTTGCTGAAATGGGCGCCGAGATCCGCGTACATGATCCTTATGTGGAACACTGGTGGGAATTTGAGCAGCAGGATACTTTCCCGGGTGTCGGACAAAGCAAAGCCCGGTTCTTCAGGAACCAGGAAAAACTTAAAGAGATAAAGATTCAGCAGAATCTCGATAAAGCCCTTAAGGATGCTGACGCAGTCATACTTGCAGTACCTCATAAGGCGTATCTCGGCCTTGATCCCGAAAAAGTTGTTAAGAAAATTGGAAGACCGGCAGCCATTATCGATTGCTTCGGAATACTTACTGATGACAATATCAGGAAGTACTTCCAGCTTGGCTGTGAAGTAAAGGGACTTGGCCGCGGGCATATTCAGAGACTGAAGGACGAGATGAGGAAGGCATAAAGGCTCAAGGGCGTTAAGGCGTTAAGGAGGAACGGCCATTGACTATTATTTCAATTGGTAATGTACATATTATCAATGAGATATGGTATATGGCCTTTTTTTTTGGTGTTACGGAAGGGGAGGGGCCGTGAAAATTGAGTGGGGAAAAATCTAATCTGGTTTGTGTTATTTTACCACGGATTTCACAGATTTCACGGATAAAATCACGGATGTTATTAATTGACACAATCCGTGCATTTCCCGTGTTCTCCGAGAAATCCGTGGTGAATCAATTCATGGAGATCAATGGTATCCCTAAGCTTAGCTAGCAGGACTAGCAGGACTTTCACAGCAGTCAGAATTAGCCTGGATAAAATTCCTATAATTAATATTATGTCAAATAGAATATTTTGAGATATCCTGAAAGGCAAAGTTATAAGACCAGTTTTCCCCTACCAAATAAATTTTGTGGATTAATTATAGGTTTCTGAAAAGCCCAGGTAGTATCCTATCAGGTCCGGTTCCGAGGCATCAAGCATTGGCAGGCTTGGAATCTCAAAAAGATCGATATTTGTGTTGTCAATGGCCGACCATATTGAGGTTCGGATAAATTTGTATCCGTTTCTTTCCGCTGCTGAAATTATTTCTTCGTCGCCTGCACCATTTCCGTAAGGAAGCGAAAAAATATTGACATCACCGGGTGTATGTTGTTCAATTATTTCCCTTGACCTTCCCAGTTCATAATCAAGAAAACTCTGATATTCGCCCGGAGTGGCAAAACTGCTTCTCCTGTCGTAAAGATATGTATGTGAATATGAATGTGATCCGAATGTAAATGGCCTTACTCCGCCTTCTACCATATAATTACTCATATCTTCAACTTCTTCCCATGTCATGAATGAATCACTTCCGATCATATAAGTCCACAGGAAGAATGTAGCTTTCATATTGTAATCTATAAGTAATTGACGTACAAGCGTATACCATGAGCTGTCGCCGTCATCGAATGTTATTATGGCGTAGTTTCCCTCAGGAATTGATCCCTGCTCCTCGAATTCTCCCAGTTCAGCAAAGCTGATTACCTTTATCTTATTGGTATTGAGATATATGAGATCAGATTCCAGATCATTAAGGCTCCTTTCGTACAGGTTAGTAGCCTCCCCTTTCACAATCCTGTGGTACATAAGTGCGATTACCTTGCCAGGATCTCCTGGTTCGGGATTATCCTTTTTGGTACAACCTGTCGGGAAAAGAATAAGTATCAGCAGGAAAGAGCAGAAAATTTTGTTCATGGTCCGGATATTTCGTGAGGTTATGCAATAAAAGAGAAAAAGCCTCTCCGTTTAACGGAAAGGCTTTCCCCTATATTTTACAGTAAGTGATCTTTTTGGGATTACTGCTGTTCGAGAGTATCAAGCTTGGCCTTGACGGCATCGTATTTTTCAGTCATCTTGAGCCTGTAGTAAAGTTCCCTGAGGCTTCTCAGAGCGAAAACATCATCAGGTTTCAGTTCATTTGCCTTTTCCATATACGGAAGAGCTTTTGAAAATACTGACATGGCATTATCAATAGCCTTGTTGTATTCGTTAACATCCATGATGTCATTAGCTTTGGCGAACATGTCTGAGGCCTTGTTTATATATGAAGCTCCGAGTCCGTACTGGCTGTCGTAGAAATCAGATTTCAGCTCGACTGATTTTGAAAGTCTTTCTATTGCCTCATCAAATCTGTCTTCGTTCAGGTAGATAATACCTTCTGCGAAGTGCAGGCTGTAGTTATCAGGATCATTAGTCCTGGCGATTGCAAGGTTTTCAAGAGCCTCCTCGTTTTTACCGGCTTTGATATAAAGATCGATAAGGTTGAGAGTGACATCCTTGTCGTTGGCGTATTTGTTGCGCAGGTCTACGAGTATTGATTCAGCCTTAACGGTGTCTCCCATTTCAAGATAGTTCTGAGATATCTGGAAATAAGGATTGATACCCTGGTATTGCATTTCGGCGCATTTTTCGAAAAACTTTATAGCTTTCTGATGTTCTTTCGCATTCATTGCGGCAAGACCTGCGTTGTAGTACATTCCGGTATCAGTAACCCCTACATAATTGTCGCTTTCAGTGATAGCGATCTGGGTTTCGAATGATTTCAGGGCACCTGCATAATCCTTTGCCTCGAAAAGTTGTCCTCCCTGTGAATAGAGGTCGAGGGCAAGCGAGTTGTAAACCATACCTGTAATGATCTTCTTTTTAGCGCCTCCCTTGGAATCGAGCTCCATTGATTTTTCATAAGCGGCATAAGCTTCGCCCAGGGGATCAGTATAGTATGCCTTGAACGTTGGATTGTCCGATTTGAAAACGGCTTGGGCAAGCTTACCTTTGGCAAAATAAGTGTTGAACCAGTTCATCGATTTGGGATGTGTCATTGCCTGGTCAAGCGCCTCTTTGGCTTTGTCCAGAGACCCCTGCTCGATTAATGTTAGGGCGCTCGTTACTTTACCCTTCTGGGCAAAAGTAGCAGCGGAGATAATGATAACTGCAAGAAGCAGAAAAACCTTTTTCATAATTATCGCATTTGTTTAATTAATTGTCCTAAAAAACTCTTCAAATTTAAAACTTTACTTATTAATCTTCAAATTCTTTGCCAATTTCCTCGGCATTTTCATTTTTATTTTCAACTTCTTCTTTGTCAACATCTTCGGGTTCTTCATTTACTGCCACTGTGGCAACAGATGCTATGATGTCTGTCTCCCTGAGGTTAATTAAACGCACTCCCTGCGTTGCTCTTCCCATAAGTCTGAGGGCTGAGACCGGGCTTCTGAGTATGTTTCCGAACTGAGTGATTATCATCAGGTCGTCATTATCAGTTACATCCTTCAGGGCTATCAGCGATCCGGTCTTTTCAGTTACATTAATGGTCCTGACTCCTTTCCCTCCCCTGTTTGTAATGCGGTAGTCCTCAATATCAGACCTTTTGCCGTAGCCATTTTCGGATACCACGAGTACATTTTTTTCTCCGTTCTCGATGGTGATCATTCCCACAACAATATCGGTTTCTGCATTGGCAAGCCTGATTCCTCTGACTCCTGATGCGGTTCTTCCCATGGGCCTGACCGACTCCTCCGGGAATCTGATAGCCCTTCCCGATTTCACTGCCATCATTATCTGGTGCTTGCCGTTTGTCATTTTGGCTTCCAGAAGTTCGTCGCCGTCCCTGACTGTTATAGCATTCACACCGTTGGTCCTGGGTCGCGAGTAAGCTTCAAGCGAAGTCTTCTTAATAATACCCTTCGTGGTACAGAGTACTATGAAGTTATTGTTTATGTAATCGGGATCATTAAGGTTCTTCACATTAATATAAGCCATCACGCTGTCTTCGGGTTCGATATTTATAAGGTTCTGCATGGCCCTTCCCTTCGAGGTTCTTGATCCTTCCGGAATATTGTAAACCTTCATCCAGTAGCATTTGCCGTTCTTTGTGAAGAAGAGCATTGTGTTGTGCATCGTTGCAATATAGAGATGCTCTATGAAATCCTCGTCCCTCGTCGAACCTCCCTTTGCACCTGTGCCGCCCCTGTTCTGGCGCCTGAAATCGGTAAGCGGGGTCCTCTTTATATAACCCAGATGTGAAATAGTAATTACCATTTCATCGTCGGCATAGAAGTCTTCAGGATTAAATTCTCCTGCATCAGGGATGATTTCCGTCCGCCTTGCATCCCCATATTTTTCCTTTACTTCAATAAGCTCATCCTTAATAATTTTCATCTGAAGCTCTTCGCTTTCGAGAATGCTCTTAAGGTAATCGATAAGAGCCATCACTTCCTTGTATTCATCCCTGAGTTTATCCTGCTCAAGTCCGGTCAGCTGTCTCAGCCTCATTTCGACTATGGCCCTTGCCTGAATTTCCGACAGGCTGAAACGTTCCATAAGCCTTTCCCTCGCTTCATCCGGATTTTTGGATGATTTTATAATGGCTATTACCTCATCTATGTTATCGCTTGCAATGATCAGTCCTTCAAGGATATGAGCCCTTTTTTCAGCCTGACTCAGATCATATCTGCTCCTTCTTATTATAACCTGGTGACGGTGTTTTACAAAATGGTCGATCAGCTCCTTCAGGTTCAGAAGCCTGGGCCTGCCTCTTACAAGTGCCACATTGTTTACGTTGAAGGAGGTCTGCAGCGAAGAGAGTTTGTAAAGATTATTAAGGACCACGCTTGAGCTTGCGTCCTTTTTCAGGATTATCACCACACGCATCCCGTTACGGTCCGATTCATCGTTAATATATGATATCCCTTCCAGCCTCTTTTCGTTTATAAGGTCAGCTATCCGGCGTATCATCTCCGCCTTGTTGACCATATAAGGTATCTCCCTGACAATTATGCACTCGCGGCCTGAATGTGTCAACTCTATTTCGGTTTTGCCCCTCAGCACTATTCTGCCCCTGCCGGTTTCAAATGCATCCTTTATCCCCTGTTCGCCATAGATGATACCTCCCGTAGGGAAATCCGGACCCTTTACAAAATTATGAAGCTCAGCAATGGTGATCTCATTGTTTTCGATGAACGCTATTGTTGCGTCGATTATTTCCGACAGGTTGTGCGGCGGCATGTTGGTTGCCATACCTACAGCAATCCCTGATGCGCCGTTGACAAGAAGAATCGGAATCCTTGTCGGAAGAACAACCGGCTCGCTGAGCGAGTCGTCAAAGTTAGGCTGGAAGTCGACTGTCTCCTTGTCGATATCCGACAAGGTCTCTTCCGCTATTTTTTTCAGCCTTGCCTCCGTGTACCTCATTGCAGCCGGACTGTCGCCGTCGATCGAACCGAAGTTTCCCTGACCTTCAACAAGGGGATAACGCAACGACCAGTCCTGAGCCATCCTCACCATGGCATCGTATACCGATGAATCACCATGAGGATGGTATTTACCCAGCACCTCTCCCACTATCCTGGCTGATTTCTTATATGGTCTGTTCGACAGTACGCCAAGTTCCGACATTCCGAAAAGCACACGCCGGTGTACCGGCTTTAGCCCGTCCCTTACATCAGGCAGCGCCCTCGACACTATAACCGACATCGAATAGTCGATATATGCCGATTTCATCTCTTCCTCGATATTTACCTGAATTACCCTCTCTCTCTCTGACATAATAATTTATAAATTAAAAAGATACACCCGTCCCTGCAAGGAACGGATTTGATTACGAAAGTAGTGATTTTTTAGTTGCCGGAGACCATTCAGGCCATTGACTTTTTAACATTAATTGTTTATAAATGGGCATGAAAATTGCCTTTCATATATTCTATTAAATTTAACTTTGATTTTCATGGAATCAGTAATTTTGTCGTAGTTTGGCTGACATAATGGCTTATGACATGATTGTCTACTAATATTCAGAAACTAATTATGGATTCACAGTTTTCACAAAGAGTAAAGGATATCCTGGGATACAGCAAGGAAGAGGCCATTAGACTTGGTAACAGTCATATAAGCCCGGAGCATTTATTCCTTGGCATCCTCAGGGATGGAGAGGGCGTGGCTGTTGAGATACTTCTGAACCAGGGCATCGACCTGCTGGTGCTGAAGGGCTCGCTTGAAAAAAGCATAAAAATTGAAAGTCCGATATCGGTTGCTGACACGGAAATTATTCCCCTGCTGAGAAGCACGGAGAGAATACTGAAACTGGTATACCTTGAAGCAAAATCACTTAAGAGTCCGGTAATCGACTCCGAACATCTTCTTCTAGCAATACTTAAGGATGAGAATGCCCTGGTGACAAGGTTCCTTACTGAGCTGGATGTCGATTATCAGGCAGTCAGAAGAGCCGTTGAAGCCGGTCTGCCGAGCGCAAAAGCCGATTTCCCAAGGGAAGAGGACGATGAGGGACAGTCATTTGGCGGCGGCGGTACCGGAAGAGGCCAGCCATCCTCATCATCATCCAAACCCTCATCCGATACACCTGTACTCGATAATTTCGGGATCGACCTGACAAAAGCCGCAGAGGAAGGAAAACTCGACCCGGTTGTTGGCCGTGAAAGGGAAATAGAGCGTCTGGCTCAGATACTCTCGAGGAGAAAAAAGAACAATCCCGTTCTTATCGGCGAGCCTGGCGTTGGAAAATCAGCTATTGCCGAAGGACTGGCACTGAGGATAATAAAGAAGAATGTATCAAGGGTGCTGTTCAATAAACGGGTGGTAGCTCTCGACCTGGCTTCAATTGTGGCAGGAACAAAATACCGCGGTCAGTTCGAGGAGAGAATGAAAGCCATCCTGAATGAATTGTCGAAAAATGACAATATTATCCTGTTTATCGACGAGATCCACACAATAGTCGGAGCCGGAGGCGCCACAGGATCGCTTGATGCGGCGAATATGCTTAAGCCGGCCCTTGCACGCGGCGAAATTCAGTGCATCGGTGCTACAACCCTCGATGAATACCGCCAGCATATTGAGAAGGACGGAGCTCTTGAAAGAAGATTCCAGAAGGTGATGGTTGAACCGACTTCAATCGAAGAGACCATCCATATCCTTCATAACATAAAGGAAAGGTATGAAGAGCATCATAATGTCATGTATACAGATGATGCCATTGATGCCTGCGTAAAACTTACCAACAGATATATATCCGACCGGCACCTTCCCGACAAGGCCATTGATGCCCTTGACGAGTCGGGTTCAAGAGTCCATATATCCAATATTGTCGTTCCGGAAAAGATCCTTTCGCTCGAGAAACAGTTCGAGGATACCAAGAAGGAGAAAATGATGGCAGTGAAAAATCAGAATTTCGAGAAGGCTGCCAGTTTCCGCGATAAGGAAAAGGACCTCCTTGACATGATTGACCAGGAAAAGAAAAAGTGGGAAAAGGAACTTGCAATTAACAGGGAGACTGTTGATGCAGAAAAGGTTGCCGAAGTTGTTGCCATGATGACAGGTGTTCCGGTGCAGCGCATTGCGCAGACTGAAGGAACCCGCCTGCTCAAGATGGCTGATGAACTGAGCGGAAGCGTTATTGGCCAGACCGAAGCTATCAACAAGGTGGTGAAATCGATACAGAGGAACAGGGCCGGATTGAAGGATCCCAACAAGCCCATCGGCACCTTCATCTTCCTCGGCCCCACAGGGGTTGGTAAGACACAGCTTGCCAAGGTGCTTGCAAAGTTCCTTTTCGATACTACCGACAACCTCATAAGGGTCGACATGAGCGAATACATGGAGAAATTCTCGGTATCGAGGCTCGTTGGAGCGCCTCCCGGATACGTGGGTTATGAAGAAGGCGGGCAGCTTACTGAAAAAGTGAGAAGAAAGCCCTATTCAGTGGTGCTTCTGGATGAGATTGAAAAGGCTCACCCCGATGTATTTCACATTCTGCTCCAGGTACTTGACGAAGGACAGCTTACCGACAGCCTCGGACGAAGAGTTGACTTCCGCAATACGATTGTTATCCTTACATCAAATATCGGAACCCGGCAGCTGGCTGAGTTCGGTCATGGCATCGGCTTCGATACAAGTGCAAAGAAAGCCACACGCGACGAGCATGCAAAAAGCATACTTCAGAAAGCCCTGCAGAAGACCTTTGCTCCCGAATTTCTTAACAGGATCGATGACGTGATCATGTTCAACTCTCTTGGAAAAGAAGAAATTAACAAGATCATCGACCTTGAATTGAAGGGATTGTACGACAGGGTGAAGTCTCTTGGCTACCAGCTTAAGATTGCAAATGCAGCCCGTGATTATATTGCTGAAAGGGGATTTGATGCAAATTACGGCGCCAGGCCACTTAAACGGGCAATTCAGAAATACCTGGAAGACCCCATGGCGGAAGTACTTATAAAAGCTGAACTCAAGGAGGGCGATATAATTAACGTCGGATTCAACTCCGTCAAATCGGAGATAAAGATAAAGATACTTAAGAAAAAGGAGCCTGAAATTCCATCGGCAGAATAGTTCCTTTCAGGAAGGCTTGCTTGCCGGTGTTCCGAAAAGGTCGAATTCCGTGGACCCGGTTATCAGGATGTCGTGGAAACTACCAGGGACAAGTTCATCTTTTGAGCTTATCAGAACTTCATTGTCAACTTCGGGACTGTCGTGTTCGGTTCTTCCGATAATATAGTCCCCTTCCCTCCTGTCGATCAGGACTTTCAAAACACGGCCGGTTTTTTGGCCGTTGAGTTCACCTGAAATCGACTGCTGGATTGCCATAAGTTCGGATACCCTTGATTCCTTTACTTTTTCAGGAACGTCATCATCATACTTTTCTCCGGAATATGTCCCCTCTTCATGGCTGTAGGCAAAAACTCCCAGCCGGTCAAACCTGTACTCGGAAATGAAATCCCTGAGCTCAGTGTAATCTTTTTCAGTTTCACCGGGATGACCGGCAATCAGGGTTGTCCTTACGGCTGCTCCGGGAAGTTCACGCCTGATCCTGTGAAGGAGATCGCGGGTTGCCTTCCCTCCGTGCGATCGTTTCATAATCCTGAGCATCCTGTCGGATATATGCTGAATCGGAATATCTATATAACTGCAGATCTTTGGATTGTCTTTCATCAGGTTTATGATCCCTGATGGAAAACCTGCCGGATAAAGGTAATGAAGCCTGATCCATTCCAGCGACTCAATGGACAGGAGCCGTGAGACAAGCCGGGGCAGCTCCTTCTTACCGTAAATGTCAAGTCCGTAGTAACCGAGGTCCTGTGCTATGAGTATCAATTCCCTGACGCCATTGTCCGCAAGTATTTCAGCCTCCCTTATTATCTCATCAACCGGACGGGAAATATACTTACCCCTGATCAGTGGTATTGCACAAAATGAACATTTCCTGTCGCAGCCTTCAGATACTTTCAGGTAAGCGTAATGGGCGGGGCCCGTGAGCACTCTTTCGGGAAGGAGTTCGCTGCGGGTTGTAGCGCCCAGCTCCTTCAGTATCTCTTCCATACTGCTGACTCCGAAGTATTTATCCACCTCAGGTATCTCCTGCTGAAGGGCGTCCCGGTATCGTTCCGAAAGACAGCCCATTACATACAGCTTCCTTACACGGCCTTCGCGGCTTGCCTTTACATAGCGAAGGATCGTGTCGATGCTTTCTTCCTTGGCATCGTTTATGAAACCGCATGTGTTTATTATTACTGTATCGGCAGTTTCGGCTGATGGATCATATGAAACTGAATACCCTCCTGCCCTGATCTGCCTGAGCAGTTTCTCGGAGTCAACCGTGTTCTTTGAACAACCCAGTGTTACAATATTGATCAGCTTATTGACGGGGCCTTTTTGCAAGTCGGAAAGTATTGGTGTTAAATGCCTGTCTCCTGCGAGAAAAGGGAATCAACGAATTCCCGGGGGTCGAATACCTGAAGATCGGTAAGCTTTTCTCCCAGACCTATATATTTAACGGGTATTCCGAACTGGTCGGAAATGCCTATCACAACTCCGCCCTTTGCCGTACCGTCGAGTTTTGTTATGGCGAGGGCTGTAACGCTGGTGGCAGCTGTAAACTGCTTTGCCTGCTCAAAAGCATTCTGGCCCGTCGATCCGTCAAGTACAAGAAGTACCTCATGGGGAGCCTCGGGCACAACTTTTTCCATTACCCGTTTGATCTTCGAAAGCTCCGTCATAAGGTTTATCTTGTTGTGGAGCCTTCCGGCAGTATCGATAATTACAACATCGTAATTTCCGGCAGCACCCGATTTTACGGAATCAAAGGCAACCGAAGCCGGATCAGATCCCATATTCTGCCTGACGATCTGAACTCCTGCCCTGTCGGCCCAGATCTGAAGCTGGTCGATTGCAGCAGCCCTGAAGGTATCGGCGGCTCCAAGCAGAACTTTCTTTCCTGCCATTTTGTACTGATAAGCAAGTTTTGCGATAGTAGTGGTTTTTCCCGAGCCGTTCACCCCTACTACCATGATGACGTAAGGAGATCCCGGGAGCTGTGATGTGAAATCAACGACAGAACCTGTCTTGTTGCTTTCAAGGAGGGCCGCTATTTCTTCCCTAAGTATCCTGTTGAGCTCTGCAGTATTAAGGTATTTATCCCTTGCCGCCCTCGCTTCTATCCGTTCAATGATCCTGAGCGTGGTTTCCACACCGACATCGGATGACACGAGAGCTTCTTCAAGGTTGTCAAGAACCTCTTCGTCAACCTTTGCCTTGCCGACAACAGCCCTTGACAATCTTGTAAAGACATTATCCTTTGTCTTTTCAAGGCCTTTGTTCAGGACCTCCTTGTTCTCCTTGCTTCCCCTATCAAACCAACCCATGAAAAAATTAAATTATTGAATGGCAAATATAAAAAAAGCTTTCTTCAGGTACGAAGAAAGCCTTTGATATCTGATTGAAAACGATGTTACTATTTCTTCGTGAAAAAGTCCTTGATATGATCATTATGAAC
>JAVEXG010000203.1:0-4494 GCA_034004115.1 Bacteroidales bacterium | reverse complement strand
CATCTGATTTTACCCTGAAATAAACCTGGGCATCGACGCTTGCATTAAGATTGTCATTTGTGATTATTTCCTGCGGTTGTGCATCCACCATCTGTTCAGTTACATTTATAACAAATATTCTGTCAATTACCGGGATGATCCAGTGAAATCCGGGATGGGCAAAATTATGGTACTTTCCAAGTCTCTCAATCAAACCCCTTTCAGTCGGTCGTACAATTCTGATTCCTGCGAAAAAGATCACCACAACCGGAATAATAAAATACAAATAGTTCATTTAATTTCCTCTCTTTTAATAAAGTATTATCTTACAATATGCTAATGGCCGGCCGTTGAGCCGGTATGTTTTTAAATATCTTCAGGCAATTAAATCGGATCGATATTCCTTAAGGCCGACAGTTTCTTCGAATGCCCTGACAAACCTCATTAAAAAGGTTAAGTAATCCTCCGTCTCAAAATAATTATGAATTTCGTCCGGAGTGGAAGGAATATCGTCGAAGCGGCTGGCACGTGAAATTCTACCTGTTTCTGATCTCGTAAAATCGATACGCCTGCCATTTAAACGGTTATAAAAATGCCAGCCATTTTTATAATGAGTTTTTAAAATTTCACCTCCGAATATGTCAAAAATCAACAATGAGGTTTCACAACTCCGGGGGTCTTCGTGATTGACAGGAGCCAGGTCCTTTGTATGGTCCTGATCAAGGGTACGTAAAATTGCTTTTTTTAAAATGGCTCTGTTAATCATTACTTTACATAATTTTAAAACATTCAGATAACTTAAAGTACCTGAACCTCTTTTCTGCAATATCTTAATATTGCAGAAAGAAATTACATATGAAAGGTAAGAATTGGAGCCGGAAAGGTGTTACAGAATTTGAGTAAAAAGTTACATAATTTACATGTCTGATAAATTGCCTCTCCTTCAGCGATCAGAATGTTAAATGTCAGATAAACAGATAATTATATGAAGTTAGTTCTACTTTTTGAAAGCAGAAATATTAACCACCGAAAGAAGGCATTGCCGGTCATCCCCGGCAACCACGCCTTCCATATAAACGGAGCATAATTGCTTACCGTCGTATCCGAGTAAAACTTCGCAGGATTCCTTAATATTACTTTTAAAAACCTTACTGAAAAAACTGTTGAACACAGATTGTGAACTTTCAGCAACAAATAGCTTAAAATTGCTGCTTACCAGGCTAAAGCGCTTTTCTCCGAGCATCTCTGCTCCGGTAAAGTTCAGTTCACTGATACTTCCGTCTTTTTCGAGTGTAAAATATCCAAGCGGTGCGAAATCGTACAACATGGTGTATTTCTTCAGAGCGGTTTCGGCCGTTTCATATGCCTCGCGGAGTTCTTCATTCTGCATTTCCAGTTCAATCTGGTGCACCTGCAGTTCATGAAGCAGCTTTTTAGCGTCAGCTTCAAGAACCTGTTTGTTTGTTTTCTTCTTTGCTTTCAGTAATTCTTCAGCTTTACGACGTAATATCTGCGCATCTGTCAGATTCTTTCCTTCAGTATTCATGGGAGAGTTATCTTTTTATTGTTAAAAAAATTCCGGTTGTTTTTTTAAGGGTGTTTTGCAGTACACTTGCGGACCATTCAACTTCCGATATCTTTATGCCGGCTTCTGTTACCTGCATTTTTAATTTGTCACCATGCCCTTCATTCAGTAGTTTATTCAGTTCTTTTTCACCTTTTTTTCTTGCAGGTTCAGGAACAAACATCTGAATAAAATTCCGGTTTAATACCTCTTCACGGGTTTTCCCGAAAAATATTTCAGCTTCAGGACTGAACTCCTGTATATTCAGGTCATTTGATAATTCAATTATCACATCTGAAGATGATTTGATAAGCAGGCGGTTAATCTGTTCCGTTTCATGCAGTTTTACTTCTGTCAGTTTGAGATCGGTGATATTGATGAAGGTTATTACAAGACCCTCTATTCTGTCATCCAGTGTACGGTAGGGCATAATCCGGATGAAAAACCATCGACCGTCTCTTGTGGGTATCTGCTTTTGTATGAAAACGAGGGTTCTTAATACTTCAGTAGCATCGGAAGCCAGTTCGGGGTAAACGAGGGCGGATACCTGATCGGTGAATGGCCGTCCGATATCACTTTTTATAAGTTTAAAAATCTTGGTTGCCTGATTGGTGAACCGGCGTATATTCAATTCCTTATCCAGGAACAAAGTCGCAATGTCAGTGCTGTTGAGCAGGTTCTTCATATCATTGTTCACCCGCGAAAACTCATCAACCTTCGATTGCAGTTCGGCGTTCACGGTCTGAAGTTCCTCGTTCAGGCTTTGCATCTCTTCTTTTGAAGTTGTGAGTTCTTCATTGGTCGACTGGAGTTCTTCATTTGTCGATTGTAATTCCTCATTTGATGATTTCAGCTCCTCCTGCGATGTCTGCATCTCTTCGAGTGTGCTCTGCATCTCTTCACGGGTATGTTGGAGCTCTTTCTCCAGTTCCGATTGCCTGATGCTGCTTAATAGTTTTTTCCCTTTTCCTGCCAGCAATCTGGTGGTTTCAGTTTCCGGAACATCAGTAAAAATTATCATCACACTGCCGAAAAGAGCTTCAGGCTTATCAATCCATTGGATATTGACATTTATTGTATGGGAATCACCGTTTGTTCCCACTCTGACATTGTTTAAGACCACAGCTTCCTTTTTCATTATGGCTTTCCTGAAGGCAACGGGAAATTCCTCGCGCAAACCTTCCCGCAGCATAGCGAATATATTAAGGTTTGCTTTACCGACAGCCGGCTCCAGGTATTTACCGGTGCGGCCGCTTGTGTAAAGAATGTCGCCATTATCGTTCACCAGAACCCCGGCAGGTGAAAAATGCTTTAGGAGCAGTTGGTCGGCAAGTGTCTGTATGTTTGAAACTGATTTTCCTGGTGTTGAATTCTCAACATTCACCGGTTTGGTCCTGGAAAAGGAGGAAGGGAAATCGTATAAATCAGGCCCCAGGGAAGTCAGGGAGCGTTTGTAGATTTTCAGCTTTGAGTCCATTGATGTGAAAAGATGACTTTGGGTCCCAAGCGTTTCAGAGCTGCCCAGAATCATAATTCCCTCAGGGTTAATACTATAGTAAAACATGCCCAGCAATTTTCGCTGCAGCATTGGATCCATAT
Organism: Bacteroidales bacterium; assembly: GCA_034004115.1. Lineage (GTDB taxonomy): Bacteria > Bacteroidota > Bacteroidia > Bacteroidales > VadinHA17 > LD21. The sequence goes on along the minus strand of JAVEXG010000203.1, from coordinate 1,352 downwards.
AAATAAGCAGGTTTCGGCACGACAGAATATCGATCTTGGTAAAGGGAGGATGCATAATGATATTATGGTGTGCAAACACTATCATTTCCCTGATTTCGGTGCAGACCCGATAACCGTCATCAGTTGCAGAGAAATATCGGTTCAGGCGGTCGGCTGAGATATCGGCGGCGATATTTGAAGGGAAAATACCCTTTCTGGCAATTCCGACTGCATCGTTATCAAGATCTGATGCAAATATCTGTAAGGTAATTCTTCCGGGAAGATTATATTTCTCAAGGGCTTCCCGGAATACTATTGCAAGTGAATAAGCTTCTTCTCCTGTCGAACACCCGGGGACCCATGCCCGGACTACTGAGCCTTCGGGCAGTTTGCTAATATATTCAGGAATAACCGATGTTTTGAGCTTATCCCAGACGGCAGGATCGCGAAAAAAGTTGGTCACGCCAATCATCAGTTCCTTGAAAAGAATGTTGGCTTCCTTCGGATTCTCCTGCAAAAAGTGGACATATGAAGATATCCTGTCAATTTTGTGGACACTCATGCGTCTTTCAATGCGGCGATACACTGTATTTTTCTTATAAAGGGAAAAGTCATTACCGGTATGGGTTCGCAGGAGGATTATTATTTTTTCGAGTGAGCTTTGATCTTTGACCTCTGTATCCAGGCCTGACCTTACGACAGGAACTTGCTCAAGGAATTGAATCAACCTGGAAGGCAACAGGTTTGCCGGTGCTACAATATCCGCAAGTACCGAATCTATTGCATTTCGGGGCATGCTGTCATATTTAGCCGTGGAAGGTTCCTGCACCATCACTATTCCGTTCTTTTCCTTTATTGCCCGGAGTCCGATGCTTCCGTCGGAACCCATTCCTGAAAGAATGACACCGATACTCAGTTCATTCATATCGTCGGCGAGGGATCGGAGGAAAAAATCAACCGGAAGCCGGAGTCCACGTGATTCCATAGGTTCAAACAGGTGAAGAATCCCTTTCAGTATTGACATGCTCCTATTTGGAGGGATTACATATACATGGTTGGGTTTTACTGCCATACGGTCTTTTACCTGCAAAACCTGCATTTTGGTAATCCTCTGAAGCAATTCCGGCAGCATCCCCTTTTGTGTCGGATCAAGATGCTGTATAACAATATATGCCATACCGCTTGTTCCCGGCACATTGCTTATAAATTGCTCCAATGCTTCAAGCCCGCCTGCTGATGCCCCGATTCCGACGATAGGAAACTTACCTGTGGCTGGCCCGGCAGTCTCTTTTGTCGATGCTTTGGATTTCAGACTCCTTGTTTTCACTCGATCGTATTAAGTTTCATTCACAGGTTGTGCAAACCATTTCCCG
>JAVEXG010000202.1:0-4506 GCA_034004115.1 Bacteroidales bacterium | reverse complement strand
TTGCTGATGAAAATTAAGCAGAAGCAGCACCGGGAATGAAAATATTACTTAATAACAGGGAAGAGGAATTTGAAGCGGATTCAATGACTGTAAGCAAAATGCTTGAAATCAGAAAGTTTACATTCAGGATGAGGATAATAAAGATCAATGGAGAGCTCATTCCCCGCGACAAATACGAATCGACTGTAATTCATGACGGCGACAATGTTCAGATGTTGTATCTTATGAGCGGAGGTTAAAAAAAAAGTTGTAGGTTTGTATCATGATGCAACGCTTCAAGTTCATCGAAAAAATTCCACCCGTCCTGAGGAACAAGTATCTCCTCACACTTATCATTTTTGCTGTCTGGATACTATTGCTCGATTCAAACAACCTTATATCGAGATGGAAGGAGATGAGGAACCTTAAAAAGCTCAAGGCTGAGAAGGAGTATTATGTCCAGCGCATCGAAGAAGATAAGAGGAAGCTTCATGAGCTGAAAACAAGCGAAAGGAACCTTGAGAAGTTTGCCAGGGAGCAGTACAGGATGAAAAAGCCGGAAGAGGATCTATACATTATTCTATCGCCTCAGGAAGACCGCCGGATTACAAGAGAAACAAATTAGCCTTTAAGGTCCAGTTGCCTGAAACTATTCAGCAGGTCGTTCAGGCCGGCCGGATTGTCTTTTCCCATCATTTTCAGCAGATCACCAGCACCATCTTCAACAGGCACTTTAGCAAAATGCCCGTCGTGTACCGAATTCAGGTATTTCACAATCCTGAACATATTGAACCAGCTGAAAAATCTTTTTCTGAATGAGTCCTTTCCTGATGTGTTGTTCCTTATCTCGGTGATTCTGTAATCCCAATCCTCAGAACTTATGAACAGACGTATGCCGGGAGGCAGGTCAGAGAATTTGGAATCGGGGATATTTGTCTCTTCGCAAAAAAAACCGTCAACCATGCTGAAGAAGAGCCGGAGCTCACGGAATGCTTCCGGATTATAAGAAAGCAGTCCGGCATCTGGTGATTCAGTAAGACGCGATATCACAGGGCCGGTTCCGAAAGGCACCCTTGTTGAGACTCTTGGTGAGGGATAGACAGTGGTTGAAGTCAGGTTAAAAAAACCTCCTGCAGGTAGCAGTTTCTGAATAAAATAAAAATCTTCCCCGGCCGATCGTTTGTTCATCCCTCCTGACTTAACGTAAGCTTTTGCCTTTATTGCAATTGCCGATCCAACTGTATGGTGTACCCAGGGGAAGCCCGCATAGGAAAGACCCTGAACGAAATATCGCATGTGAAGCTCATAGAGTTTTATTGATCTGTATATCTCCGCCGGAAAGTCATCGCCCGAAACAGGATGTTCAAAGTAAACAGAACATGCCATCCGGTCGGATCTGCCGGCCAGTTCGCTGTAAACTGCTTCGAAGTAGTTGTTTTTAACCGTGCAATCGGCATCGATATTCAGAATAATTCCGTCTGGATTGTTCAGAAGGTCAAACCGTCTGACGGCTTCATCCATTCCGGTCTTTCTGGCAAGACCGACACTCCAGCCTGACGACTTAAGACCGAGCCCGTCAATAACATGAACATCAAAAAAAAGATCCCGGTTTTGTTTCTTCCAGGATTCGGCAGCAACAGCGCCGTTACGGGTGTTTAAAAGGTTCTCTGCCCCGGCATTGTCGGGAGCATTTACAACAATCAGGATTTCGGCTCTGCAGTCGGGTTTTCTGCAGCCCGCGAAAGAGTCAAGAAGATTTGTTATTCCGGGCTCGTCAAAAGCGGGAACAACAACAATAATACCTGTATTTTGAGCTGGTGCCTCTGTAATAATCCGGGGGAAAAGTGAATTTTGTCCAAGCCATGCAGAGGCAAATCCCATGGGATCACTTCTTTTTCTCGGTCTGATATTTGGCATTCAGTCCATCAACAACCTGCTGGGTGATATCCATTGCCGAATCGCCGTAGAGGATAGGGCTTCCGAAACTCTTGCCGAGAACATACTGGTACTTGTAGTCATTCTTGTGTTCTTCGAGAAAGGTGGTGATATATTCCAGGACCTGCCTGTTCATAACCTGGTCTTCCTCAAGAAGGTTGGACTGGAGCTGGTCGCGAAGATTTACAAGTTCCTGCTGCTGCTGAAGAAGAGATTGTTCCATTTCGGCTGCAGTGGCTCTGGTTACAAGTCCCTTATTCACCTTATCCTGAAAGTCCTTCACTCCCCTTTCATACTGGGTCCCTTTGGAATTAAGTTCAGCTTCAGCGCTTTTCTGTTTCACGAGCAGTTCTTCTCTCCTGTCGGAATACATATTGAACTTGAACACCACGGTATCGATATCCACAAAGGCAATACCTTCGGAAACAGCACCTGCAGTTCCTTCAGTATATTTGTCCCCGGAGGTATTTTTATTTCCGGTAAAGTGCAGAACGAACAGGGCGGCAACAGCCAGAAAGAGCAGCGCAAGCAGAACATTGGTTAGATTCTTCATCGAAAGAAATGTGAGGTTTAAAGTTTATCAGCCGCAAATATAGCAAATTAATTATTTTGCTGCCTCACACCTGTTAATTTTAAAAAGACAAGCTGAACCGGATCTCACGGGATTAGAATTCCGGGCATGGTATAGCCCTTATCTTTGTTCGCTGACCGATTGAGAATGAATTGAATTCGTAAACAAGCGATATTTCATGGGCACCTGATGTTGAAGATATCAGATTTGAGATTGTGAAATCGTAACTATATCCGATATGCAGCTGTTTGGTTTTGATGCCGACAAGTCCGATAATTGCATCTCCTGCCTGGGAAGTCACAAACGGGATACCCCTGTACCACAATCCGAAAATAAGCGGATCCCTGTAATAATACAATCCTACATCGGTCTGGTAAAAATCGGCCTGTTTCTGGAAATTAAGTGCAACCGACAATACTTCCTGATAGGTTTGACGCAGCCTCGTCTTTCTTAATATCTGAATACCTCCGAAAACATTCAGTTTAACCGGGAGTGTTGATTCATTTCCGTAAAATGACTGTTTCGGATTAAGCAGATGATCAAGAGTGAAACCACCCCAGAAGCGGTCATTATAAACCAGCGCCGATGTAGCAAAATCGACATCGGCAACCTTGCTGAAAGGAGGAGGATACACCGACGGGACCGTTCCGGAACCAGTCATCTGGCTGGCAAAGACAAGCTTGTAGATATCCAGCCCCAGGTAGGTGAATTTAAAGTTCACTCCGGGCCTTATGTGCCAGTCGTCATTGATCCTGAAATCGTAGGAATACAGTAGCCCGATGTTCGTGGTGCTGAGTTCTCCGGATCCTGCGACATCGTAAGTTGCAAGCACCCCGATTCCTGAATTGAAATTCAGAAGGGCCTTGTCGAATGATATACTATATGTATGAAAAACTCCCGGGACAGCCGGCCACTGGTTCCTGTAATTAAGGGCAAACCTGTATTCTTCAGTTGCGCCAGCGAATGACGGAGCAAGATAAAGCGGATTCGCGTAGAACTGAGAAAAAGTCGGATCCTGGCCAAAACTATCAAGAAGCATGACGCAAGACACTAATAATGAATATTTTATTCTCTTAAGCAAAATCGATCCGATTAGGTTTATTTGACTATTCATCTTTTTCGCAACAGTATATAAACGGAGATTTGCTGAAAAAGTGATATCCTTATTAAACAATTTTTTGAGAAAATGATGTAAAATAAATATTTACAACTATTTAAAGGGTAACTAAATTATTTTCAAACTGTCATAAATCATTAATCCGATGTGACAAACGTCAGTAAATTAAGCCCGGGTATAGTTTTTATTTGATTTTTTATTTCAGGTCGTTGTTCTGAGCAATGATTTGATATTTTTGTGACACTTTAACTTTAAAAAAGATGTTCAATAAATTTATTGCCGCAATTCTCCCTTACTTTCCGAAGAAGTTCATCTGGATATTCTCAAAAGCATACATTTCAGGGGAAAAAATAGAAGATGCCATCAGGGTATCGAAAGAGTTCAAAAAGAACAGGACTGATGTCACCCTTGACGTTCTGGGAGAGTTTATCACATCGCTTGAGGAGGCTGAAGAGAACAAAAAGGAGTACCTCAACCTTATTGAAGTCACCATCAAATCGGGTATTGACGGTAATTTTTCACTTAAACCCACATCCTTCGGTCTTCTTATTGATAAGGAAGTGTGCTACAATCATATCAGGGAGATTACTTCAAAAGCTGCCTCATACAACGGTTTTATCCGTATCGACATGGAGGACTCACCATGCACCGACATGGAGATCGATTTATACAGACGCCTGAAGCCGGAATTTCCACTGAGTGTTGGTCTTGTTGTCCAGGCATATCTTAAAAGAACACTGAATGACGTAAAAGGGTTAATGGATCTTCACACAAAGGAATCGCCCCTTAATTTCAGGCTTTGCAAAGGCATATACATTGAACCCGCTGAGATTGCATATAAGAAATATGAGGAAGTCAACCTGCATTACCTCGAGGACCTCGAATACATGCTGGCCAACGGTAT
>JAVEXG010000201.1:0-4512 GCA_034004115.1 Bacteroidales bacterium | reverse complement strand
CCTTGCGAAGGAGGGGAAAGTTATGGCATTGAATATCTGCATATTAAACACCATATTGAGATTAAAATGATTTAAAACATGATGAAATGTTTATGAATCGGCGATTTTGGCTAACAAGAATAAAATCAGTTCCGCCATTCTGCTGTCATCCCGATAGCTATCGGGACTCGGTCAGGTTGGTATAAAATGAGCTTGATTACATACCTGAGACAATAATTGTCACAAGTCAGAAAAGGTAAGAAATTGATAGTTTTTCCTGAAAGGGATAATTATGCTGTTTTTTCCCTGACGTTTCATATTCGCCCCATATCTGGATAACAGGTCAGAGTGAACAAAGTTTCACTCCGAATACAAGCCGTCATGGACCACCTGAATACTGGGTACATCGCATGGCTTAAAATAAAACTGACTTCCGCTTTCCTGTGGATAAATTTATGTAAGAATTTGGTTAATAGTGATTTAAAGGGCTGATATTGCTCATCTTATAACAAACTTCTCTTATTAACTGAAGTCTTTCAGATATGAAATCAAAAGCATTTTTAATATTGTGTCTTTTTATTGTTTTTGTACTACTTTCCGATAAGGAATCAGATAATAAAAGAGCCCTGATAATAACAATAAGGGTCAACGGTCATGACGACATATTACCTCCATCCATTTATCCTTAATCAATCTTCAGTCTGTTAATACTCTTCTCCTCAAATAGGCTGGCAAAATATTGACTTGGATTTGAATTTGACTTAACTTTGATATACATGCAAATAAACCTTTGATGTCAGGTATAATAGAGGGTTATAACTATGATGTCTTTATAAGTTATCGTCAAAACGATAATAAGTATGATGGTTGGGTGACTAAATTTGCAGATAATCTGAAGAAGGAGATTGAGGCCAATATTAAGGACAAGGTAACTGTCTATTTCGATATTAGTCCGGAAGATGGTCTGCTTGAAACTGACTCTGTCGAAAAATCCTTGGCAGATAAATTGAAATGCCTGATCTTCATCCCGATAATCTCAAGGACTTATTGTGATGTAAAGAGTTTTGCCTGGCAGAATGAATTTTGTGCCTTCAATAAGCTGGCAAAGGAGGATAGGTTTGGAAGAGATATCAGACTTGCAAGCGGTAATGTTGCGAGCAGGATACTGCCGGTCAGGATTCATGACCTTGATCCCGAGGATAAAGCTGTTCTTGAAAATGAACTTGGAGGAGTACTTCGGGGAATAGAGTTTATCTATAAGGAGGCCGGAGTGAATCGTCCTTTAACTCCGACCGATAATCCTGATAAAAATGCTAACAAGACATTCTATCGTGATCAGATCAATAAGGTTGCAATCGCGGTAAAGGAGATCATTACTGCATTGAAAAAACAGGAGATGCACCCTGAAGCAGGTGTGAAACGGGATTTTGAATCAAAACAAGTGCATCAGGAGAATCGAAGGACATCTATCATTACCGGAACTGTCATTGGCCTGGTACTGATAATTGCTGGTATTTTCCTTATAACAAAACTGAACAAGCCCGGGGAGCAGCTTGAAAAATCCATTGCAGTATTACCCTTTTTCAATGACAGCCCCGATGAAGAAAACGCCCATTTTATAAATGGGATCATGGAAGAAACACTCAATAATCTTCAGATTAATAAAAACCTCAGGGTGGTATCACGTTCATCAGTTGAACAGTACCGGGATAAGGACAGGCCAGCCATTCCTGCAATAGCAAAACACCTGGATGTTAATTATATTGTTGAAGGCAGCGGGCAGAAATATGGCAACTCAGTTCGCCTGAGGGTACAGTTGATCGAAGCTGCAACTGACAAGCACGTGTGGGCTGAATCATATGAACGGGAAATTGCGGAAACCAGGGATATTTTCGATTTACAAAGCCAGATTGCTGAATCGATAGCTTCCGAGTTAAAGGCAATCATTACACCTGAAGAGAAAAATCTCATTGAAAAATCAGCGACATTAAGTCTCACAGCATATGATTTTTATCTTAGGGGAAATGAGAAACTCGCTAAATATTGGGGAGTTAAGGCTCCGCCCAAAGAGATACTTTTTAACGCGGAAGCAATGTTCAAGAACGCTCTGGAACAAGATCCGGAATTTGCCCGGGCTTATGTCGGTCTGGCTAAAGTATTCTATTTCAAGCACTACTGGGAATCATATTATTCCAGGAATTTTCTTGATTCCGTTCTGATCCTTTCAAATAAAGCGCTTTCAATTGATGATAATCTGGCCGAAGCTTATAATGCGAGGGGAACTTATTATGCGTTAAAAGGCCTGTTTGAAAAGGCGTTTGAAGATGTCGACAAAGCAATTGAAATCAATCCAAACGATTGGAACGCTTATAGAAGTAAAGGTGTTCTTATTGATTCCTATCTTGGGGATTACGTTCAAAGCCTTGATAATCTGCATAAAGCTGTCCAAAGAGAAAGGGGAGAAATCCTTCCTGAACTGCTGAAAACCCTGGCCCGCAAATATGTCGATATTGGATTTACCGATATAGCAAGGGATTTGTACCAGGAGGCATTTAAGCTGGACGAAGATTCACTTTCATATATTGCCTCTTTGACCTGGATAGAATTTAGTCTTGAGAATTTTGAAGAAGGATTGAATTTTGCTAAAAGAGCCCTGAAAATTGACTCCACAAGATATATAACCCATGAACTTTATATTTGCCTTCCTGATACTTACAGAAATGAGGCTTATAAGAATGTTTTAAAAATAATCGAAAGAGAAAAAAAAGGTAGTTCATTACGGCGACAGGAACCATCCCGGTTTGCTTACGCTTTCTGGCAGGTCGGTAAACGAAAAGAGGCAGAGTCATATTTTAAGCAACAAATTAAATTCGGAGAGGAAAGTATAAAACTGGGCAGACTTAATTCACGAACATACACTGCACAATATGATCTGGCGGCAACATATGCTTTTCTGGGTGATTATTCCAACGCATACCAGTACCTGGATGAATTCAGCAAAAGAAAAAACTACCCCTTGTGGTGGATAGTCCTTGCAAAACACGATCCGCTTTTTAACAGTATCCGTAATGAAGAAAGATTTCAGAAGATCCTTCAGGATATGGAGGCCAAATACCAGGCAGAACATGAAAGAGTAAGGATGTGGCTTGAGGGTCAGGGGCAGTTGTAATAACACAGTTTAATATAGTGGGACGTGCAGGATTCGAACCAGCGACCTCTTGCGTGTGAAGCAAGCGCTCTGAACCGACTGAGCTAACGTCCCGGAGCGGCAAAGATATATAAAATAGCATTCAGGTTGATTGGTTAAAAGCATATGCTTTTGCTGATATGAAAATTTGCGGAATTTTGTACATTTGAGTGGTTCTACCCCGACCACCATGAAAACCATTGAAGAACGGAAATCCATTCTCGACAAGGATATCTTCAGGCTCGTTAATCACGGCTGGAGGGTTGCCCACCGCTCCGATACCAAATGCCTTCTTGTTAAACGCCGGAAGCCCAACGGATGCATTCTCACAATTCTTCTCCTGCTGTTCATCGTGCCGGGGATCATTTACCTGCTGGTTGACAAGGGGAGGAGTTCTCTCAAGATGGAAGTCACCGAAGATGGTGACATAAAGTACTTCCCCTCCGGATTATCTCAATTCGAACAACGTGAACTTACCTGGTACTGAGAATGCCAGGATCTCCTCAGCTTTTGGCAGCGCCAATGGCTGTGGCATACTCGGCATCGGCAGGAAATTCAAAATGAATATTGTACATCTTTGAGATTGATGTGAGTATTCTCTTCCCTATAACGTTGTTGCTGCCGTTTCCGGTCACCACCACGGTATCGTTGTTCTTGCTCTTTGCGGCGAACACTGAGACCATCCCGATAACCTGGAAAGTGAGGTTCAGGATCCCTGCCGCCAGGTCTTCCTTTGTTGCCGTCTCCAGTATCTTTCCGAAGTTCGAGGCGGTGTACTCCTTGTTGAGGAAACCTATATTGCTTTCGGCGATGTCACCGATGTGAAGATCGACATTCCTTACATTGCCGGTGGATGCATAGCTCATTATTGTATCAAAGTCGGATGTGTTGAGCATCTCGCGGGCCAGTCCGATGATTGTTCCGCCACCCACCCCGGTGCCGCCCAGGTGGGTTATCCTGCCGTTGTCGACTTCAAGAATCGCCGTTCCGGTGCCTATATTTGAAATGATGATCCGGTCTTTTTTTGCAAGATATCTACCGCCTGTTCCGATTGCAGTCATCTCGTCGATGCGGTTGGTGCTGATGCCGAAGAGGTCGCCCGGGATCCTTGATGCTCCGGCCCCGGTGATGTTGATCTTCTCGATGTTACTTAAGTTCAGATGATTCTCGACAAGCAGTTTCCCGAATGCTCCCGTCGCCGAAGTTATCGCATCGACGGCTCTGGTCTTCACCTTGATTATATCCGTTCTGCCATTCATGGCCGCCACCTTTGTGGTGGTGCTTCCGATATCTATACCTATTACCATGGCCTGTGTATTTAAGGGCAGACTGTTACCGCTGCCTTT
>JAVEXG010000047.1:17757-22076 GCA_034004115.1 Bacteroidales bacterium | reverse complement strand
TCAGCCAACGGCTGAGAACACAACCCACCTTCCTTCCGGGGGGCTTCAGCCCCCATAGAATTCTTTACAGGGACTTAAGTCCCGGCAGCAGCGAGGGGATTTCCTTACCGTCAGATAAATCTGACGGCAAGAAGAAGAAACTGACAGTAGCTTTCTCATTTATTATTGGTTACTCTCCAAAGGATTTAATTTACCGTTGGCTTCAGCCAACGGCTGAGAGCACACCCCACCATCCTTTCGGGGGGCTTCAGCCCCCTTTGGCTTATTCTTAATTGCTTCTGATCCTGAACATTTTACTACATTTGCATGTTATCTGAAGGAAATGAAATTTTAAACATTACTATGAAAAAAGGAAGATCACTATTACTGCTTAGCGTTACAGTTTTGACAATTGCTTTATTATCAGCCTGTAACCAGAATCAGACTAAAAAGACCGCTGAACCGGGAGCGAAGTATTACAGGAACATCCTCTTCAGCGAGACACCATGGGACATTGAAAGAGGCTCGCGTGAGCTGACACCTGCGGAGGCTGCAAGCATCAACAGCTACAAATTTGTTTATGACAATGAAGACCGTCTGCTTTCAGTTGAATATGTAAGGGGTGATGAGCTCCTGGGATACGGATCGCTCGGAGGAGCAGCCAGAATAACCTATGAGTATTCAGACAATAAGCAAATCAAGCACTATTTTGACGAAAACAATCAGCCAATTGAATCGGCCGGCGTTTTTACCGCAGAATACACGCTGGATGAAAACGGTATACGCACAGGACTTAAATTCTTTGATAAGGACGGCCAGCCTGTTGAAAACCGGAACAAGATCAGTTATTATGTATGGAATATACTTCCAGATGGCATGCTTCAGGAAAAAAGATATAACCTGGCCAACGAGGAAACCATCATGAATCCCTTCTGCCCCTTCTATGAGCTGAGGTTTACCTATAATGACAATGGTTTTGTCACGAGGATGGCCAACTATATGGGAGACACCCTGTATAACTGTACTGCCGAGAACTGCGGCGACATAGGCGTTTCCTACTTTACCTTCGCTCCCAACGAGAATGGTGATGTTGAAGATTTTGCAGTTTTCAACGTTACTGGCCTCATGTCAAATCTCTACTGGGGATGGTCAAAACGTGTCAGCAAATATGATGAGTACGGGAATGTGCTTGAAACAGTCTATTTCGATCAGGACAATGAATATGTAGGCGGGAAAATGGTACCTGTCACCCAGTACTCATACGATAAGCACGGCGCTCTTGTCGAAACCAAAAACATGGACAAGGACAGGAATATCATTAATAGTCCCGAGAACGGCGTTGCAATAACAGAGTATAAATATGACGCCAGGGGCAACCGTACAGAAACCCTGAGATATGATAAGGACCGGGTGGCTGTAAATATTTAACCTGAAAAAGGAACCTTTTATGAACTATAAATCAGTGAGTTTTATTCTGTTCGCCTCGTTGCTTTCAATATCAGTAATGAGCTGCAGAAGCAGCGGCAATGAAAACAAGGCGGCGACGGCGGTTGTACAGACACCCGCACTGGTGATCGGGCAGGAAACAAGTCTGCTTCTTAAGGACCTTGAAGAAAACGGTGATTATGTGAACAGCCAGTATTTTCCAAGTCTCATCAAATCTTCAGTGGTATTCGAAGAACTCGAAAAGAATAATCTGATAATCGACCTACGTACTCCGGAAACCTTCAAAAAAGGTCATATCAGGGGAGCTGTAAGCAAGAACTTCGGTGAACTCCCTGAATATTTTGAAACCGGCATCAGGCCTTTTGAGTACGACAGGATCATCATGGTTTGTGACGACGGACAGGTATCATCGTACACTACTTCGTTGTTAAGGATGATGGGATACGGTAACGTGTTCGCCCTCAGGTGGGGCATGGGAGGATGGAACAGGAGCTATGCTCAGGAGGGTTGGATGAAAGGTGTGTCGGGGAAGCATGAAGAACACCTTGAAACCGTTACAACCGAAGCCCCCGGACCGGTTGGAATGCCTGAACTGCTTACCGGCCTGGCAACTGGAAAGGAGATATCTGATGCCCGGTTCAGGAACCTTTTTGAGGAAGGCACTGAAGAAATCTCCATAACTGCGGATGAGGTCTTCAATGATCCGGGTAAATACTTCGTAATCAACCTTGAGAGGAAGGATAAGTATGACGATGGACATATTCCCGGCGCTGTAAGGTATAAACCTGAATCGACTCTCGGTTTTCCTGAGGTGATGGCTACAATCCCTTCTGATAAAACCGTTGTGGTTTACTGTGGCACGGGCCATAATTCAGCCTTCGCAACTGCCTTCCTGAGACTCTTCGGCTATGATGCAAGGACCCTCAGGTACGGAAACAACAGCTTCATGTACGATAAGATGATAAAAGAGAGAACCGCGTTGTCGTGGCTCCCTTTCACTCTCGCAGAATCGAATGATTACCCTGTGGTAAAATAATTCAGGATCATCTGAACAAATAACCGGCCTGTTGAATATTCGGGCCGGTTTTTTTATTTCTCACCGGCGGATTCAGAAAGTATATAGAGATCCCTGACCCCCGTCTCGCTGAGGATCATCCATATCCTGGCAACTTCAGAAATATCTTCGGAATAGAGTACAACCGGGCCCCTGTTTTTCCGGATAAGCTTCATGTTAGGTTTATCAAGGATTGATCCGGGATCCATTTTTACAGTGATATTTCCGAACCGGCTGTCTGAAACCGGTTCTGTCCCAAGATTAACCAGGAGCTTTTTGCCGGTCATTGCATCCAGCTGTGCTTCACTAATTATATTTGAGCCTGTTGCAGAAGGTTCCGCCCATTTAGCCGCATCATATTTGAAATTGCCGGGGCTGATGGTCCGTATCAGAACCAGGATAAGAACTAAAAGGAAGATTGCAAGGATTATCCGGTATTGTTTCAGAAATTTCATGTAGCGCTATCCTGATTAATGATTATTCACATCCGCCGTCAAGCTTTTTGGCTGAGAATTTTTTTGATTCCAGGAATTTTACCTTGAGGCTGTCGGGCAGGCTGTTGAGGGTTGTAAACATCTCGCCTGCCCGCCTCCTGGTCTCAAACAATGCATTTTCCCTTGCCGTTATTCTTTCTCCGGAGAATTTTGTCTCCACTATTGTTCTCATCCATTCACCTATGCCTCCGTCCATTACAAAAATGTTATCATATCCCAGCCCTCTTGAATATACCAGGGCATAGGATTGTTCGGCATCACTGTCGGAATAAAAGATACTTTTTACGCCATTATTGCCCAGCCAGACGTCCGGATCTTTGCTGATCAGATCTTTGTATTGAACGTTTACTGCTCCCGGGATTGTCTGTTTCCCGAATTCTTCAGGCGTCCTCAGATCAATGAGCTGAATTGAACTATCCTCCTTAACTATGTACTCTGCAACCTGGTCAACGCTCAGGGAGGCTTCTTCACTCAGAACGCCGGCAAGCAGGCCGTGAGGCTTACCGGTAAAGGAGCGGTGGGATGTAAGAGGAAGCAGAGCCAGTATCAGGCTCAGCATTATAAGCAGCAGGGATATTTTTCTTCCGGTTTCCATGGCAATAGTTACAGTTCTCTGGTTATTTCTGGTCTGGCGAATTTTTTCTCTGCAAGCTCTGCCACCAGGAACATGGCAGCAGCTGCGACAGTCATGAGAAGGGTAAATAGTCCGGGGGAAAGGCCGAGCGACTCATTGAGTTTCACCGGTCCCCTGTAACCTGAAGTTGCCAGGTTTTCGATAAGGGGGTAGGTTTCGGTAAAAAGAAACGCACCTGTAAACCCTCCGGCCACAAAGACCATTGCATCAATTTTCCCTATTGAAAGAGCGCTTAGTCCGGTTCCGGGACAAAATCCTCCCATAATAAATCCGGCTCCCATAATCACACCGCCGACAATTGATGAAGCTACATAGAACTCGTTTACATATACCTGGTTAAGGTTAAGCAATCCCAGGTAGCTGAGGAATTGTGAACCGATGAGGGCCACGATTGCCGCGGTGAAGAAGACCTTCAGCACAGTTGCATCGTATCCGTAGAACATCCCGGCCAGCTTCCGGCTCGATGAAAAACCTCCCTGTTCAAGCGCAAATCCGAAAGCAGTCCCGATCAGGAAGGCAATCAGCATATTAAGCCATTCAGGGAACATAAAGTATGATGATAATGGAGCCATAATAATTTGCCTTTTAATTTCTTCGTTCCTCGTTCTTCGTTCTTTGTTCCTCGTCTCTTAGTTCTCTTCGTCCCTTCGTCTCCTTCACCCACTTATACCATTGTCATTGCGAGTCCCGCATCGACGGGACGAAGCAATCT
>JAVEXG010000047.1:0-17657 GCA_034004115.1 Bacteroidales bacterium | reverse complement strand
TGTCATTGCGAGTCCCGCATCGACGGGACGAAGCAATCTTCTACGCCTTTACGCCTTTTCTTATATCCAGTTCTTCCTGAAGAACCATGCAAAAGCAAATGCGGAGCCGAATATGGCGATCATGGTCACGAAGCCGGCCGTTGACAGCACTGCCATACCAGAGAGAGCTGCGCCGCTTGTACATCCCCTTGCAAGCTGTCCGCCGTACACAAATAGCGCTCCTCCCAGAAATGCAAATATCAGCCTCCGTGCAACAGACATTCCGGGTTTTCTTTCAACCTTCAGCTTCAGTCTTCCCGACAGGGCGCCTGAAATAAAGCCACCTGCCACAATTCCGAATATTTCAAGAGTAAGCCAGTTTGTTATAGGTTTTTTCCCGTCCTCAAAGTATTTTGCATAATGCGGGGAGTTTTCAATATGTGAAGGACTGACAGTATTCACTGCTGCGACTACGCAGTACTTAATACCTCCGCTCGCTCCCAGTCCCCGTCCCGAGACTACCATTGCCATAAGCAGCACAATCCCGAGAAGTACGCCGGCAAGGTAAGGATTCATATAGCTTTTTCTGACCATGTTATTTTTGATTATTTTCCTCTATGAAGACAAAAATAGTAATATTTCCCATAGAGCTTAAAGCATTTTACTTATCATGACCGGGAAATTCAGGGACTTAAATATCCAGGACATTAAGAAAAACACTCCATCATTTAAATTAAGAAGGTGCTTATGGTGTTGGTCGTGGCGAGAAAACACCTGAGTCCGGAATGTAATGAACAGAAAAGAGGATACTCTAACCTGCCTGACCGGAAAGAGTTGTACTTTTGTAAATATGAAACCCACATGATTGATTTCAAAACCAAACACTTAAGAAATATAATTTTCAACCGGGCTTGCAGGCTCGACGAAGTCAATCATGTGCGGTTCCTGTCTACCGACAGGCAGGCATCATATTTTTAAAATTATATTATGATGAAATTTATTTTCCTCATAGCCTCATTTAATGCATTCTTCTTTACGATTCTGTTGTTTCAGAAGAAGCCCAGGGCTCTTCATGATAAAATACTAATCTTTTGGCTGTTATATCTGGGACTTTTCATCGGTGTGTATGCCTTTTACTCGCATGAATTATTCACCCGTTTTCAATTATTATCAATCAGCCTGATTTCCCTGTTAATGCTGCATGGACCATTTTTGTACCAGTATATCAAAACTCTTGTTTCTGATGAAATCGGGCTCATATGGAAGGACCTGTTACATCTGGTCCCATTTATCTTATTCAATCTGTATATTTTATTTTCTTCATTAAATCCGGATATCTCACAAAGGCTGAATATTGACCTGGTATCTCCGGGTGCAGGCACTCCTGTTTTATTTTCATCCTTCCTGATCCTCACAGCCTTTTCAGGGACTCTGTACTTTTCATTGACAATCAGGCTCTTTAAAAAACTTGATATAAATATTTTCAACAATTTCTCCAATTCCGCAAATATTGATCTTTACTGGATAAGGAAGCTTGTACTTGTCTTCGGCATTATATGGACTGCCTTAATTTCAATCACTGTTATCCATCATATTTTCAACATGTTTTCCATGGTTTTTTGTACTGACGGGCTTTTTGTGTCATTATCAGCCTTCGTGATTCTTATCGGATATTTTGGATTAAAACAAAAAGTAATATTTTCTTCTGAAAATTTAACCGTAGCCGGGGAGGTTCCCAGGAATCAGACTAAATATTCAGGGTCCAGGCTTACCGATGCTGAGGCTAAACAACATGTCGAAAAGCTGACAGTTTATATGAAATCAGCAAAGCCCTATTTAAATCCCGACCTGTCTCTTCCGCAATTAGCATCTGAATTGAATATCTCAGGCCATCATCTCTCCCAGGTGATCAATGAACAGCTCAGTCTTAATTTCTTTTATTTTGTCAATGGATACCGTGTGGAAGCATTCAAAGAGAAAATAAAAGATCCGCAAAACAGGAATTATTCATTGCTGGGTATCGCCTTTGAATGTGGTTTCAACTCCAAGTCTGCATTTAACAGGATCTTTAAGCAGGCTACCGGCTTAACACCTTCACAATACAAAAAGATTACCTGACCCCGAATCCTTCGATTTTTTATTCTCCGGATCCTTTCGTCCCACTTCATAAACCGGGTATCATTATTAAGCCTTTTCAGGTCCCGCTTTATAATCTGGAGCGACCTGCCCTTTTTCATGTTGTAATTTTGAGATGAAATTGATTTAAAGATTATAACAAATTAAAAATTTTATTTTATGAAAACAGATGAAACTAAAGCCAGAACCGGCAACCAGAAAAATGACCGGAAAAGTAAAAGAAAAGTAAAGATCGGCCTGGTATCTTTATTTACTCTCTCATTTTTGTTTCTGTCGACAAATGTGTCCTTTGCACACTGCGACACAATGGATGGCCCGCTGATTGCAGATGCAAGAAAAGCAATGGCGCAAAACAATGTGAACTATGCCCTGAAGTGGGTTTCAGCTTCCAATGAAGCAGAGATCAGTGATGCATTTAACCTTGCAATGAAAGTGAAGGGACTAAGTCCTGAAGCAAAAGAACTCTCTGAAAAGTACTTTTTTGATACACTTGTAAGAATCCACAGAGCCGGAGAAGGGGTGCCTTTTACCGGTGTGAAACCTTCAGGCACGCCCATTGATGAGAAAGTCCTGGCAGCTGATAAGTCAATAGAAACAGGTAACTTAGCACCGCTTAAAGGAATGATTTCAAAAGATGACATGCCGGAACTGACGGAACGATTTGAAAAAGTGATGTCATTAAAGAATTTTGATGTCAATAATGTTAAGGCAGGAAGGGAATATATCGAGGCTTATGTTCAGTTCTTTAAGTTCGCTGAAGGCGAAGAGGCACATAATGAGGGACATACTGAAGTTGTCTCCACATCAGGCCATAATCATTGAGATTTGTAAGTGATATAAATCTGACTAATTACAAAACTATAGGAGAAATACCTTAATAAAAGAATTTGCCTTGGTCTTTGAGGAGTAAAAAAATCACTCTTTTGATTTCATGTAAATTATCATGAATTAAAATATGAATTGTCCGGGAATAGATAATTGTTTAATTTTATCTACTTGTGTATTATTTGCCTGGATTTAAATTCGACACTAATTCTACTATTCATGAAAACAAAAACCCTCTGGATTGGCTTTGCAGTTATTACCATGGTCTGTTTCGTGGTCCTGGGATTTTTCGGGCATGAAATTTACAGACAAAAACCCCCGATACCTGAAAAGGTTATTTCTGAAAGCGGTGTTGTGCTCTTTACATCCCAACAGATTAAAGACGGTCAGAATGTCTGGCAGTCAATAGGCGGACAGGAAATTGGTTCTGTATGGGGGCATGGAGCATATGTGGCTCCTGACTGGTCGGCTGAGTGGCTCCATAGAGAAGCATCCTTTCTTCTTGATAAATACTCCTCAGAGGAGTTCAGATCAGCTTTTAACAAGCTGAACGATGAACAGCGGGCCATGTTAACAGTGAGACTTCAGAATGCCCTGAGGGCAAACACGTATGACATCGAAACCGGGAACCTTACTGTATCGGATGAAAGGGCAGAAGCGATAAGAAACAACAGTACCCATTTTAAGGGACTTTTTATGAATGATCCCGCACTGGATAAGGAAAGAACTGCCTACGCTATTCCTGTAAATTCAATAAAAGATCCGGTCAGAATGGAAGCGATGAATGCTTTTTTCTTTTGGGCTGCCTGGGCCTGCATAACTGAAAGACCGGGATCAGACATCACCTATACGAGCAACTGGCCACCCGATCAGGTCATTGGCAATACCCCGTCGGCCGGTATTGTACTCTGGACAGGATTCAGTGTTATAATGCTGCTTGTAGGTATCGGATTGCTGGCATATTATAATGCGAGGAACCGTTCGGATGTCCTTGATAAATCATTGTTGCCTCAAAATGATCCGCTTGGAGGACTGAATCCTACACCATCAATGCAGGCAGTTCTGAAGTATTACTGGGTCGTGGTTGGCCTCATTCTATTACAGATCGTGTTTGGAGTTGTCACAGCTCACTATGGTGTGGAAGGGAATGGATTCTATGGACTTAAGCTTGATAATCTCCTTCCCTATTCAGTTGCGAGAACCTGGCATGTTCAGCTGGCACTTTTCTGGATAGCTACTTCATGGCTGGCTGCGGGACTTTACATCGCTCCGGCAGTATCCGGGACTGAGCCAAAATACCAGCGGCTGGGGGTAAATGTATTATTTGTTGCACTCCTTATAATTGTAATTGGATCAATTGTCGGCGAATGGATGGGAGTAATGCAAAAACTCGGATTGGTTCAGAACTTCTGGTTTGGTCATCAGGGTTATGAATATGTGGATTTAGGAAGATTCTGGCAGATCTTCCTTTTCGCAGGATTTATTATCTGGCTCTTTTTAATGTTCCGGGCATTATGGCCTGCACTTATCAAGCCATCTGAAAGCCGTCAGCTATTGATACTGTTTATAATAGCATCGGTGGCGATTGCCGGATTTTATGGGGCAGGTCTCATGTGGGGCAGGCAGACCCATCTGTCCATAGCAGAATACTGGCGATGGTGGGTGGTCCATCTCTGGGTTGAAGGTTTCTTCGAGGTATTTGCTACAGTTATTGCTGCTTTTCTGTTTGTTAGGATGGGATTGCTGAATATAAAGTATGCTACGACCGGCGTTCTCTTTGCTACCATAGTGTACATGACAGGCGGTGTCATCGGAACATTCCATCATCTCTATTTTGCCGGGACTCCCACTGCCATTATTGCCCTCGGAGCTTCATTCAGCGCTCTTGAAGTGGTTCCGCTGGTCTTCATGGGATTTGAAGCTTATCACAACCTTCAGCTCAGCAGAGCTACTGCCTGGGTAAAATCATATAGGTGGCCTATCTATTTCATTATTTCTGTAAGCTTCTGGAACCTTGTCGGGGCAGGATTATTTGGCTTCCTTATTAATCCTCCCATAGCATTGTACTATATGCAGGGACTCAACACTACCCCTGTCCATGGTCATGCCGCACTTTTTGGAGTTTTTGGAATGCTGGGTATAGGACTTATGTTGTTTGTACTTAAAGGACTGACAATCAAATATGTCTGGAAGACCAAATTATTAAGCATTGCATTCTGGGCTATTAACGGAGGATTGATGTTAATGATACTCATAAGCCTCCTTCCGGTCGGAGTGCTGCAAACAATTGCCAGCATTAAGCATGGAATGTGGTATGCCCGTTCAGCTGAATTTATGCAGGGTTCAACTCTTCAGTCCTTAAAGTGGATGAGGGTCATTGGAGATACTGTATTCTCAATAGGTACTGTCGCACTGGCATTGTTTGTAATTGGCCTGAAGACCGGCTGGTCGATTGATAAAACAAAAAAATTATATCCGTAGAGTTTGTCTCACCCGTTGGCGTTGCAGCAAAACTTAAACATTGACCGGAATAAATTGTTTAATAATCAAAACTATACAAGATGGAAGAGCATATTGTTAAAATTCTCAGCATTGATCCTGTAACTCATGATGTCAAACGGTTCCGGATCGAAAAACCTGATGGATATTCATTCATTCCCGGTCAGGCTACAGAGGTGTCGGTAAATACTCCTGAATTAAAGGATGAAAAGCGACCTTTCACATTTACATGTCTGAACAGTGAGCCTTACCTTGAATTTACAATCAAGATCTATCCATCTCATAACGGTATTACGAATGAGCTTGGGAAACTTAATCCCGGTGCTGAACTGATAATAAGGGATGTATGGGGCGCTATCTCCTATAAGGGCAAAGGTGTTTTTATTGCAGGAGGGGCAGGAATCACTCCCTTCCTTTCCATTTTCAGGGACCTCCGCACAAAAAATGAAATTCCCGGAAACACACTGATCTTCGCCAACAAAACAAAAGCCGATATTATTCTTGAAAGTGAATTGAGCGAAATGCTGGGAAATGCATTCATCAATATTCTATCGGATGAAAAAGCTGACAATTACTACTTTGGAATGATCAGCGAGGATTTCCTGAAGAACCATCTTGGTGATCTGAACAGGAAATTTTATGTATGCGGTCCGCCTCCGATGATGGATGCCATATTGAAACAGCTGGCTAACCTTGGTGTCGGAGAGAATTCAGTCACTTTGGAATTATGATATCAGCGAATTCCGGTCTCCTACTCCGGGTGTTCAGGTCTGCTTTATGAAAACGTAACCAATCCCGAACAGCTAATCAGAAAGGCAGAAGTTCAAACCCGGATTTAATTACTCTGCCAGGAATTCTCTTAAAGCAACGGCATTGTTGTATTTTTCTTCTTTGGATGAATAAAGCAAAGTAATTGTTCCGTGCTCCTTCTCCAGCATCTTAAGCTTGCTCAATTCTTCCTGCCTGTTGCTCAATTCCATTCTGTACCGTTTCCTGAATTCCATCCATTTCGCAGGATCATGGTTGTACCACTTGCGAAGCTCATTACCTGGTGAAATTTCCTTCATCCATTCATTCCATCCCGCCTTCTCCTTTGAAATGCCTCTGGGCCAGAGCCGGTCAACAAATACTTTGTATTTTTCTCCGGCCTCTTCCGGGTCATACACTCTTCTTACTTTAATCATTGATGTGATATTTAAACAGTAAATATATGACTTTTACCCTTTTGATTCTGTACTGCAGGTTGACCGCCCATGAACCCTCATAAGGACTTCCATAGACCAGTTAACCGTACCTCTGACAGCTAATAATTGCAAGACGTCGCGCTTCAGGTGCCTTGTCAATTTTAAATATCCCGTCAATTACAGACCTGATTTTATCTTTCTCAACAAGTCCTTTTATATCCTGAACCCTAAGTACATCGGGTTTACCGTATTCTGTATAAATTATTGCTTTCATTTTTCAGCATTATTAACCATTTTAACTTCCTTATATAATCTTGAAGCCACCAGACCTGCTAATATTAATTCACCCAGTCCCCAGGCTGTCCCGATTATTGTGAATTTTAATGGCATAAATCCATATGCCACCAATGATGCATTACTAAGAAAATAGCTGAAAAAGAAGACTATCAATGACGAAATAATAGCTGTTTTAGTCTTTGATTCAAATACCGGCTTTAACATTGAGTAAAGAAAAACCAATAGAATTCCATTACTGATACTGACAAAACAAAAGAAAACCATTGCCCGGTTACTTAACGGAGGTAAACCTCTGCTCGCAAGTATCTCATCCATCTCATTTCCGACTGCCGGAACCATAGAAAGTGCGCTGAATAGTATTATAATTCCGGATAGAAATCCAGTAAATAGTACGCTTTTAAGGTTTATTGTTTTCATTGATTTAATTTTTTGAAAGTTCGTTTCTATACTCCGTCGGGGAGCTGCCAACCTTTCTTTTAAATAGCTTGTAAAAGCTTTGTGGATACTCAAAACCAAGCTCATACGCTATCTCATTAATGCTTTTTCCAGTGCCTGCCAGCATAGTTTTAGCCTTTTCCAATAAATGATAGTGAATGTGTTCCTGGGTGTTCCTGCCAGTTTCACTTCTTAGCAGGTCGCTGAAATAATTGGGGGAGAGATTCATTGCGTCTGCACATAACTTAACAGTGGGTAATCCGGCTTCAGCAAGACTTGATGAATTAAAGTAACTCCTCATATACTCCTCGAACCTGGCTATTATATCTTTGTTATGATTCGTACGGGTAATAAACTGCCTGCCATAAAACCGTTTGCAATAATTTAACAGGAGTTCAATATTTGAAATGATCAGTTGGTTTGTATAATGATCAATATTTGTGTTATACTCGATTTCGATTTGCTTAAGGATTGAAAACAATGTTTGCTTTTCATACTCTGAGAGATGTAAAGCTTCATTTTCTGCATAGGAAAAGAAGGAATATTCATGCATCTTTCCCCCGAGACTCGAGTTTCTTATTAATTCAGGATGAAAATACAGGCCATAGCCTTCGGAACTTCCCGTATCTCTTTTCCTATCGAAAGTGATGATCTGATCAGGAGCGGTACAATGCAAGGTCCCTTCCTGATGATCGAATGGTTGTCGTCCATACATGAAGTGACAATTCTTTTTGAAATTGACAGTATAAAAACTGCAAATAAAACTACCTGAATCGGGAGCACTGGCAACTTTTACTTTTGAATAATCAATTACCGAAACCAAAGGATGCCTTGGCTTTTCAAATCCCACTATTTCGTGAAGGTGAGCGATTGTCTGAACTCTGTAGGCTATATCTTTCATAATTTTCCCGGTATTTCATTCTACAAAGTAAGACAACAATGAGGACCTGCAGATATCCAAATTACAGGTTTTTGTATCCGGTTTACTGATTATTTCCTTTAGTACTCCAGAGCTTCATCAGTCTGGTGTATCCTTCTGACGGAGGAAGTATCAGGATGTCAAAAAAATTACTCCGATTGATAGATTTTGTTGTTTATTTTGAATGTGTTCATTATTTTAATATGTTAAGTTTTAAATAGGACTGTTATATATCGATTAATTGCTTAATAGCAACAAAGAAAATACTGGAACATGCTCAATCAAAGTAAAATATGATCAGCGGTCGTATTATGTGATAAGTGGTTTTGTTGCTATTGGAAAGGAGTGCATGATACCCCGACAGCATGCTGAAGTTTCTCTGCAATCTGGGTAGTTTTTTGGTCTTTGCATAGCTCAAG
Source organism: Bacteroidales bacterium (assembly GCA_034004115.1). GTDB lineage: Bacteria > Bacteroidota > Bacteroidia > Bacteroidales > VadinHA17 > LD21. The sequence goes on along the minus strand of JAVEXG010000047.1, from coordinate 8,964 downwards.
GCTGGTTTTCCAGAGCCTATCCTGCATTTCATGATCAAAAACAATTTTATCTTCATTTATCTCAATAAAATTATTCTTCTTCCATGTGATAAATTTACCTGACTTCTTAAGACTTTCTTCCTGATTTTCTGTGAACAAAGGGGCCATTATCTTACCACATTCCTCTATTGAAATAAATGTGCCAAAAAACTTCATTATGGTTGCCATGGTTTTCATTGATAGCGGAATAATATTAAGCTGATTGCTCCACACAGTTTTCGATATTTCAAAGCCAATGAAGGATAATTTTGATCCCTTCGATCCTCTGTACAGATTATTTAGCTTTACGAGGAACATTCTTTTGGCAACCATGGCCTGATGGATCCCGTTTTCAAAACCCCAGTTTCTTTTCATCTGGATATCGTCCCAGAATATTTTGCCGCCCCGGGTGACGTTGAATATTACTCTTCCACCATTCTCTGAATTTTCGAGCAGGTTCAATAAATTTAAGGTCAGCATAAACTGAGATAAATAATTTACCTGGAAATGTGAATCCATTCCATCTTCAGTCTCTACCCGTTCAAAAGCATAACCCAATCCGGCATTAATAAATATACCGTCCAGATATTTATGTTGGCTTTGGATTTCTATGATGGCATTTCGAACATCACGGAGTTTAGTAAGGTCACAAATGACAATCGAAATCTTTTTATTATTGGCAGTATTTTCGATTTCTTTGATTGTGGCCACACCGAGTTCTTTGGATCTGCACAGAATAATAACTTCATGTAGTTGGTTATCAACTCCAGCCAATATTTTAGCCACTCCTTTACCCATTCCATTGGTTCCGCCGGTTATTAGTACCTTCATTTATTTACCTCCTTGCCTGATTTTCAAAAATTGATCCCGATATACAAATTTGGTTCAAAAAGGAAGAAATTACTCCATTTACTCTCCTTTTCTTCAAATCCCAATGGCCCTTTGCTGTCTATCGGCCAGTAATTGCAGTGAACCTGAGGCTCAATATACAATCTGTTTTTGAACAGAGGTATATGGTATCCCAGGTGGTAAGAAGTATACAATTTGAAACCATCACCTGTCTTCTTATTATTCTCGTCCAGGTATGTTTTCCATAAGGGATAAATTTCTGCAGAAATGAATAATCCTTTCCAAAGAATTCGCTGATAAGTAATTCCCAGGCCCCTTTCCCGGAGTCTTCCCGGGTAGAATTCTCCTTCATCCTGAAAAAGCGGATCCCATAATTGTATGCCCATGGGTGCGAATAGCTTCCAGGTGGCCACTTTGATGCCTATTTTGTCTTTAGATGTAAGTTGATATCCAAAATGAAACTCATAATGGTGGGTGTTTGTTTTTTCCGGACCAAAATTGAGGAATGTCAGATAAGTAGTGCTTAATGAGCATTTGAAGTCAGGAGCAGTGTTTTTATCCGCACCTCTTTCATGCCCGGGGAAGGTCTGACTGAATGCCAGTGTTGCGAACATGACAAACATTAATGTTGTTGGAATTATCTTTTTCATTTTTTTGAATTCTAAATCAGAACCTGAAGCCAAAATTCAGGGCGGGCTCAAATTTGTATTTCTGTACGCCGTTTTCAATAGCTGCAAAGGATGCAGGAAAATTTGTGTTTACAGGCCAGTATTTGAGGGCAACGGCAGGTTCAATAAAGAATCTCTTTTTATAGAATTCAAATCGATATCCCGCGATAAACTGAAGATATAACTGAAAACCCTTCTGGATTTTATTGTCAGCTGAATCATAGAATTGCTGAAGAAAGAAGGTTGGTTCAATGGTGGCAAATAAGTTCATCCACAGGAATCGCTGATAACCCAGTCCAATTCCGGACGCTCTTACTTTACCCGGGTAATATTCCTCGGAAGATCCATAGGTACCCAATGGTTCATAATACGTCCAGGTGATAGCTTCGACAATAAGGTTATCCTTTGGGGTGAGCCGGTATCCGTAGTTGAACTGAATGAATCTGGCCGAATCTCCGATATTCCCCAGGAGAAAAAGCGAACTTCCTATTGAGTGTCGTTTAAAGTCAGCATCTTTATTTTCAGTCTGGCAAAGTGCCAGTGCTGAAAACATTGCAATCATTAGTGTTGTTAAGATTAACTTTTTCATATTAGATTGGTTTAATAAAACCTCTTTTTGGGTATTCTGATTTCCCTCAGGATTAACTGATATAAGAGTTAAGTTTAAATCACGAATGATCTCTAAGATCCCATGCAAATGTGATTCATCTTTGAGATTTCCGGAAAGAATTGTGCTGCCCGCTTCATAGCTGATTTTCATGCCTTCAAAACAATTCGACCATTTTTGATCGAGATCTCCCTTAACCACTATCCTGATTTTGCCTTTCATTTTTTTATATTAAATACCCAGCAAAGATCATCGGTGTCCATTAAAAAAAAATCACCCGTGCGGGTGATATGGGCGGGTGATTTTAATAATAAGGAGATTTGATGTACTACAATAATCCCATCTCTTTAGCTTTTGCAACAGCCCCGGAACGGTTATCAACCTGAAGTTTCAGAAAGATGTTTTTCAGGTGCGTTTTAACCGTATTCAATGAAATAAAAAGTTTTTCAGCAATTTCCCTGTTCACAAGGTCCTCATCTAAAAGTCTCAGAGTGGCAAGTTCTCGAGTGCTTAATTCCAATTCCGGATGTATTTTCAAGCGCTTTTTCTTTGTTTCAACAGCCTGCCTGAGCTTCCGTACAAATGTATCGGGAATGTTGGTTTTTCCGGCGGTCTGTATTTTATAAACTTCCTCAAATAAATCAACTGTATAGTTCAGGTCATAAAGAAAAAATACAAGGAGATCTTCATCTGCTGAATATTCCATAGCTTCAATCAGACTTCTGACAGCTTTCTGCCGTTCGCCAGTCATCCTGTACATGACAGCATATGAGATTTTCAGATAAACCAGTGATTCAATTCTATTTCCTGAAAGAGCCATGGAATATAACTCTGACATCATTACTTCTGCTTCATTGAATTTATTTTGAGCAAGCAACAACCTGACATAGTTTATGTAAGACAATTCCTCCTTATAGCTGATCTTCTTATTAAGTCCCAGCCCGTACTCCTTCGCAAAATCACCGGCTTTGTCAATCTGACCTGCGTCAACAAGTATTCTTATCATCCAACCCACATATGTATCAGTTACATGATGGGTTGCCTTGAATTGCCTCATTGTCTCTTCCAGCTCTGTTAACCTGCTTTTTGCCCCTGCCTTGTCGTCGCGTGCATATAAGATATATGAATAGGCCAGTAAGACTTTAATTCTGTGACCTGTATTTTTCTCATCCTTACTTAAGTTATACGCCGTTTTTACATCCTCCAGGGCCGAATCGAGATCGGTCCAGATGCATTGTATGACTGACATCATTGTAAACAAACCGGTATAAGTCCACTCTGCTTTTGCAATTTCCGAATACCCGTTTACTTTCATGTAATTTAAAAGATCAGAACAATGCTTAAATGCAGCCTTGTAATGGCCATGCCTCATTTCATGATAAGCAATTTCATATGCAATTTCAGATATCAGATACAAATTGTTTGATTTCTTACTATAATCCAACGACTTACGAAGCGTTTTTGTCCCTTGTTCAATATTTCCGTTTGACATTTCCGCCATTCCCACGGAATACCAGATCCAGCCTAACCATAATGAATCATCATCTGACAGATATTTCATAGCATTCCTGGCATAATCCAATACTTTCTCCGGAGACATGGCAAATGTATTCATATAAGCAAATGCAACAGATAACTTGCTAAATAATATATTGTTAGAGTGTACAACATCTGCAGGTGACTGAGGGTCATTAATTATTTCCCTTGTTAAATTTTCGGCGCTCGTCAAAAAAGGTTCAGCTTTCTGAACCTGATCTGTTGTAATAAGTATCCATGAAAAATACAGACACAGGGTTGGATTCTTTTTAACCAGTTGATCAGGGATTAAATCACAATATTTCAGGATAGAGCTGTGCAGTCCATTTTCCCACATTCCTTCAACTATCCCTCCAAGTATTTGAATCGCTTTTTCGTAATTTTTTATCTTCAAGGCATTCTTCAGCGCAGATTCATACATGCCATTCTGCTCAAACCAGTCGCAAGCTTTATTATGCAGTTTTTCAGGCTGAGAATCTGAATTAAGCAATAGTCTTTGTTTTAACAAATCAGCAAAGAGGTGATGATATCTGTACCAATTCCTCTCGGAATCCAGGGGAATAAGAAACATGTTATTCCTTTCCAGTGTTTCAAGTATCAGCTGGCTGTCACTTCTGTTCAGGACAGCGTTGCATAACGGAGCTGACAATTGCTCCAGTATTGATGTTTGCAGTAAGAATTCCTTGATTTCATCTGTTTGAATCTTCAGCACTTCTTCCATCAGATAATCCATGATGTATCGATTATCTCCCTTTAAGTCTTTAATATATGCCGAAATATCTTCACGGCCCGACATAGATAAAGCAGTCAGCTGCAGACCGGCAACCCAGCCTTCTGTTTTTGATTCAAGGGAGTAAACATCATCAACAGACAGACCCAATTTCAGTCTCTTATTAAACAGAATTGAAATATCATTTGCTGAAAAACTAAGGTCTGAGGAACGTAACTCAACCAACTGATGCTGACTTCTCAGCCTTGAAACAGCCAGAGCCGGGTCAGATCGGGTAAGTATTACAATGTGGATATTACCCGGGATATAGTCAAACAGATAAGCTGCCAGTTTCAGTATTTCGTTACTCTTAATCGAATGAAAATCGTCGAGTACAAGTAAAAAGTTTTGATTTACACTGAGTACGTCGTTGATTAACAGGCTGGTAATTGACTCAACGGATGGAGAATTGGGTGAATTTAAAAGCCGCAGGGCGCTTTGACCGAATTTTTTCTCTATAGTTTGAATTCCTGAAATTACATAGCTTAAAAAAACCGCCGGGTCATTATCTCCATTGTCAAGTGAAAGCCATGCTGCCGGAATTTTATTCTGGCTGATCCAGTCGCTTATCAGAGTTGTTTTACCATACCCGGCAGGAGCGGATACCAGAATCAGTTTTTTGCTCAGGCCGGAGTTCAGCTTTTCAAACAGTTCTGATCGGTGAACTACATTATTTCCGGCAGGAGGAATATGCAGTTTTGTTAGAAGCATTCATGCAAATTATGAAATATTTTAATCATGAATATATTAATGCCGGTTAATAATGTCATGGTTGCCCTGATCCAAAAAAGTGGTTGCGGGCATTAATTTCATTTAGCGGGATTGATCCAATCATTTTCAATAACCATTCCGGCTCGTAAAATAAGGCATCTCTCTGCTTGCCTGCCTCATTAGTTCATCTACAAGTCTGGCCGGACTACCTAAAGAAGATGAAAGTTTATGGTCGTAATTCCAGATCAACTTTTCTGAGCCGCTATCGTGAATTGACAAAGAAACAACCGCCTCGTTTGTCGGTGCCCACCATCCTGCAATAACTGCCAGTGCAATTGCGGCACCCTCGGATATTGGTTTTGAAAGCGAGTAGTTGGAAGTCAGGATTCCGTCTACATTCAGCACCCTTGACAGGTCGGCAGGTGTTAATAATCCTGCATCCTGAAAACCGGCAGCAGCCAGTTTTGCATTTGTAGTCTCAACATCCTGGATATCAACAAAGATTTTTCCCTGCATTTTTCTTTTTAGCATCCAGCTATACATTTCTCTCTGGAAATTTATTGATTCTGTTTTTTGCTGTTCGATAAGAGCGGCAGCATCGACTTTCTTTTTTGCAGCAATAGATACCTGTGGAGGTACAATGGCTATGATCTTTTGGGTATTAGCAAGGTATCTGGCATCCGGAGCGTAAAATACCTTAGCACAGTTCTGTAAAAATAGTGTTGCGACGATTAATAAAACTACTGACCTTTTCATAACTGTAAGTATTGTTAATTATAGAATAAATCCATTAAAATGAAATTTTTCAACCGGATTGATCGAAATAAGTATCAGGTTATAATCTCTGATGATATTCAGAATTCCATGCATATGTGCTTCATCCTTAAGATTCCCTGTAAGAATTGTAATGTTTCCTTCATAGCTGATCTCCATACCCTCAAAGGAATCCTTCCATTTGCCATTAAGATGCCCCTGAATTTTTATTATAGTCTTTCCTTTCATGTTCTTATTAATTAGTTCCTGTACAAAAGTCGGGGAACCCCATCAAAAAAAAATCACCCTCGAGGGTGATTCAAGAGGATGATTTTTAATAAAATTATCGGGGAAATTGTAAATCCGGAGAGCAATTAAATTATTCCAAGCTCTTTTGCTTTAGTTACAGCCTGTATCCTGGAATCAACTCCTAATTTCAGAATAATATTTTTAACATGCGACTTAACCGTATTAAGTGAAATAAACAATTTATCGCCTATTTCCTGGTTCGATAAATCGTCTGCAATCAGCTTAATTGTATCTAATTCGCGGTCGCTTAATACGGATTCTGAATTAGTTTTTATAAATTTCTCTCTCCTTTCTATGGCGAGCTTAAGCTTGTCGATTAATTTCCTTGGAATATTATTTCTTGTAGTAGCCTGTATTTTAAATACTTCTATTAATAAGTCTTTTATTCTATCGTGATAATAGATAAATGACATTAATATATTTTCACTGGCAGCGTATTCCAATGATTCAAGCAAATTTGCAACAGCTTTTTCTTTATTTCCTGTATGTTTATACAAAATGGAATATACTATTTTCACTTCAATCAGTGTTTCAATCCATTTTGCAGCTTGAGTCATCGTTTGTAATTCGGAAAGAATTTTTTCTGCTTCTTTAAATCTTAATTCTGTTATAAGTAATATTACGAATGAAAAATAGCCCCTGTTTTCCAAATATGAAATATTATTATCGGGTCCCAGCCCATTTTCCGTAAAGAAATTACCGGCCTTTTCAAGTTCATGCTGTTCAATAAGCATTCTCCCTTTCATGTCAATATAAATAGCTCTGGCAGCCGGAGATATTGTATTTCGTTTTATTATATCCTCTATTTCATTTAACAGCTTTAAAATTCCGGCATTATCCCCGTGCGCAAATAAAATTTGTGAATAAATTAATCGTACCCAGACTTGATAAGAACAGTTGGAAAAATTTTTACTTAAGCTGTATGCGATTTTTATTTTTGCCAAAGCTTCTTCAAAATCTGTCCGCATACATTCAATTTCTGCCATACACGTATATAGCTCAACGTATGTGGGTTCCGATTTTGTAATTTGTGTGTAGCCGCTTTCTTTCATAATACTTATAAGATCAGAACATCTCTTATAAGCAGAAGAATAAAGCCCCATGCGCTGTTCCATATAAGCTAAATTGTAAGCAGTGGAAGATATAAGATAGATGTTGCCCGATTTTTTAGCATAGGAAAGCGCCTTTACAAACGCTTCTTTAGATTCATTGATGTGTCCGCTGACCTCTTCTGCCCATCCCATAGAGTACCAACCCCAGCTATGCCAAAACGGATCATCCTCCGAAAGGTTGACCATAGCCGCTTTACAATAGCTGAAAACTTTTTCCGTGTCTGCGGTTTTTGAGTAGAGGTAAGCAAATGCAACTGAAATTTTTCCTGACAGTTGCTTATTATACCGAACGTCTTCTTTTAATATATTTTTTTCATTAATGATCTTCATTGTAATTTTTTCGGCGCTCACCAAAAAAGGTTCAGCTTTCTGATTCTGACCGGCTATGATCAATATCCAGGCATAGTATAGACTAAAATCCGCATTTTTTTTGATGATTTCACCAGGCAATAAACCACCATATTTCATAATAGCGGCATGCTGCCCGTTTTTCCACATATTCTCTACCATCTCTCCAAGAAACTGTATGCTTTTCTCGAAATCCTTTATTTCTATCGCATGTTCAATAGCTGACAGTGGCATTGAATTACCCTTAAACCACTCAATTGCCTTATTATGAAGCTCAATAAATGCGGCTTTACCTCTAAGATGAAGTCGTTGTTTTAATAGCTCTGCAAAGAGATGATGATATCTATACCAGGTCCTCTCCTCATCCAGCGGTATAACAAACATGTTATTTTTTTCCAGGGTTTCAAGAATCAACTGGCTGTCATTTATGTTCAAAACCGCGTTGCATAGAGGAGCCGACATTTGCTCCAGAATTGAGGTTCGCAGTAAAAATTCCTTGATGTCATCTGCCTGGATCTTCAGCACCTCCTCCATCAGATAATCCATTATGTAGCGGTTATCTCCTTTTAAGTCCTGAATAAATTCTGAAATATTTTCACGGCCCTGCATTGACAAGGCTGTAAGCTGCAACCCTGCAATCCAGCCTTCTGTTTTAGTTTCGAGCGAATAGACATCTTCAATGGATAATCCCATCCTTAGTTTTTTATTAAATAGTATTGAAATGTCATTTGCCGAAAAACTAAGATCTGATGATCGCAATTCAACCAATTGTTGCTGGCTTCTTAACCTTGAAACTGACAGTGCAGGGTCAGAACGGGTCAGGATTACAATATGGATATTACCGGGAATATGATCTAATAAATAGGTTACTAACTTTAATACCTCATTACTCTTTATTAAATGAAAATCGTCGAGAACCAATAAAAAATTCTTGTCGATGTTGATTAATTCGTTGATCAGCAAGCTGGCAATTGATTCGAAAGAGGGTGAAGCTGGTGAATTTAGAAGGCGCAGGGCACTTTGTCCGAAGTCATGCTGAATATTTTGTATTCCTGAAATTACATAGCCTAAAAAAACTGCCGGGTCATTATCACTATTGTCCAGTGAGAGCCATGATGCCGGAATTGTGTTCAGGCTAATCCAATCGCTTAGCAGAGTTGTTTTACCATACCCGGCAGGAGCAGAAACAAGAATCAGCTTTCTGCTCAGGCCGGAGTTAAGTTTTTCAAATAGTCCTGATCGGTGAACCACATTATTTCCGGCAGGAGGAATATGTAGTTTTGT